>JAPLTN010000108.1 GCA_026398135.1 Verrucomicrobiota bacterium
CGTTGGCCTCCACCCGAAATCCCGGTTGCAGAAAAATAAGATCTCCGGCGCGCAGGCTGAGATTGCCACCCGCACCTACCACCACCGAACCCTGAGTCTCGATCGACGAACCCGCCCAGTACGCCTTGTTTTGATTGATCGTTACGGGCCCGACCACATCGACATCGAGCTCGGCCCGGGTAGTATTCGCCAAAACCAAACCCAGCAGGACGAAGAGTGAGTAGTTAAACGATTTCATTTTATAAAAGGGATTTAGTATGGGATAGACTGATGTAAAACCGATCGCTGATCGGTTATTCCGAGAATACCCGACAACAAATGGATAAGCCAAACGCATCGGAAAACTTAGTCACAAAAAACATCAGATATCCGAATGCATTTATCCGTGCTCTCCGTGCCATCCGTGGTTAAATCCGGTTTTCGATTATTAAGAACAAGCTTTACCTTAAGGCTGATTATTCCGCTGGGCATCATTCCCGCGTTTATCGCCCTGATTCTCAAGTTGTTCGATCCGCGCCTGCTGGGCTTTTACCTGTTTGTTCAATTCGATCACATGGAGCATGAGTTCTTCGATTTTAGCCATCTGCACCGCCGACATTTGCCCCAAATCCAAGCCCTTGCTTATCACGTCGGCCTCCGAAGGCACGCCGGGCAGGTGGCGCTTCTCCTTGATATGCGCCTCCACCTCGTCCAGCGAGGCGAGTTTATAATCGTCGGCGAAGACATAGTCCGACCAATTGCTCGTATCGGTTATAAAACCTTTGGATCTTACCTGACCATTGACAGTGAGTTTATGGGTAGGGCCGTAGGTCCCGATGCCGACATTTCCCGTAATAGGTTGTAGTAAAAGTCTGTTATGAATGTCCCCGCCGTAACCATTGAGTGGTTGGCCATTCAAGGTGGTTTGCAGCGCAATTGCGTCGTCAGCCGGATTGTAAACATTTAAAGCATCTCCGTTACCGGAGCTGACGGACAACTTGCCGAATGGTGTTATCGTTCCGATACCGACATTCCCACTTCCACGTTGTATCCAAAACGCATCTCCATCCATCCATATACGAGCATTGCCAGCGCCGCCAGGATAACTTGGGCCCGTCACCGCAAATTCAACTCTTTGCGCTATGTTATTAGGATGAGCAGTAAAGCCACCGCCGCCCGGATTCGTTGAATTGGCCACGATGGGCTGCCACGAATTAGCCAAAACCTCCAACTTGAATTGCGGCGTATCCGTTCCAATACCCACGTTACCCGCAGAGTTCTGCGCGACAAATTTACTCCAACCTGCGGAAGGATCGTTGGCTGTTTTTCGAAACCACAGATTTTGATCAAAAAAACCACCCGCGATTTGCAGGGCGAAGTTGTTTCCGGTATTACTATGCCGGGCCTCGATCAAATGCTGCCAACTGCTGGCGCCCGGATACCAACTGGTAGCGGGGTTTGGATTGGCGGTTTCGTAAAACCCGGATCGTCCTCCCATTACGCCCGCATTATCTTTATATTCGGTGCGGGTGCCGGCGTTTCCGTAAGCTATGCCCGTGGGAGTGACTTCCAAGGCTTGGGCGAAGGCGGTGCCGCTTAGGGCGGTGGTGAGCAGGAGGGTGGCGACTGTTTTCATATGTTAGGAATGAGTTGATTGATTTTTTAAACCACGAAAGGCACAAAGGTTCACGAAGATAGGATGGATAAAATCCGGAAATGATTGGCGGGTTGTATTGAAACTTCGTGTGTCTTCGTGAGCCTTAGTGGTTTAAAAGGCCTGATGGATTGTTTTATACAAGGATTGAATCGGAGGTTTGGTTTAGCGTTCTTTAGCGAGCTTTAGCGGTTAAATAATTCCGGGAAACTGAGGGAAAGTTATTCGGAGGTGGTTAACCGCTAAAAGGCGCTAAAACTCGCTAAAGGGGAAATCGGAGATTTTGAACCACTAATGGACACTGATGGACACTAATAATACCGGTCGTGAATGATTCTGGATTAGTGTGCATGAGTGAAAATTAGTGGTTAAAACGTCCGGCGGATTGATTATTCAAGGATTGAATCCAAGGTTTGATTTAGCGAAATCAGTTTTACCACGGAGAACACAGAGCGCACAGAGTCGAACCCAGACTCCCGAAATAAACTGCCTTGCTCTGTGCACTCTGTGTCCGCCCTCCGACTTGGCTCTGTGTAACTATCCGAAAATTCATATTAAGATTGAGAAGTTTGATTTAGCGTTATTTAGCGAAAGTTAGCGGTTAAAATAATAGATGATTTTTAAACCGCGAAGACGATCCGAAGGGGCGCGAAGGGGGGTTCAATCAATTGAATTATAAGTATTGGGTTGTGCTTCGCGTAACTTCGCGAGCCTTCGTGGTTAAAAAATGGGGTTTATAGATGAGTCGTTTCCGATGTTCGCAGGCGGTGTTTTCGATGGGGGAAGCTTGGGTGGTTCGGGTGGTATAAAGGGAAAGGGGGCAGGAATTCATATACAAGGTTCTGATCTCTTTGGTTTAGCTTAAAATGTAACAAGTAACGGCCTGACCCCTTTGGCTTATTCGTCCCTTTGGCTTATCCGCTTATCTTCGATATGTGCGCCAAGCAAGGCTGAGTGCTAACGCGATCATCAACGTAACAAAGATTGCAACTCCCCACTCTTTTCCAATCAGAGCGTGATACAATACCCAGCTTAACGGAATGCATCCACCCAGCCATAAATGCTTAGTAACTTGATCAAGCCATTTCATTTGCATCCTAAATCCTTCATCTGCTTAGACACTCGGTTAGTCATTTCCGAGGCTGTACTTATAACACTATGAGCTGTTTGCACTGACTGATCAAAAAGACCTTGCGCTTGAATGTTAGCTTTTGCCTGTTCGTATGTAATCCAAGAAGAGACAGCAAATCGGGCAGAAAAAAGGGGTCGGGGCGTTACATGGATACATTCTGATAAATTGACTATAGAACTGAAAATCATAAGTAATTGGTTATAATGTTTAAATAGTTTAATTTTAAGAAATTGTATCCATGTAACGCCCTGACCCCTTTTTCAGGTCTACGCTTACGTAATCATGTCCAACCACTACCATCTGGCGTTGGAAACGCCGATCCCGAATTTGAGCGACGGGATGCATCGCTTGCAAAGTACATTTGCCACTAGATTTAACCGGTTTCGGGACGAGCGGGGGCACCTGTTTCAGGGGCGTTTTCATGCTCTTCGCATTGAAAACACGTCGGCCTTGGCGCGAGTGGTTGATTATATTCACCTCAATCCCGTTCGCGCCAAAATAACTGATCCGGAGAAGGTTGCCGAGTATCGTTGGAGTAGTTTGCGGAGCTTCATCACGCCAGATCGAAATACCGGTCTGGCAGCGGGCTTGGTCCTGGGTAAATGGGGACTGACGGACACACCGCAAGGCTGGGACGACTACTGCGCCCGACTGATTAGTTTGGCTGTAGATGAAGCGGAGCAAAAAAGATTGGGTTTTGATCAACTGAGCAAGGGCTGGGCCATTGGCACCGACGGATGGAAGAAAACCTTGGCCAAGGAATTGAAACAAACCTCCTTGGTAGGTTTGGCCCAATCCGATGCCAAAGCTATGCGCGAAGCACGATGGTTGGATGTACTCACAGGGGCGATTTCCGCCAAAGGTAAGAATCTGCAAGAGATCGCTCAACTGGCCCCCTACGCCAAAGGTGAAGAGTGGCGCTTGGAAATCGCCGCTAACCTTCGTAGCCAAGGTGTTCCTTACGCTTGGATAGCAAAGCATCTGGGTTTCAGTAAACCCAACAGCCTCAAGGTTAAATTGTTTCGATTTCATAAAATTGTATCCATGTAACACCCCGACCCCTTTTTCAGCCGGCCAGTACCCCTTTTCAGCCATGTTTGATCGTTTACCCCTTCGGCTCGTACTTAGACTCATTCGGCCAAGGTATTACACTGACAACACTGGCTTTACATAATTGATCCATCGCTTCAAAATTTGTGTAATGTGAGCCAGCGTCTCCCTCATAAACACAAAGATACTCACCATTTCGGATATTTAAAACACGATATACCGCGCCAATCCTGAGTCCGTAAGTAGGGTGATGAGGAATCCAACCCTGTGTGCTTGCGGTGGGCTTGTAACAAACCAAATCACCGACAGTAAAAGGATTATTCATATATCAGTGTTATGGTAACGTTCCAAATGGATTGCCTGCTGGATAAGGGGTTCCGAGTCTGTCTGGAGGAATGCCGGCAGGGAATATATATTCATTGCCTCCCCCGGATCTTAACGGGGATGCAGTCGGCTGCACAATCATGGGCCCCCAATATAAATCACCCGGCTCAACCCGGACAGGAATAACTACACTGGGTGCGTCAGGAGATGGTATCGCTAACAGCTGATGTGCGCCTTCTGGGGTATAAGCAGGGTTGTCGGTTGCAAACGCTCCCCAGCGTCCGCTTGTAGGATTCGCACCCCATAATCCCAATGATTTTATCGAACTTACATATTGCGGCTGCGTGTAGTGATATAAATAAAACGCAGAACGAGTTTCTAAACTAGAGAGATAATTTAACTGAATTGGCGACGGTGCGTTAGCCGTATTTGGAGTAAGTAATGCTGAAATAAACCCAAGGGGACCTGTAAGCGCACGGGTTATTAAACTGGTCCCAATCTTCGGGGCAGCGCTTACAGCTGGAGCTAAGAATGGAGCAATCGAAGGAACTGCGTTTGGGGAGACTAAAGCCAACGATGGACTGTCAATTGTCGGAACACTTGAGCCGCCCCCTGAATAACTCTCAGATTCCCCGCCGCGCATATAAAAAGATGCGTTGGAAGACCCTGAATCTCGCGGCAAAGGTTGATCAAATGTTACAGCATTATTACCGCTCGGCGTGGTGTAAAATACAGCTCCGGAATTGCCATTGCTCATCTCTTTTTTAATCGCAGCATCAACGTCGTCCGTTGTGACTGTTTCCCCATTTCTAAGCGCCTCAGTCAATTCGTGGACGCCACGAACTTGATTTAAGTTATTATCCGGTTGGCTGTTAGAATCCGAGAATCCAAAGAAATCAAATATCCAGCGATACCAAGGTCTATCACTATCATCATCCAGCCCCAAATAATCCCAGCGGCTAATCGGTCCATTATTCACAAAGGCGTATATATTATACCCGCCTTGGATATCGATGGGGTCGCGATTTATGAAGCGGCCGTTGCGGGGGTCGTAGAAGCGGTAGCCGTAATAAACCAGGCCGGTTTCGTCGTCGGTGTACTTGGTGCTAAAGCGGAAGGGGTTGCTCTTGGCATAGCCGCCGCTGGCGCGCAGCAACTCTCCGTAGGGGGAGTATTCGTATTGGGCCTCGGTCGCACCGGTCGCGGCGTTGGTGAGAGTGGCCACGTTGCCGTTGGGATCGTAGCTGGGGAGCAGGCGCTTGTTGGCAGCATGGTCCACGATCTGCACCAACGCACCGACCCCGCCGGAGGCGGAGAGATCGCCAGTGATATCCAGGCCCCAAGTGTAGCTGCGGAGCAAGGTGCCGCTGGCGTTGGTCTCCGCAATCAGGTTCCAGCCTTGGTAGATAAAGCGGGTGTCGCTGAGCTGCGACCAGGCGCCGAGCCATTGGTAAACGACTTTGCGCACGCGGCGGCCTTGGTAATCGTAGGTATAGTCGAGGCGTTTGGCGGTGGGTGCGCCGGGCAGGATGGTCCAGGGTTTCTGTTCCTGGCGGATGAGGCGGTTTTCGGCGTCGTAAGTGTAGGTCCAGGTGCCGTCGGCGGTGAGGTTGCCGTCGAGGTCGTAGGCGAAGGCTTCGCCGCTGCCGGGGAAGAAGGCGTAGCGGTTGTCGAGCTGGGCGGTATCGACCGCACCGCCGGTGCCGATCAGGGCGGCGGCGAGGGTGACGCGGCGCACGGCGGCATCTCCGGTGAAGACGGCCTCTTCCCAGAAGTATTTGCCCTGGCGCTGGGCGGGGCGGCCATCGACCGCGACCTTGGCGTTGGCGGCGGCAAGGCCGGAGTAGGCCACGCCTTTGTTGGTCCGGCTGGTGTACTGATTGAGGGAATTTACCCCGTAATCGGACTTGCGGGTGGGCTCGGCGGCGCGGGCGGTGGAGCTCGTGCGGTTGCCAATGGCATCGTAACCGTAGGCGAAGTCGCGACCGGGCAGGGTGGCGACGGGGGCGGCGTTGGCCCCGAGGTAGGTGGTCGCGGAGGTGAGTTGGTGGCGCGCGTCGTAGGCGTAGTCGGTGGTAAGCACGGCTCCGTAATCGGCGGTGGTGAGGCTGCCGCCCTGGGTGCGGCGGGTGGGCTGCTGGAGCTCGTTGTAAGCGGTGGTGGTGCTCAGGCGGGTGGCCCCGTTCCAGCTGGAGGCGATGCCGGTGGGCAGGTCGCGCAGGGAATCGTAGGTGCGGGTCTGGGCAAAACCCACGGTCTGCAACTGGAGGCTTTCGATCAGACGGGTATCGGGCGCATACGTGTAGAGATAGCCGCCGAGACCGCCGTCGGAGCCGCCACCCGCACCGCCACCTGCTTTGCTATGAACACCGGCGATGCGTCCGGTATTGGCGACGGGGTAAAGCACTTCCAGATCGCGGCTGGCATCGGAGGCGTTGCCCAAGCGGTAGCCCCAGGCCTGGCCTTTGATGGCGCGCTGGGTGTGCGGGCCCCATGCGCCCCCTTGGTTCGTGGTGCCGTCGTAGTAAATCGGGCGGAGGATTCGCCCGCCAAGGAGGTCGGGCAGGGTCTCGGAGGTGAAGCGCCACGGAGCGTTGACATCGTAGGCGAGGGTGCGGGTGCCGGCGGCGTCGGTGATGGTGGTGGGCTCGCCGGAGCGGGTGAAGCCGCCGTAGGTGAGGCCGGGGGTGCCGTCGTTGTAGGTGACGGTTTTGATCTGGGGGGTCTTGGGTTCGTAGGTGTAGCTGGCGCTTACGCGGGCGGCGCCGCCGGGGACCGAGCGGGCCCAGGTGCGGCTCTGGAGTTTGCCGCAAAGGTAGTAGGTGAAATCGACCGCGCGGCCTTGGGCGTCCACCTGGCGGAGCAGGCCGCCGCTGGCGGGGGCGTATTCCCAGGTGCTGGTGCTGACCACGCCGCCGGGGTTGGCGGGCCAGGTGGCGGCGGTCCATTGGTTGCCGGCGTCGGACTGGTAGGTACGCAGGGTGGCGCGTTCGCCGTAGGCGTTGTACTCGAAGGCGACGGGGTAGGTGGCATCGCCCCACTGCTTGGCGAGTTCGCCGCGCAAGGTGTAGGCGGAGCGGACGATGCGGCCAAGGGCGTCGGCCACGAAGATGGGGCGGCCGAGCGGATCGTAAAAGGTGGAGGACGTGGTGATGTTGGCCGGGTCTTTTACGGTGGAAGGCAGGGTGGTGCCGGAGTGGTAGGCCAGAGTAGTGGTGCGGGCGGTGCCGGAGCGGACGTGGGTGGTGGTGCTGGCACGGCCCAGAGCATCGTAGCCGGTGGTGACGGTGATGCCGTCGGGGGCGGTGGAGCGGACGGGGCGGCCGTTGCGTGCTTCCTCAACGGAGGGGGCGAGGAGGCCGGGGGCGGTGGTGGTGCGCAGAACCTGGCGGGCGGCACGGTCCACGGTGAGCTTGGCGGTGGTGCGGTTGCCCTCGATGTCTTCGCTCCAGGCTTCGTCGCGCAGGGTGCCGGTGTAGCCGGTGAGGCGGGTGCGGGTCTCGCCGAGTTTGGTGGGGGTGGCGGATCCGAGGGTCAGGTAGCCGGAGGAGACGGTTTGTTGCCAGTAGGCTCCGTCGGCAAAAATGAGCTGGGTATCCTGGGTGGAAACGCGGTCGGGCCCGGTGAGGTCCACCTGGCCGTTTTCATTAAAATCGGCGGTGGTGCGGCTGGGGGCGCCAAAGGCATCGTATTCGTAAAGCGTGGGATGGCTGCCGGGGCCGGTGGAACGGGTGAGCAGGCCGCGAGAGTCGTAGGTCTGGGTGGACTTACGATTAACCGAGCCGGAGTAGGGTGGCTCCTGGCTTTCGACGGTGCGGCCGAGCCAGTCGGTCCAGGTGGTGGTCCAGCGCGGGGAGTCGGCGGCGGCGAGGTGGCGGCGGCTCCAGCGGCGTCCGTCGCCCTCGATGCCGTAGAAGTAGTATTCGGCGACGGTGGCGGTGCCGGTCACGCTGGCAGGCTGGCCGTCGATGTACGCGGTGGAGATGGAGATGGCTCCATCGGGGGCGGTGACGGTGCGGGTGCGGGCGGCGGGATCGTAGGTGGTGGTGGTGGTGCCGAGGCCGGCGGGGGTCTCGCTGGTGATGCGGCCCACGCGGTCGTAAGCGCGGGTGGAGATGAGTTTCTCGGTGGTGGCGGGTGAGGAGAGTTCGGTGCGGGTGACCTGCCCGGCGGCGTCGTAGGTGGTGGTGGTGACGACATCGGCTTGGGCGGCGTAAGTACCTGAAGCGGCCAAGCCTTGGCGGGTGGTGGTTTTTAAGCGGCCGGCGTCGTCGTAATCGTAGAGGGTAACGAGGCCGGTGGCGTCGGTGGTCTTGGTCAGCAGAAAGCCGGTGTATTCCATGTCCTCGACCTCGCCGCGACTGGTGGCGCGCTGGGTGAGGCGTCCGGCGGGATTGTAGGTGAAGGAAGTCCAGTCGAGGAGGGACCAGGAGCCGTTCCAGGAATAGGATTCGGTGCGGACGACGCGGGCGGCGGCATCGCGGTAGGTGTAGCTGAGGGTGCTCTTGCCGGGCACGACGTGGACGGTCTCGAGGGTGTAGCCATCCACGCTGGAGAGCGCGGTGGAGCCGGTGGTGGGCGAGGCGAGGCCCTGAATGACGCCGATGCGGGAGGCGGGGCCGTTGGCGTCGCCGGAGAAGACTTGGGTAGAGGCGTTCCACTGGCCGCGATGGCGAATGTAGGACTGGCGGACGCCGGCGGGGCTGGTGGTGGCGTGGACCTGGTCGCGGAAGAAGGCGTCGGTAAGCTGGCCGGGGCCGGCGGGAACCTTGGCGACATCGTAAACCACGGTGGTGGATACGAGGGACGCATTGCTGGCAGAGCTCTCGGTGCGGGTGGCGGTTAAAAGACGTTGGCCGTTGGCTTCGGTGGTGGCGTAAGAGACGCTGGTGGAGGCGGTGAGCACGCCATTGATGCGAGTCTGGGACGAGGTGAGGCGGCGATTGTCGCCAAAGGAGTCGGGGCCGTAGTCGAAGGTGGTGACGACGCCTTGATTGGCGGTGGGCAAGTTGCCATCGGGGTTGGCGGCGGGGGTGGAGCCGAAGGGGGTGTAGGTGGTTTTGATGGTGCCGAGCCCGCGTCCGTCGGCGGAATCGGTGCTGTTGCTGTAATCGTAACCGGTCCAGCTTCCTCCAGTAGAGAGGGTGTAGCGAGGTTGGCCGTAGGTGGCGGTTTGATCGGGATTGGTGTAATATTTATAGACGGTGGTGATGTCGTTGGCGGCTTGGTCGCCGAGCACGGATTGAACCGGAGCCACGCCCCAGCCGAGGCGCGGGTAGGTGTGGCGGCTCTGGCGGGCCACGGTGTTGTCGGAATTCAGCAGTTGTTGAAGTTCTTCGTAACCATCGCCGAGGGCGGTCCAGACCCGGCGTTCGCGGACGAAGGGCGTGGTGTTTTGACGGGTCCAGTCGGTGCGGTCCCAAGTGAAGGCGGGGTAACTTCCGGTGCGTTCCAGGGTGGTGTATTCTATGCGGGCGGCAGGGTTGCCGGGGGTGTTGAGGTCGGCCGTGGTCTTAGTGATGCGCAGCCTGGTATCGGAGCCATCACGGGCGACGCGGTAGGTGACAAAAGCGGCGCCGACGGGGGCTTGATAACCGGTGGCGGCGGGGGAAACCGGTGGGTAGAAGCGAAGCTCGTAGGTCGTTGGGTCGATGGTGACGATGTCCACCAAGGCCTCGTTGGCCAAAATCTGGCGCAGGGCGCCGGACTCGCGATAAATGCGGATCTCGCTGTCAGTGGCATTATAAGCGAGGGCGGCGGGGCTGAAGATATTCCATGTGCCCAGGCCGTGATCAGCGAGCATGAGGGAGCCGGCGGAGCCGCCATTGCGGAGTGAGCCGAGGGAGACCTCCCAGCCGATGGAGCCGCCCTGTAAAGAGGATGCGGAGCCGACGAGGCCGCTGTAGGTGCCGGATGCGGGAAGCAGAATGACCTCGTAGTTCGGGAGGTTGAAAGTCCCGGCTCCATAAACGAGGCGCGTGGTGGGAACGCCATTAATCCATAAGGTAAAGCCGGCGGGCGGCGCGAGCAGGACCTCGCCGGAGGCTAGGTTGGTGCCGGAGACGTTGAGTACGTAGCTTTTCCCCGGCTGGAGAACGGTGGGGGCATAGCCAAGCGTTCCGTAAAGTGCGCCCAGGTTGAGGCCATTTAGGGAGGCGGTGAGATCGGGGCCAGCAGCGCCGTTGCCCTGGTATTGAACGGCGAGGTTGACTACGTGGCCTGAAAGGGGCGCTGCGGGCGCAGGAGGCGGAGGGGGAGGAGGGGTTGGCGGAGCGGCGGGGGCATCGGCCACAAGTTTGAGCTGGTAGGTCAGCGGCCCCGGCACTGCACCGATAGTAATGCCGGTCTGCGGAGTGCCGTTAATATGTATCGAGTATCCAGTTGGCCAAGTGAAGCTAACGCTTCCATCCTCTATAGCCCAAGGCTCCAAAGTCAGGGTATAGTTCTGACCAGGATTGAGCGTGACGGGAAGGGGCCCTACGGTGTTACCGGGGGCCGGATCTGATGAAGCGGTGCCGATTACGTTGTTATCGAGCTTGGCAGTGAGGCTGCCTTGCCAACCTGAACTGAAGGCGAGCTCGTTTT
The DNA here is from genome assembly GCA_026398135.1 of Verrucomicrobiota bacterium. Lineage (GTDB taxonomy): Bacteria > Verrucomicrobiota > Verrucomicrobiia > Opitutales > Opitutaceae > IMCC26134_A. Next base: position 10,725 of record JAPLTN010000108.1, read on the forward strand.
TTTCATCATAGTAGGTGGTGCCATACCAAGAACCGGACTCGGAGATGGTAAAGGAGACGGATTGAGGCGTCGGTGCAGGGGGGCTTGTGGGCGGCGGCGTAGGTGATGGCGGTTGTGGAGGCGGAGGTAGTGGCGGCGCGGCCGGGGCGATAATGAGCAATTCGTAAGTTTCGTTTATACGTGGGTAGCCACTTGATCCGTAGTTTAGCTGCGTACGATCAACGCCACCGATTCGCACGGTGTAACCAGCGGGTGCGGTGATGTTGACTACGCCCGATTCTATGGATCCGCCCTCGATTCTGATTTGGTAGGCTTGGCCGGGAGTGAGGTCGCGGATCACGTCACCCGATTCCGCGTAATAGAAATATTCACCGAAAGCGACAGCAACGGGCACCGAGTTAAGGGCAACGGAAAGATCACCGTCCCAATAGTATTCAAAATACCTACCGTCCTGCGGATGTTCGCGCCACTCGCCGGTCATTTGGCCAATGCGCTGAACGGAGAAAGTGACCCCCACACCCAACAATTGCTGAAACGTGCAGAGAACCCAGACAACGAGGGCGCGGAAAAGGTAAGTGCGGTGAAAATGCATGTGCAGAAGAGAAGGCTGCAGAATCAAAGAGTTAGGGGGTCTTTTTCTTGCCTGCGGGTGGATCGTTTTGATCGAGCACCGCCTTTTCAGCGGGTGAGAGCTTGGTTTTTTCGTCGTCCTTATCGTCCTTATCCTTGGCTTTCTTTTTTTCAGGAATTTCCGAACCGGGGCTTCCCGGCTTTTGCTGCGTGCGGTCTTTACGAGGCTTGGCACGGGACTTGGACTCCAGTTCCTGTAAGTTTTTTAAAGCCGCTGAAGTTGTAGAACTGGCAAGAAACTGCTCAGCGATTGTTTGGCGCAGCACGGATACCCGGGTTTTTATGGTGAGGTCATCACCGGCCAAGTTGGCGGCCTTTTCAGTCTGTCGCATAGCCCGCCAAGCGATGTCGCGAGCACCGGCCAGGTTGCCTTGTTCTTTTGTCTGGGAAGCGGCACGAAGCAGGTTGTTGGCGTTTTCCAGGTGCCAATCGGCGCTTAGAGGTGGGCGAGCATTGAGTTTCTCCAAAGCGGCCTCGGCTTCGACCACGTTGCCACGCTTCAGCGCATCTTTGCTTTCGCGCAAGGCGCGACCGGTTTTTTCGATTTTCTCAGATCTCTCCTCTGCTGATTTGGATTGATCGGATTTTTTCCCAGACGGCTTGGTCTGCCCCGACAAGGGCGCGGCCGCCAAAACCAAGAAAAACAAGGCCACAAAGCCAAGCCCAGCCCGTGCGCTGGGCGCAAAGCACCGATGAAACGAAGATGTCATAAATCTTAAAGGCATTCGTTGGCTGGGCATGACCAAAGGGAAATAACTTTTTACCGCTAAATAATTAACACTTCATCAATTTTAGCAGCGGGCGTGCCAGCGGAATAAGCTTACGTGCGAATTCCTGAAGTTTTGCGGATTCGTGACATACGGCGCAAAGAATCCTTCGGCGCGAATTCCACGGGGGTGCCAATGCAACGGGGTCAGATGGCCGCTGTTGGTTGATTCTCCTATAAGTTACCTGGCGGTTTTCATCTGGGCTAGCTGCGCCGTGGTCACGCTGCCGGGCGGACTAATCAGGCGCTCGTGGTCGATGGTCAGGCGCCCGGCTCCGGCGTTTTTTTCGCATAAAGAAGCTGTTGAAGGAAGCGACGGTCGGCCGTGTCTTTTTCGCGTATGCCTTGTTTCATTTTCAGCATGAGAGCGGCACCGGCAAAAGGGATGGGCACTCCATCAATGGTCTCTATTTCGATGCCCTCACGCGCATCCTCAAAGCGCACTCCGCAGGCTTCCGTCATGAGATCCACGGTGATGTCGTCGTTGACCCGGACTACCACCCATTGGGCTATGTCTTCGTCGCCCAGTTCCTGGATGGCACGATCAGGAAGGATTTCGAGCGCTTGTTTTACCAGGGCTTGGTTGGCCAGATCACGGGCGATCAGCAGATCGATATCTTCGGTGGCACGAATAAACCCAAGACGGTTGATGGCGAAACCGCCGACCACGAGGTAGGCGACACCCAGGCGATTGAATTCTCGCGCCAGCGATACAAGATCGGCGTCGCTGGGAACCCGGGTTACTTCCGGTCTCGGTTCAAGTTCGCCGTCCATGTGTCGCAGGCTTCGTTGCTGGAGAAACGGAAGACGCCTTTGGGCTGGCCCTTCCCCTTGGTCAGCTGGGCCGTGGTGCGCTGGAGGCGCGCAAAGCGCTCCCACGGGGTTTTGCGTAATTGCCCGACGACCTTGATCGGAACCAGGTTCACGCCGACACATTCGTCCGGGCGGTTGCCATGGTCAAGGTTGAGCTAGGAGTGCGGAGCCCGCCCCAGCGCCCTCCTCTTCCTCGCCCTGCTTGCCCCGCCGCCCTCTTCGCCCAAAACCTGATCGCCCGCCAACCAGAAGCCCGCTGCCGCGACTTCGCGTTATCATGAACGCTCAACAAAAACCATAAGCTCGCCAGACACACCGTCCGCCGCCTCTTTTTTGTATCATGCATAAGCGCAGCCTATCCCGACTCCTCTTGGTCATCCTGAGTGCCTTCGCCGCACCATCACTGCAAGCCAGTCGTTATAACCCTGCCAGCACCCCGCCTTCCTACGACGCCGGCGACCTGACCCGCATCGCTCAACAGGCCGCGGACCGGGCCTGCGAACAAGGCCTTCCCCGCTCCGTCATTGCTATTGTTGACCGCGATGGCCGGGAGCTGGCCCTGCTTCGCGCCAACGGTGAAGCCCCGTCGGGCATCTCGGCCACCGAACGCGCCATCGCCGTTTCCAAGGCAGGCACCGCCGTATTCCTGAGCTCCAACGAACAGGCCTTCACCACTCGCACCGCCGGCTTCATCATTCAGCCCAATTTCCCTCCCGGCGTGCGCAACCGCCCCCCCGGTCCACTGGTCGGCGTAGGCTTCTCCAACCTCTCCTATTCCGACATCAACCGCTTCACCGCCGCAGCGGGTGTCGCCCCCATTCCAAACACCCGTCTCTACGCCTCTCCCGGTGGCGTGCCGCTCTATAAAAAGGGTCTCCTCTTCGCCGGCTTGGGCGTCACGGGAGACGGCACTGAAGCGGAAGATTATAGCATCACACGAGCCGACCCGGATGAAAACGCCGCCCTCTCCGGTCAATTAGGCTACGCCCCCCCTAAATCCATACTCGCCTCCGAGGTCTTGATCGATGGGGTGCGGCTGCCCTACACCGACAAGGCCCCGCGCAAACCTTCGCCCCGCCGCGCACCCACGCCGATTATCGCCCCGCCCCCGGCCCCGATGGCGTGGCCCCAACTTGCCTTGGGCGGCGTCACCGGAGAATTACGCGCCCCCATCATCGGCGATCCCGTTGCCGGCGCCTTAAACGGCAGCGCCCGACTTCGAGCCGACGAGGTACGCGCCATCCTCAACGCCGCCGCCACCCGCGCCCAGCAAACCCGCGCCGGCATACGCCTGCCCTTGGGCCGGCCCGCACAGGTGTTTATCAGCGTGGTAAACAATCCCGGCACTCCGGGCCAGGCACCCGTAGTGCTCGGCACCTTCCGCACGCCCGACGCGCCGATTTTCTCCTGGGACGTTTCGGTACAAAAAGCCCGCACCGTGCTTTACTACATCAATGCCCGCCCGGGCCTGGTCGTTTCTTCCCGCTCCGTCGGTTTCCTCGCCCAGGAAAACTTCCCGCCCGGTATCAACGGCAAGCCCCCCGGACCACTCCATGGCGAGCAACTCGCCTTTTCCCTGCCCTTGCTAACGGGCGCCGCCTTGCTCGAACCGGAACTCCCCAATGGCATCACCATTTTCCCCGGCGGCTTCCCGCTGTACCGCAACGGCGTGCTCATCGGTGCCATCGGTGTATCCGGCGATGGCATCGACCAGGACGATCTCATCGCCGCCTCCGGTGCCACCGGCTGGGAGCCCCCCGCCGAACAACGCGCCGACTATCAATTCGAACAGGGCGTCCGCCTCCCCTACGCCAAATTTCCCCGCGACCCGCTGCTCCGCCGTGAAGCCAAGCCAGTTACCCGCAGTCCGTAAGCCCGCTTATTCCAATTCGCGATCAATTTGAGCCCATAACCGCAATTGGCCGGGGACGGCCAACGCTACACAAAACGCCAGATGTAGGGTTGGCCGTCCCCGGCCAATTCAGCTCAACTGGAAAGCGAATTAGCCTAAAAAAAGCAGTTGAACCACAGATTCCACAGATAGACACGGATTATCAAGGTATTATAGAACTCACTATGCTCACCCTGCGGGTGAGTTTTATTCATAGGTATCTGATCGGGTGTAACACAAACAGATATCAGCTCCGGTGGTGACACAGGCATTCTTGCCTGTGGGTTTGTCGCTGAGCCCGGCAACCTGAGCACAGACAGGAATATCTGTGTCACTTCGGCGGCCAGGCTGACATCACTTTGTGTCACACCCGTATCTGATCCGTAAATGCCTTTATCCGTGCTCTCCGCAATCCGTGGTTAATTCCTACTGCCGGATTTAGGATTAGAATCAGCGGGACAACACCCGGGCAAATTCCGCCATTAAACCGGCGAATTTCTGCGGTTCAAAATCCGGCACCGACTGGGCCGCCGCGAACAGGTTAGCCAGCTGGGGCCCGGCGCCATTCGCCCGCGCCCGCTCCGGCCACGCCGCCAGCAGCCGGTCCAGGGCCAAGACCAGCCGCTCCGCCCGGTAAGCCTGTTCCCGCACACTCACCTCCTCCGCGGTAAACTCCGCCGCGCATCCGGCCAACGCATACAGCACGCGCTCACCGTCGGCCGTCTTCCAGCCTGCCTCCGCCGCCCGGGCCAGCCCATCCGCCTCGCCCCCCGCAACATCGAGAGCCCCCGCACCCAGGCCGGTTGCTCCCGCCGCCCGGCGCACCAGCCACGCCAAAGCCCGCTCGCGTTCATCAACCCCCGCCAGCGTATCGCGCCCGCTGGCCCGTGCCGCCGCCGCTTCACGCCAAGCCACGGCCTGCCCGACGAACCAAGCCTTGGCTCCATCCCACCCGTGGACTTCCCGCCAGTGCCTCGGTTCCGAAGCCAGCTGACCATCCAATTCAAAAATCAGGCGGGGATGCCGCCCCTGCTCCACCAAGCGTGACTCGATAACTTGATGGCACGCCACGCACGCCTCGGCCCGCGCCAGCGGAGAACGCAGATCGCGCATTCCCGAAGCCACTTTTTCCGCATGGCTTAACTCCGGCCGGGTATGCGTGCGCAGCCATGAATCGGTGCTCTCATGGCAGCTCGCGCACCCCACCCCGTCCGCAACGAGTAAATCCCCGCCCCGCATTAACTCCGGCACCCCCGCCGCCGGCGCATGACACACCGTGCAACTCGCACTCGCCGTCACATCCGCGAGCCCCAGCACTTCGCCCATCCGCGCCGAACGAGCGCTGGCCAAAGTCGCGAAAGCCCGGGCGTGCCCATCGCGCGATTTAAACCGCTCGCCCACCCCGCCCACCGCACCCGCCCCGCCATGGCAGCCACTGGTGCCGCAAGAGGCATTACCCAGGATTTTATTCATCAACGCGACCTCTCCCGCCACTTCGCCCATCACTTGGGCCGGGTGCAGGAAGAAAAAACCCGTGAATAAGTTAATAAGCGATTTACGCAGCATAGTGTTTTCTGCTTATCACTTAGTAGCTGGCCGAACAAAACACAGAGTAAATTATAATAGTAATTTCGAGCGCTCCAACCATCGCCCCAAAGATGCCAGTCCTCACCCCCACTGACTTCACCCTGATCGTCGGCTTCGTGCTCGTTGGCGGACTTCTCGTGCAGCTCACCCTCCTGCTGGTTGACAGCCTGCGCTCCGCCGCCCACGCCCGCTCCGCCCGCGCCCGGGAACTGGAACGCCTCGAACTCGACATCCGCGCCGCCCGCCTCCGCATCCAATCCGCAGAACAGGAGCGCACCGCCTGGAGCGGCGTGCGTAAATTCACCGTCGCCAAAAAAATCCCGGAATGCGCGGACACCTACTCCTTCGAACTCACCCCGCACGACCGCCGCCCCATCCCCGGTTTCAAACCCGGCCAATACCTCACTTTCCAGCTCACCCTGCCCGGCTTGGCCAAGCCCATCATACGCTGCTACTCACTCTCCGACTGTTCCCGCCCGAACCATTACCGCGTGACCATCAAACGCTGCCCCCCGCCGGCCGGCAGCGAGCACCCCCCCGGCAAAGGCTCGTCGTTTTTCTGCGACTCCGTTGCCCAAGGCGACATCCTCGACGTCAAAGCGCCCGCCGGCCACTTCTACCTCGATCTCGAAAAAGAGACCCCCACCGTCCTCATTTCCGGCGGAGTCGGCATAACTCCGATGATTGCCATGGCCCACGCCTTGATCGAGGCCCGCTCCAACCGCGAGGTCTGGTTTTTCTTCGGCTCCCGCAACAGCGAGGACCACATGCTTCGGGCCGAGACCCTCGCACTCACCTCCAAATACCCCAATTTAAAGCTCCATATCTGCTACTCCCGGCCCGGGAAAAACGACCGCCTCGGACACGATTTTCAACACGAGGGCCGCGTCACCGTGGACCTGATGAAGTCCCTCCTGCCCTCGCAAAACTACCATTTCTACCTCTGCGGCCCGGGAGCGTTCATGGAGAGCATCACCGACGATCTCCGCACCTGGGGCGTGCCCGATGCCGCCGTGCACTTCGAGGCCTTCGGACCGGCCTCAGTGAAAAAAGCCGCCAAGCCCGACATGAAAAAGTCGCTCACCTCGGCGCCCTTCACCGCGAAGGTGATCACGTTCGCCAAGTCCGGGCTCTCCACCGAATGGAGCCCCGAGCACGCCACTCTGCTCGACGCCGCCGACGCCTGTGGCGTGCGCATCGAAGCCGGCTGTCGTGCCGGCAACTGCGGCGCGTGTCTCGTGGCCATCAAGTCCGGCGAAGTCGAATACCTCAACGAACACGGCGCCGACGCCGAGCCCGGCAGCTGCCTGGCCTGCATCTGCAAACCCAAGGGCGCGCTCACCCTCGACGCGTAAGAGAAAAGCAACCCGCCTCCGCACTTCCGCCTCCGCTCGCTTTCAACCATGTCGATTCCCGCCCCCAGCCTGGAACGCCCACGCCGCTGGGATGCCCCCTTCAATCCCGATTTCCCCGCCGCGGAAATTGAGCGCCTGCTCACCCTCTCGCCCTTCCGCGAGATGAACCTGGCGAGCTTCCCCCGCTCCGCCCCCCTGGCGGATATCCTGCGCAACGACACCACCCTCCGCACTTACAAGGCCGGCGAGCTCATCGTACGCGAACGCGACTACGGCACCTCCGCCTTTCTCATTCTCTCGGGCCGGGCCCGTGTCGTGCTCGCGCCCGACCTTCCCCCGGCCGCCGTCGGCCGGAACGAACGCACCCGCCCGGGGCTCCTGCGATCTCTCGCCCAGCTCTGGACGAACTCGCGCGAGGACGAGGCCGCGCGCCGGCGCCAAAGCCGCAAACTGCAAAACCATTCCGTCTTCCTCCAGGACATCCCCCGCGTGCTCGACGAGTATAAAACCGCCGCCATGCAAGCCGGCGATTTCTTCGGCGAGATCGCCGCCCTCTCGCGCATGCCGCGCACCGCCAGTATTTTTGCCGAAGTGGACGAAACCCAGCTGCTCGAGATCCGCTGGCAGGGCCTGCGCGACTTGCTCAAATACGATCCCGCGCTGCGCAACCACGTGGACAAGATCTACCGCCAGCGCGCCCTCGCCACCTACCTGGAAGAGACTCCCTTCCTTCGTCACCTCAGCCCCGAGGCCCGCGCCGCCGTCGAAGCCGCCACCCAATTCGAAACCTACGGCGAATACGACTGGTCCGGCGAATACAAGAAACTCGTCCAGGCCGGCTCCGCTGCCGTGGCTAAGGAACCCCTCATCGCATCGGAAGGGGATTACCCGAACGGCATTATCATGATTCGCTCCGGTTTCGCCCGGCTCACCCAGCGCCATGGAGCCGGCCACCGCACCCTCAACTACCTCGGCGCCGGCTCCGTTTACGGCCTGGCCGAAATCGCCCACAACTACTCCCACCCCGACGACACCGTTTCCCTGCAACACAGCCTGCGCGTCATCGGCCACACCCATATCCTTACCATCCCGGCGGCCATCATCGCACAATACGTCCTGCCCTCGATGCCCGCCGACGCACGGCCCGCACCCATCGCGCAAAACACCTCCGACGCCCGCCCCGCCGCCGCTAAAAAAGCCCGGGACCGCAGTGCCAGCCCCGCGGTTGACTCCGCCATGATGGAGTTCCTCACCCAGAACCGTCTCTTCAACGGCACCAAGTCCATGGTCATCGACCTGGATCGCTGCACCCGTTGCGACGACTGCGTCCGGGCCTGCGCCGCCACCCACGACAACAACCCGCGCTTCCTCCGCCACGGCCCCATCCATGATTCCCTCATGGTCGCCCAGGCCTGCATGCACTGCACCGACCCCATCTGCATGATCGGCTGCCCCACCGGAGCCATCCACCGCGATAGCTTCGGCGGGGAAGTGGTGATCAATGCCGATACCTGCATCGGCTGCACCGTCTGCGCGAATAACTGCCCCTACGGCTCCATTCGCATGGTTGAAGTACGCGACGAAACCGGCCGCGCCCTGCTCGCCCAAGACGCCAAACCCATCCTCAAAGCCACCAAATGCGACCTCTGCCTCGACCAGCTCGGCGGTCCCGCCTGCGTGCGCGCATGCCCCCACGACGCCCTCGATCGCATCAACCTGAACTCCCTCGATCCGCTCACTAAATGGCTTACCCGCCTCTAATTCCCATTCGCGGTCAAGATGAGCGGAAAGTCGGCGTTGGCCGGGAACGGCCAACGCTGCACAAATCCCCAGATGTCAGTAAGCTATGTATTATATGTAGGGTTGGCCGTCCCCGGCCAATTCAGCTCAACTTGAACGCGCACTAGAATAAGCCGCCACCCGACTTCTCCGCCCGCTCACCCGCTTGGTTTTTCCCGCCCTTTATAAATGCTACGCCCGCTCCAGCTTCGCCGCGCCGCCCTCTCCTTTCTGACTCTGGCTGCGTCCGTCCTTCTCGCACTCTATTACCCGCAACTGGAGGCCCGGTTGCCTCACTTGGTCTATCTCTCCGGCTGGCTGTTGCTCGGCCTCTGCCTGTTCCTGACCGCCTACAACGCGCGTAAAAAGCTCCCCATGTTACCGCTCGGCGGCTCGCGTCTCTGGCTGCAACTTCACGCCTACGCCGGTCTCTTCACCGGAGTTATCTTTGTTTTCCACCTGCGCTTCGCCCTGCCCAAGGGAATGTTCAATCTCACCCTCGCCGCTCTCTTTGCCGCCGTTACCGTGAGTGGTATTCTGGGTTGGTGGCTCTCTCGCATCATCCCTCGCCGCCTTGCCACCGCCGGCGGTGAAGTGCCCTACGAACGCATACCCATTATTCGACGCGATCTGCGACTACGCGCCGAAAAGATCGCGTTAACCACCATTCCCGAGGCCAAAGCCTCCACTCTGGCCGAATTCTACGCCCGCGATCTCGCCCCTGCTTTCAGCGCCAACCCTCGCTTCTTTATCCACCTGCTCGGCTCCCGCCGTCCACTCAACGATCTGCTCGCCCATTTGGATGAGGCTGGACGTTATCTAAGTCCCCAGGAGCAGACCCGGGCCGCAGACTTGGCTGAGTTGGTGCGTGCCCGTCACCACCTCGATTTTCACTACGCCAACCAGCTCCTGCTCAAAGCCTGGCTCTTTGTCCATATCCCCCTCACCTACGGCCTGCTGCTTTTCGCCGCTGTCCATATCGTAGTCGTTTACGCATTTAGCGGAGGAGCCCAATGAGCACGGAAGGCCGCCAACCTGCCCCCGATTTCGATGATCGCCACTACGAGCGACCGCAAAAAAACTGGATCTGCGGCCACGCCGCCGAGGGCTGTCCCTGCAAACTCGGGCCCGGCCCCGGCGGCACCTGTCGCGCCGGTCCGGAATGCACCCCGCAACTCGTCATCAATCCCGGCGAAACCAAAGGACTGTGGAAATGCACCCGCCCGGCCGACCAGGGCGGGTCCTGTCCCCTGGGTCCCAATGTCGATGGCACGTGCTGCCGCAACACGCCGTCTTGCCAGCCCGTCCGCAGCTTGCGCGCTCGTCGCGGCCTGCTCGTTCGCGCCACGCTGATTGCGTGCACCGGAGTTCTCCTCCTCGCCCTCGCCACCCCGCGGCGGGCCGGTATCCTTAGCCCCGGTCCGCTCACCCCGGTCCACACCGGCGCGCATTTCGCCAGCTCGCACGGGCACGCTGAGGTCAAGGATCCCGCCGGTTGCGCGGAATGCCACCCCGCCGCCCACTCCGGGCCGGAATCCTGGGTCGGTCTCGCACTCACCACCGCCAACCGCTCGGGACCACTCGCCCCCGCCCGTTTGCTCGGCCCAGCCCGGCGGGATTTCACCGCCATGGACACGGCCTGCCAGTCCTGCCACCAACCCCACTCTTTCCATCAAGCGAGCGTTGCTCAGGCCGCCTCCTGCTCCGTCTGCCATCTCGAACACCAGGGCCGCGACCACAATCTGCTCAACGTAAACCCGGCCCACTGCACCACCTGCCATGGCGACGCCGCCCAGATGCAGGCGTCCGCCACCCTCGCCGAAAAACTCCCCGCCGCCCTCTTCGCCAAAATCCTTCCCAAGGGCCAGTCGGCCTTCCCCGTCGCCCGCCCCGCCGGCGGGCTTACTTCGCGCATTTCCTCCTTCGCCGGCGACCACCCCGAGTTCCGCCTCCACCAAGCGGGCACGGGCGACCGCAACCCGCTCGCCTTTAACCACGCCCTCCACCTCAAGGGCCAGGCGATCCCGCTCCTGAATAACGCCCCCCTCGACTGCCAGTCCTGCCACGTTCCCGACGCTTCCGGCGTGCGCATGCAACCGGTCACGTACGCCCAAAACTGCCAGTCTTGCCACGCGCTGCAAATCGACCCGGCCACCCCGTCGCTTACCCTGCCCCACGGCAGCGCCGAGACCGCCCGGGCGGTTCTCCGCAGCCTGCCCGTTGCCTATACCGACGACGCCGTGCGCCGCCTCCAGCTCTCCGGCTCAGCCTTGCGCACCCACGTGGCGGAGAAACTCGCCGCCTTCCAAAAGCTGAATCCCTCCGGCGAGGCCCTGGAACGTAGGGTTTTCTTCGGCCTTCCCTCCGCCCCCGTCGGTCGCGATTCCTGCAACCTTTGCCACACGGTGGAATCCTCCGCTTCGGGGGGGGCCCCGCGCATCGCACCGGTCACTGTGCCTGACATCTGGCTGCCCCGCGCCCGATTCGACCACGCCAAACACACCCAAACCAGCTGCTACGCCTGCCACGCCTCCGCCACCACCAGCACCCTCACTTCCGATGTGCTCATGCCGACCAAAGCCAACTGCGCCAGTTGCCACGGCCCGGCCGGCGGAGTGACCGATTCCTGCACCGCCTGCCACGGTTTTCATAATCCCCCTCCACCCGCCAGCCCCCCTCTGCGCGCCTATTTCGATTCCAAATTACCGACGCGTCCGGCGTCACTGGCCGCCCAGCCATGAAGAAGCCAACCTTCTTAGCCTCAGTCGTTTTTACTTCGGCGGTCGCAATCGCGTGGGCCAATCCCGTAACGCCTGCCCGAGAAGACCCGCTCCCCGACGACCTTCGCGCCCATCAACGTCTCGACCCCGAGCCGCCCCCCTCCGCGCCCGCCAACACCCCGGCCGATCCCGGTCGTCCCCTTCCGCCACTCCCGGCACCCGCCTCTGCCGGAAAAATTCAGGTAAACACCCTCACCACCCCCTCGCCCGCCCCCGGTTTCAACCCCGACCCCGGTTCCCCCGAACCCGCCCCGTCCGCGAGCTCTCCCTACTTTTCCAACGACCCGCAATACCCCGTTCCCAATCCCGCATCGAGCCCTGCCCCCGACTACCCCGCCACCACGACCAGCCCCCGCCCCACCACCCTGCCCGACACCCGCACCTCGGATCCCGCCGAGATGATCCGCCGCACTTCAGAAATCACCGGCGCCCCCGCCCTCCCTCGTTCCGGCGTGCGCGCCACCGACTACATCCCGCCCGACCATGGCCATGGTTGGAAAGCGCCGGGCACGTACCCGCTGGCCGAGCAGGGTCGGGGCTACCCCTCCAATTCCGAACCCGCACCCGACCGCTGGAAAGACGTCGGGTTTACCCCTTGGCGGCGCTACACCTCGGGCGACCTCAACGAACAACCCTTCGCCCACCCCGACACCGAGGTCTGGCACTGGTATCGCCAAAGCCTGCTCAAGGGCGATGCCCCCATCCACGGCCAGGACTGGTTCCTCGCCCTCACCGCATCCTCCGAGAGCCTCTACGAAAACCGCGATCTTCCCACGCCCTCCGGAGTCAGCGCCGCCAGCCCCGGCCAATTCGATTTCTTCGGCGATTACCGCTCCACCGTCTTGGTGCAAAACATCGCCCTCGATGTGCTGCTCTTTCAGGGCGAAACGGTTTTTACCCCGCCCCGCCAAGTCGTTAAACTCCGCTTCGTCGGCAACTACAACCTGGTCGAGTTCTCCGCCCCGGGCATCATCAACCCCAACCCCGGCAATCCCGGCGGTGGCAACAACTCCCCGCTCCGCCGTGAAGACACCGACTTCGCCCTCCAGGAGGCCTTCTACGAATACCACCTCGCCGACCTTTCCCCGACCTACGATTTCGTCTCCCTTAAAGTCGGCATCCAACCCTTCAACAGCGATTTCCGGGGCTTCATTTTTAACGACACCCAGCTCGGACTCCGCCTCCTCGGCAATCAGGACAACAACCGCCTGCAATACAATGTAGCCTTCTTCGACCTGCGCGAGAAGGACACCAACTCCGAACTCAACACCCTCGACTCCCGCCAGCAATACGTCGCGGTCGCCAACCTCTACCGGCAGGATTTTTTCACCAAGGGCTACACCGCCCAGCTCTCGCTCCACGCCAACTTCGACCAGGGCGGAGGCGAATACTACGACACCAACGGCGGCATCGTGCGCCCCGCCCCCCTCGGCACCATCGCCCCGCACGATGTCTCCGTCGGCTACCTCGGCTGGGCCGGCGACGGCCACCTCGGCCGCATCAACCTCAACCACGCGCTCTACTACGCGTTCGGACGCGATGAACTCAACGGTCTGGCCGGCCGCGCGAACGAAATCTCCGCCGCCCTCGCCGCCCTCGAAGTCAGCTACGATCGCGACTGGATCCGTTACAAAGCCTCCGCCCTCTACGCCACCGGCGATTCCGACCCGACCGACGGCCGCGCCACCGGCTTCGACTCCATCGTGGACAACACCAACTTCACCGGCGGCCCCTTCAGCTACTACGTCCGACAGGGCTTCAATCTCGGCGGCACCGCCGTCGCCGCCAAACAACGCTTCTCCGTCCTGCCCAATCTCCGCACCAGCAAAACCCAGGGCCAGGCCAATTTCGTCAACCCGGGCGTCGTCCTCCTCGGCCTCGGCACCGATATCGAGGTCACCCCGAAAGTACGCGCCTTCGTAAACGCCAACCACATCAGCCTGGCCCGGACCGAAGCGATCCAGACCGCCCTTTTAACCAACCAGGTACATTCCGACTTCGGCTTGGACTTCTCCCTCGGCCTCCAATGGCGCCCCCTGCTCACCGATAACATCATCCTCTCCGCCGGCTACGCCCTCTTCCTGCCCGGCCGTGGCTTCGACGACATCTATCGCAACACCTCCCCCGGTCTGCCCGGGCTTTCGCGTTCCACCGCACCCGACGACCAGCTACACAGCGCGGTCCTTTCCCTGAACTTCACCTACTGATTTCCGGCTGCTTACCTGCCGTCCTCTTTCCAACCGCAGTCTGCCCTCACTCCCGTGCTCCGTTTCAAAAACACGCTCCGCCGCCTTGCCCTGCCACTGGCTGCCCTCTGGTCCCTGACCGTCTTCAGTCTCCTCCTTTTCGCCGACCCCACCGCCCCGACCGGCGGCATCTCCCCGACGACTTCCGCCGCCGCCCCGTCGATCACCGGCCCCGCCACGTCCGTCTCCGCCACCCGCCCGCTCCCCGCCCCGGCCAACCTGCCCGCCCCCAGCCTCGTTGACCAGTCGCACGCCGCCGCCCGGCGCAAATCCGCCGGCTGCATCGAGTGCCACACCGGCATCGAGGACATGCACCAATCCACCCACGTTGTCCTCGGTTGCACCGATTGCCACGGCGGCGACCCCACCCCCGGGCTGACCATGCGCAAGGCCCACGTCGCCCCCCGCCACCCCGAACTTTGGCCCAGCTCCGCCAACCCCGCCGACTCCTCCGTCCTGCTCAACCACGAGTCCCCCGGGTTCATCCAGTTTATCAACCCCGGCGATCTCCGCGTCGCCGACCGGGCCTGCGGCTCCTGCCACGCCGAGATCAATGCCCACGTCGGCCACAGCATCATGCGCCACGGCGCCATGCTCTGGGGCGCCGCGCTCTACAACAACGGCGCCACTCCGCAAAAAAATCCGCGCTACGGCCAGGCCTACGGTGCCGACGGCGTGCCCCTCCGGCTTGTCTCCCCCATCCCCGTCACCCCGGAAATGACCCGTCTCCAGGGCATCCTCGAATTCATCGAACCGCTCCCGCGCTTCGCCCTTGGCCAGCCTTCGAACATTCTGCGCATCTTCGAACGCGGCGGGGAAAAACAAACCGAGCTCGGCAACCCCAACGCCTTCGAGCCCCCCGGCCGCCCCGCCCGCCGCCTCTCCGAACGCGGCCTCGGCACGCTCAACCGCATCGACCCCGTTTACCTCAACCTCCAGAAAACCCGCCTGCACGATCCCATGCTCGATTTCATGGGCAGCAACGATCACCCCGGCGACTACCGCTCCTCCGGCTGCACCGCCTGCCACGTCCCCTACGCCAACGACCGCTCCCCCACCAACTCCGGCCCCTGGGCCAAATACGGCCACCAGGGGCTCTCCTTCTCCGCCGATCCCATGATCTCCAAAAAGGAGAAGGGCCACCCCATCAAACACCAGTTCACCCGCAGCATCCCCAGCTCCCAATGCATGAACTGCCACATGCACCAGGGTAATCTCTTCGTGAATCCGTTCCTTGGTTACACCTGGTGGGATCAGGAATCCGACGGTGCCTTCATGTATCCGAAGGAACAAAAGGACCCCGCCGCCGCCGAGGAGCGCGCCTCCCTCCAGCGCAATCCCGAGGCCGCCGCCGCCCGCGGTCTCTGGTCCGACCCCGCCTTCCTCGAACGCGTCGCCGAACTGAATCCCAAGCTCAAAGAAACCCAGTTCGCCGACTACCACGGTCACGGCTGGGTCTTCCGCGCCGTCTTCAAAAAAGACAAGGAGGGCAGACTCCTCACCCTCGACGACCAGGTCATCCCCTCCTCCGATTCCGAAAAATTCAAAAAAGCCGTCCACCTCAAGGACGTCCACCTCGCCCGCGGCATGCAGTGCGTGGACTGCCACTTTACCACCGATGTCCACGGCAACGGCCTGCTCTACGCCGAGCCCCGCGCCGTGACCGCCATCGAGTGCATCGATTGCCACGGCACCATCGACCGCCGCCCCACCTTGCTCACCAGCGGCGCCGGCGGCCGGGTCGAAAACGGTCAGGTGCTCCCCAACAACCTCGCCAACGGCTCCACCCCCTTCGGCCCGCGCTTCCGCTGGGAAGGCAAACGCCTCCTCCAGCAATCCATGATGGACAAGGACTTGGTCTGGGAAGTCCCCCAAACCCTCGACGTCATCGATCCCGCCAGCCCCCGCTACAACCCCAAGGCCGCCCACGCCAAAACCCTCCGCCGCGACGGCACCACCTGGGGTTCCCTGCCTGTAGGGCGTTCGCTTGCGAATGCCTCCGACTCCCCCTCCGCCGCCCTCGAAACCGGCTCCCCCCGCGATGCCTCCGGCGCGCTCAAAATCCTCTCTCCCGCCGCCCCCCTCAACTCTGCCACTCCGCCCGCCGACGCCGCCCACGCCTCCCTCGCCCACTCCGACGCCAACATCAGCTGCCAGGTCTGCCACACCAGCTGGGCCACCAGCTGCTTCGGCTGCCACCTCCCGCTCAAAGCCAACCAAAAGGTTCCCGGCAATAAATTCGAGGGTACCACCACCCGCTTCTACACCAGCTACAATCCCCAGGTCGTGCGCGACGATGTCTTCATGCTCGGCCGCGATGCCACCTACAAAAACAACCGCCTCGCCGTCATCCGCAGCTCCAGCGCCATCATCGTCGGCTCCCAAAACGCCAACCGCGAAGCTGTTTACTCCCAGCAACAAACCATCTCCTCCGAGGGCTTCAGCGGCCAGGCCTTCAACCCCCACTTCGCCCACACCACTTCCTCCGTCGGTACCACCAAGGGTTGCACCGATTGCCACCTCTCCGCCCAAAACGACAACCACGCCTGGATGACCCAGCTCCTCGGCTTCGGCACCGGCACGGTCAACTTCTTCGGTCGCTACGCCTACGTCGCCAACGGCGACCACGGCCTCGATGCCGTGGTCTGGACCGAAAACGAAGAACCCCAGGCCGCCCTGGGCAGCCACCTTCAACGCCTCGCCTACCCTCGCAACTACGCCGAACACCTCGCCCGGGATTCCCGCCTCACCGAGGCCCACCACCACCACGGCGCTGGCCAGGTCCTCGACGTCCTGCAACGCGGCGAATACCTCTACGCCGCCTGCGGCGAGGCCGGCTTCGTCGTCTTCGACATCGCCAACATCGACAACAAGGCCTTCTCCGAGCGCATCGTCACCGCCCCCGTATCTCCCCTCGGCCAGCGCCTCTACGTCCCCACCAAATACGCTACCAGCGTGGTCTCCCCGTCCACCCTGGGCCTGGATCCGCTGCGCACCCGCCTCCCGGAAAACGAAGAGCAAGCCATCGGCTTAAACTACGGCTTCATCTACATCACCGACCGCGAAGAAGGCCTCGTTGCCGTGCTCGCCGCCACCCTGCTCGACGGCAATCCCGCCAACAACTATTTCGACGAGAAAAAAGACGTCGTCCGCTTCAACCCCGGCGGCCTGCTCACCGGAGCCACCCACGCCTACATGGCCGGCACCCGCCTCTACCTTACCTGCGCCGCCGGCCTGGCCGTGGTGGACGTCACCGACCCCTTCCACCCCAAACTACTCGCCGCGCCCACCCCCGGCCTCCTCCGCGCCCCCCGCAAGCTCGCCGTCCAATTCCAGCACGCCTTCGTCACCGACGCCGATGGCGTTAAAGTCTTCGACCTCGCCAAGCCCGACCAGCCCAAGCTCATCGCCAGCCTCCCGCTCGCCCACGCCGGGGGCCTCTACGCCGCCCGCACCTACCTCTACGTTGCCGACGGCCCCAACGGTCTCGCCATCATCGACATTAAAAACCCCGCCCAGCCCCGGCTCCACTCCCGCTTCACCGCCGACGGACAGCTAAACGACACCCGCGCCATCCAGATCGGAGCCGTCAACGCCTCCATGTTCGGCCTCGTCGCCGACGGCAAAAACGGCCTGCGCGTCGTCCAGCTCATCAGCCCCGAAAACCAGCCCGACTACCAGGGCTTCTCCCCCGAACCCAAGCCCAAGCTCATCGCCACCTACCCCACCTCCGGCCCCGCCCTCGCCATCAGCCGAGGCCTCGACCGCGACCGCGTGGTTGACGAAACCGGTGGCCAGACCGTGGTCTTCGGCCGCCGCGGCAGCCGTCCCTTACACGAGCCGGAATGGTTAAAATTCCTCCAACACAGCGACGGCACGCCCTACCGGGTAGAGGACGTAAAAACCCGGCCCGACGGCGTCCTCCGCACCACCTCGGGCCAAGTGCTCACCCCCGCCGCCTACGTGAGCCCCGAACCCCTGGAAACCGTCACCCCAACCCCGCGCGCCCGTCTCGAACGCCGCCCCGCCCGTTAGTTCCACTTTGTTAAACCCCGAGGTGAAGTTCCCGCTCATGTGCGCTTTACCTTTTTTTGGCCGGGGACGACCAACACTGCAAAAGAACCAGGTCATTTTGCTGGCAGGAATGTGTGGCGTTGGCCGTCCCCGGCCAATTTCAGAGGGCTTTTGGCTCACTTTCACAAACTAGAGTGAGAACCGCATAAATGCGGGACTCCAACAATGCGTGGCTTGGCGTTGGAGTTCCGGTTTTAGCCGGGGCTTGCAGGCCGGGTAGCTCTTACATCTCGCTGCGCTGGCCGGTATACGACGCCGCTTTGCACGGCGCACCTCGGTGCGTCTTCGCTTATACGCTTTATCGATCAAACCGGGTCTTTAACGCAAAGGGACAGAGTGGCATATAAAGCATTATTCCAAAATTAGTTATCCCATGCTCCGCGCCTTGGCTTCTACCCTTGGGTGCCGCGGGCAAGGAACGAAAGGCGGAGGTCCGCCAGATTACGTCGGATCGCGACGATCACAGTCGGTATTCAGGTTAATCGTGGAATCCGGGTTGAAACCCCTCTCCCGGGCCCGTTTCGTGCTCCCAACCACGCGCCCTCCATACACGTAATGAACGCTCTCATCCGCCTCATCCTCGCCTCCTCCGTCCTCGGTCTCTTCTCCGCCTGCAACCGCCAGGAATCCCCCGCCGCCGGCACCATTAAAATCGGCAACTACGGCGCCATCACCGGCAAAGACGGCACCTTCGGCGACTCCTCCACCAAGGCCACCCGCCTCGCCTTCGAGGAAATCAACGCCGCCGGCGGTATCCTCGGCAAACAGATCGAGCTCGTGGTCGAGGACACCCAGTCCAAGCCCGGCGAAGCCTCCACCGTGGTCAAAAAACTCATCACTCGCGATAACGTCGTCGCCCTCATCGGCGAGATGACCTCCAGCCGCTCCCTCGAAGGCGCGGGCGTCGCCCAGGCCTTCAAGATCCCCATGATCAGCCCCTCCGGCACCAACCCCGCCGTCACCGCCACCGGCGACCAGATCTTCCGCGCCTGCTTCATCGACCCCTTCCAGGGCGCAGTTCTTGCCACCTTCGCCCGCGACCAGCTCAAGGCCCACCGCGCCGCCATCCTCACCTCCATCTCCTCCGCCTACAGCACCGGCCTGGCCGACGTCTTCCGCGTCCAATTCCCCAAGGCCGGCGGCACCATCGTCTCCGACCAGAAATTCGCCGAGGGCGACAAGGATTTTAAGGCCCAGCTCACCGCCATCAAGGCCGCCAACCCCGACGTCATCTTCCTCCCCTGCTACTACACCGAGGCCGCCCTCGTCGCCAAACAAGCCCGCGAACTCGGCATCACCGCTCCCCTCATCGGCGGCGACGGCTGGGAAGCCCCCGAACTCGTCCAGATCGGCGGCGCCGCCATCGACGGCTGCTACTACTCCGCCCACTACTCCGCCGAATCCCCCGACCCCAAGGTCCAGGCCTTCGTCAAAAAATACCAGGCCCGCTTCGGCGGCCGCACCCCCGACGGCATGGCCGCCCTCGGCTACGACGCCGCCAACATGCTCGCCGACGCCATCCGCCGCGCCGGCTCCGCCGAACCCGCCAAAATCCGCGACGCCCTCGCCGCCACCAAGGGCTTTGAGGGCGTGACCGGCCGCATCGACATGGATGCCGACCGCAACGCCAGCAAACCCGCCGCCATCCTCACCATCAAGGGCGGCAAATTCACCTACGTCCAAAACGTCTCGCCCTAAGTCAGAAACTCCCGCCCCTCCGCACCGTGAGCGAGTTTCTCCAGCAGCTGATCAACGCCCTCTCCCTCGGCGCGATCTACGCCCTGCTCGCCCTCGGTTACACCATGGTTTACGGGGTGCTGCGCTTCATTAACTTCGCCCACGCCGACGTCTTCATGGTCGGCGCCTTCACCGGCTCCTACGTCGCCAAACACGTGCCCTCCGGCACCCTCCTCGGCGGCCTCGCAGTGCTCTTCGCCGCCATGGCCGTCTGCGCTGTGCTTGGCGTGCTCATCGAGCGCCTCGCCTACCGCCCCCTGCGCCGCGCCCCCGTGCTCAACGTCCTCATCACCGCCATCGGCGTGTCCCTGCTCCTCGAATACGGCGTGCAGCTCACCGCCGGGGCCAACCCGCGCAGCTTCCCCGCCGTCTTCCCCGTCACCCGGTTCCAGCTCGGCCCGCTCACCGTCTCCAGCAACCAGCTCGTGGTCATCGCCGTCGCCCTTGCCCTGGTCGGCGGTCTGCAATGGATCATCTACCGCACCCGCCTCGGCGCGGCCATGCGCGCCGTCTCCCTCAACCCCCGCGCCGCCCAGCTCGTCGGCATCAACCTCAACACCGTCATCGCCTTCACCTTCGCCCTCGGCTCCGCCCTGGCCGGCGCGGGCGGCGTGCTCTACGCGCTCAACTACCCGTCCATCGACCCTTTCATGGGCGTCATGCCCGGCCTCAAGGCCTTCGTCGCCGCCATCCTCGGCGGCATCGGCAGCCTGCCCGGCGCGGCCCTCGGCGCGCTCATCCTCGGCACCGCCGAGACCTTCGTCGGCGGCAGCGCCTACTCCACCTACAAGGACGCCATCGCCTTCGGCCTGCTCATCGTGATCATGCTCTTCCGCCCCGCCGGCCTGCTCGGACGCTTCACCGTCGAAAAAGTCTGATCCGCCCCGCCATGCCCCGCCAGCACGCCGCCCTCCTCGCCACCATCCTCGTCGCCATGGCCGTCGCCCTTTTCGGCGGCGCGCTCAACGCCTACTACCTCGACGTCGCCATGAACGTCGGCGTGGCCGTCATCCTCGTCGTTTCGCTCAACCTCGTAAACGGCCACACCGGCCAGTTCTCCCTCGGCCACGCCGGTTTCATGGCCGTCGGCGCCTACCTCTCCTCCGCCTGCACCCTGCGCTTCGCCCCCGCCCTCGCCACCACCGCCCACCCCGCCCTCGCCCAGCACACCCTGTTCTTTTTCGCCCTGCTGGTCGGCGGCCTCACCGCCGCCCTCGCCGGCTTCCTCATCGGCCTGCCTTCCCTCCGCCTTAAAGGCGACTACCTCGCCCTCATCACCCTCGGCTTCGGCGAGATCATCCGCGTCGTATTCCAAAATACCCCGGCCCTCGGCGGAGCCATCGGCCTCAACGGCATGCCGCCCCTCACCACCGTCGCCTGGACCTACGGCACCGTCGCCGTGACCGTTTTCACCATCACCTGCCTGGTCAATTCGACCTACGGACGCGGCTTTCTCGCCGTGCGCGACAACGAGATCGCCGCCTCCTCCATCGGCCTCGACCCCACCCGCTACAAGGTCGTCGCCTTCACCCTCGCCGCCTTTTTCGCCGGCCTCGCCGGGGGCCTCTTCGCCCACCTCAAACTCGCCATCGACCCGCGCGGCTTCGACTTTTTCCGCTCCTTCGAGCTCGTCGCCATGGTCCTGCTCGGCGGCATGGGCAACACCCTCGGCGTCATCCTTGCCGCCGTCCTGCTCACCCTCCTGCCCGAGTTCCTCCGCCCCGTGGCCGAGTATCGCATGATCCTCTACGCCGTCCTGCTCATCGGCCTCATGCTCCTCCGCCCCCAGGGCCTGCTCAACTTCCGCCTCGGCCGCGCCCGCCTCTGATGTCCGCCCCCCTGCTCCAGCTCGACCAGGCCACCATCCGCTTCGGCGGCCTCACCGCCGTCAACGCCGTGGACCTCGCCCTCGCCCCCGGCGGCCTGCACGGCCTCATCGGCCCCAACGGCGCGGGCAAGACCACCCTCTTCAACCTCATCACCGGCGTTTACGCCCCCACCTCCGGCCGCCTCGCCTTCGCCGGCCGCGACCTCGCCGGCCTGCGCCCCGACCGGATCACCGCCCTCGGCATCGCCCGCACCTTTCAAAACATCCGCCTCTTCGGCGGCCTCACCGTCTTCGACAACGTCCGCGTCGCCGCCAACCTCCACCGCGCCACCTCCCCGCTTCAGGCCCTCGTGCGCGGGTCCGCCTTCCGCGCCGATGAAGCCGCCCTCGCCGCCCGGGCCGACGAACTCTTGGCCCTATTCAACCTCGACCGCTTCCGCGACGCCCCCGCCACCTCGTTGCCCTACGGCGAGCAACGCCGCCTCGAAATCGTGCGCGCCCTCGCCACCCGACCCCGCCTGCTCCTGCTCGACGAACCCGCCGCCGGCATGAACCCCTCCGAGAAGGTCGAGCTCATCCGCCTCATCCGCGAGATCCACCAACGCTTCCAACTCACCATCCTCCTGGTCGAACACTCCATGCGCGTGGTCATGGGCGTGTGCGAACGTATCACCGTGCTCGATTACGGCGTAAAAATCGCCGAAGGTCCGCCCGCCGAAATCCAAAAAGACCCCAAGGTCATCGAAGCCTACCTCGGCGAAGACCACACCGCCAAATTCGGCCACCACTGAGCCGCCGCCACCCCCGCCCGCCCATTCGTCCCCGGCCATTCGTGATTGGCCCTTCGTCCTTGGTCATTGGTCATTGGCCACTGGCCATTGGTCATTGGTCATTCCGCGCCGCCCCAGCGGCGCGGCTTGCCCCGCGCCCGCCGCCCGCTCACAACCGTGCGCAAATGGCCCTTCCCGCCGAGATCGCCGCCCTCATCGCCACCTTCGCCGCCAACGAGGCCGACTACACCGCCCCCGACTTCAAGGAGGCCCAGGTCCGCCAGCAGTTCATCGACCCCCTCTTCGCCGCCCTCGGCTGGGACGTCGCCAACACCGCCGGTTACGCCGAGGCCTATAAGGAAGTCATCCACGAGGACGCCCTCAAAATCGGCGGCGAGACCAAGGCCCCCGACTACTCCTTCCGCATCGGCGGCCAGCGCAAATTCTTCGTCGAGGCCAAGAAACCTGCCGTCCTCATAAAGGACCACCCCGAGCCCGCCTACCAGCTCCGCCGCTACTCCTGGTCCGCCAAGCTCCCCCTCGGCATCCTCACCGACTTCCAGGAATTCGCCGTTTACGATACCCGCGTAAAACCCGCCCCCACCGACAAAGCCTCCGCCGCCCGCCTCTTCTACTGCCGCTACGACGAACTGGAGAAACACTGGGCCTTCATCGCCGGCACCTTTTCCAAAGAAGCCATCCTCAAAGGCTCCTTCGATAAATACGCCGCCACCGCCAAGGGCAAACGCGGCACCGCCACCGTCGACGACGCTTTCCTCGAAGAGATCGAAAACTGGCGCGACCTCCTCGCCCGCAACCTCGCCCTCCGCAACCCCGCCCTCGATACCCGCGGCCTCAACTTCGCCGTCCAACGCACCATCGACCGCATCGTCTTCCTCCGCATCGCCGAGGATCGCGGCAACGAACCCTTCGGCCAGCTCCAGGCCCTCACCGCCGGCCCCAAAATCTACCCCCGCCTCGTCGAAATCTTCGAAAAAGCCGACTACCGCTACAATTCCGGCCTCTTCCACTTTGCCAAGGACCCCGACTGCGCCGAGACGCCCGACACCCTCACCCCCGGCCTCGCCATCGACGACGCCGTACTCAAGCAAATCCTCGGCTCCCTCTACTACCCTCAGAGCCCCTACGTCTTCAACGTCCTCCCCGCCTACATCCTCGGCCACGTTTACGAACAGTTCTTGGGCAAAGTCATACGCCTCACCGACGCCCACCAGGCCAAGGTCGAGGAAAAGCCCGAAGTCCGCAAAGCCGGCGGCGTTTACTACACGCCCCAGTACATCGTGGACTACATCGTCCAGAAAACCGTCGGCCCCCTGCTTGAGGAAAAAACGCCCAAGCAAATCGAAACCCTCGCCGTGCTCGACCCCGCCTGCGGCTCCGGCACCTTCCTGCTCGGCGCCTACGACCACCTGCTCGGCTGGTATCTCCGGCATTATTCGGAAAACGCCCCCGAAAAATGGGCCAAACAAGGCCGCCTCTACGAAACCGCCCCCAATGCCCACCTGGGAACGCCGACGTCCCCGTCGGCCTCCTCTCGATCCGCCCGCTCCTGGCAACTCACCACCGCCGAACGCAAACGCATCCTCCTCGCCCACATCCACGGGGTGGATATCGACGCCGCTGCCGTGGAAGTCACCAAACTCTCCCTCCTGCTCAAAGTCTTGGAAGGCGAACGCCGCGAATTCCAAGGCAAGACCAAGGAAATGAGCGCCGTGCTGCCCGACCTGAGCCATAATATAAAATGCGGGAACAGCCTGATCGGCCACGATTTTTACGCCCAGCCCGAGCTCCCCGCCCTCGACGCCGAAGCCAGATACAAACTCAACACCTTTGAGTGGAAAGACGGGTTTCCCGAAATAATAAAACGCGGCGGCTTCGACGCCGTGATCGGTAATCCGCCGTATTTAGGCGGGCGCGAATGGAAAGAAGAAAACGGCCGCCAATATGACTACTTCTGTTCCTTGTATGAAGTGGCGGAAGTGCAGTTCGATATCTACGCACTGTTTCTGGAGAAAGGCCTGAAACTTCTCCGGCCGGACTCTTATTTAGGATACATTACCCCAAACACGTGGTTTAATAATAAAACCTGCCTCAAGCTGCGGACATTTTTGCTAAAAAAATCGCGCATCCTAGCGATAGCTGATTACTCAGGTGAAAACGTCTTCAAGGATGCTATAGTATTGCCGGCTATTACCATTATGCAGCGCGGTTCACCTGCCCCTGATCACAAGGTTGAAATAGCAAAATCGGAAAAATTGACGCCTAAACTTGTTAATTCTGTAAATCAGTCGGTGTGGGCGCAAGATTCGCTTAAAATCATAAATATAGATCTCAGTGAAGCGGATGCCGCGTTGCGTGATTTAATAGTCGAACGAGGTGAACCTCTTTCGACCTTCGCTACGGTTAAATTTGGAATCAAAATTTACGAGACAGGCCGGGGCACTCCTCCGCAAAAACCCTCGGACGCCCCAAATCACGTTTTCGAGTCTGATAAACAACTGGATTCAACTTATCGTGCTTACCTTGAAGGAAAAGACATCGACCCTTATCTCACCAAATGGGCTTCTCGTTGGCTTAAGTATGGCCCCAATCTAGCTGCGCCGCGTGATCCGACCTTGTTTGAAGGTGAACGGCTTGTCTTTCGCCGAATCGTTGGAGAACGACTTATTGGAACCTTGCTAGAGAAAAATTACGTCACCAGCCAATTACTTCAAATCGTTAAGCCTCACGCAGGAGTGTCGGCGAAATTTCTACTCGGGGTGCTAAACTCAAAGCTCACTGCTTTCGTATTTCGTAAGACTTATAATCGGACGGAAAAAACTTTTCCTGAAATACGCGTTTACGAGTTGGAAAACCTACCAATCCCAAAGCCTGACGGAAATAAAGACTTTCAGAAGCTTAAACAAAAACTGGAGATAGTTGTTCAGGCTATGCTGGACTCCCGAATCGCCCAAGCCGCCGCGCAATCCCCGCACGAGAAAGACGCCTTGGCCAAGCAGATCACCGCCACCGACCGCCAGATCGACGCCCTCGTCTATCAACTCTACGCCCTCACCCCCGAAGAAATCGCCCTCGTCGAAGGCGCTGCCGCTTAACCATGCCACGCTGCCTCATTATCGCAGGCCCCAACGGGGCCGGGAAAACTACTTTTGCCCGGCGCTATTTACCCAAGCTCGGCATCTTGACCTTTATAAATGCCGATTACCTCGCAAGCGGGCTTTCACCGCTCAAGCCCTCTGCTGCCCAAGTCGCTGCAGGTAAATTATTCTTACGTGAACTTGACCGGCTGGCTGCCGCCCAAACTGATTTTTGTTTTGAAAGCACCCTGAGCGGGCTCACTTACGTCGCACGACTTACGGAGTGGAAATCGCAGGGCTACGACCTGGAAATCATCTACCTGCGCCTTCCAAGTGTCCGCATCTCGCTGCAACGCGTTGCGGCCAGGGTTAAAACTGGCGGACACGATATACCCGAAGCCGATGTGCGCCGCCGCTTCGCCCGCAGTTGGCAGAACTTTCAAACCGTTTATAGTCCCTTGGCCGTTCGCACCTGGACTTACGATGTAGGCGGCCCCGAACCCGTTTTTATAACCAACTCACCATGAAAACCGCGACCGTCAAAACGCCCAAGAAAGCCAGGCCCGACGCGATGACCAAGCTCATCACTGCGTCGTTACGTCTCGCCCGCGCCGACGCGGTGAAGACCGCTCGCATGCACGGCACCGCCATCATTTACCAACTCGACGGCAAGATCATATCCGAGCGCCCGTAAAACCCGTTTTCGCTCCTCGCTCCCTGCTCCCATGCCAGTCCTCGCCGCCAAACCCCGCACCGCCCGCCGCCCGCAGTTGGAGCGCGAAACGCCCATCGTGGCGCTGGCCGCGGCCCGCACCGTGCTGGAGGAAGCCAGCCTTCGCCTGGGCCGGCCGCTGCCCCAGCGCCTGGCCGCCCGTCTCGCCCACCAAGCCCGCCGCATTTATGCTCACAGCCCCAGTTTCCGCCGCCGCCTCCGCGCCCCCGGCGACACCGGCCGCGACACCCTCCACGCCTTCATGCACCACTGGCTGGAAGGGCTTCTATGAAGCAAAGTCCCTATAAACAGCGCCCCGGCCTCGAACCTGAAAACCCGCCCCCACCCACGCTTCCGCATCCCGTCGCCGTTTCCGAAACTCCCGCATTTTAAAAATCCGCCGGTTGATCCCTGCCTGAATGAGTGCCCCTTAATGCCCATTAGTGGTTAAAAAATCCCGCATGCTCACCGTCACCGATCTCTCCGTCGCCTACGGCCCCATCAAGGCCGTCACCGGCATCTCCTTCGAGATTCCGCGCGGTGCCATCGTCACCCTCATCGGCGGCAACGGCGCGGGCAAAACCACCACCCTCCAGACCATCTCCGGCCTCGTCCGCCCCTCCGCCGGTCGCATCGTTTTTGACGGCGAAGACATCACCCGCCTCGCCCCCCACCAAATCGTCGCCCGCGGCCTCTGCCACGTGCCCGAGGGCCGCCTCGTTTTCTCCAACCTCACCGTCGCCGAAAACCTCGACCTCGGCGCCTACCTGCAAAACGACCGCGCCGCCAACGCCCGCACCCTCGACACCGTCCTCACCCTTTTCCCGCGCCTCAAAGAACGCCTCGCCCAAAACGCCGGCACCCTCTCCGGCGGCGAACAGCAAATGCTCGCCATCGGCCGCGCGCTCATGGGACGCCCCCGCTTTCTGATGCTCGACGAACCCTCCCTCGGCATCGCCCCCCGCCTCATCACCACCATTTTTGAACAGATCGTCGCCATTAACCGCGAACAGGGCCTCACCATCCTGCTGGTCGAGCAAAACGCCCACCTCGCCCTCGAAATCTCCACCCACGCCTACGTGCTCGAAACCGGCCAGATCGCCATGTCCGGCCCCAGCGCCGAACTCCGCGAAGACCCCCGCCTGAAAGCCGCCTACCTCGGCGGCTAAGCCCGCCAATTCGTCATCAGTCATCCGTCATTCCGCCTCCGCCTTCCCTTCCCCTACTCGCTACTCACTACCCGCTACTCGCTACTTCATCCTCCTCCCCGCTCCTCCGTGTCCCGTTACTCTCGCCAAATCTGCCTGCCCGAGCTCGGCCCCGAGGGCCAGGCCCGCCTCGCCGCCGGCCGCGTGCTCATCGTCGGCCTAGGCGGACTCGGCAGCCCGGTCGCCCTCTACCTCGCCGCCGCCGGCGTCGGCAACCTCGGCCTGGCGGATTTCGACACCGTCGCCCTCCACAACCTGCAACGCCAGATCCTGCACGACACCCCCGCCGCCACCGCCGCCGCGCCCAAGCTCGCCACCGCCACCGCCCGCCTCACCGCCCTCAACCCCGAAATTCGCCTCGTCCCCCACCCCGAAGGCCTCACCCCGGAAAACGCCGCCGCCCTCGTCGCCGCCTACGATGTCGTGGTCGATTGCGCCGACAACTTCGCAACCCGTTACCTCGCCCACGACGCCGCCGTGCTTGCCCGAGTGCCCCTCGTCCACGGCAGCGTTTACCAATGGGAGGGCCAGGTCACGGTCTTCGCCCCCCACCTCGGCGGTCCCTGTTACCGCTGCCTCCACCCCGAAGCTCCCGCCCCCGGCCTCGTGCCCGGCTGCGGCGAAGCCGGGGTGATCGGCGCGCTCTGCGGCCAGGTCGGCACCCTGCAAGCCCTCGAAACCCTCAAACTCCTCGCCCGGATCGGCGAACCCCTCCTGGGCCGCCTCTGGCAATTAGATGCCCTCGCCGCCACCACCCGCACCCTGCGCTTCGCCCCCGACCCCGCCTGCCCGCTCTGCGGCGCACACCCGACCCTCACCCGCCTCGACCTCGCCCGCTACGCCGCGCCTGTCTGCACCGCCGCCCCGCCCGCGCCCGCGCAACCCGACGAAGAAACCGACACCCCCGCCGGCGCCGACTTCCTCCTCGACGTTCGCGAGCCCACCGAGACCGCCGCCGGCACCCTGCCTGGCGCGCACCTAATTCCCCTGGCCGAGCTTGCCGCCCGCGCCCCCGCCGAAATCCCCCGCACCGGCCGCCTCGTCGTCTACTGCGCGCTCGGCGGCCGCAGCCTGCGCGCCGTGCGCCAGCTCCGCGCCCTTGGCTGGCCCCAAGCCCTCAGCCTCACAGGCGGCTACACCGCCCACCGCTAACCCTGTAGGTTGGGGTCGCCGCACCCCGCCGTAGCGTGCCCAGCGCCCGAATGCCGAAAAAGCCGCCGCCCCCTCACTCCCATCCATCATGGGGCATTCCACGGCTCCACCCTTGCCAAGGCACACGTTGCCCAAAAACCTCCGCCCATGGTCACGTCCGCCATTGCTGCCCGCCCGACCATAGCCGCACTCCGCCGGACTCGACGGCCCTTTCGCCACCCACTGCACCCGTTTCCCTTGTAAACTATCAGCGGCATTCCATCCCTCGCCTATGCCCATGCCCAAAGCCATTAACGCCGACAAACCGCACCTCTGGAAAGCAGACGTCGCCGCTTCGGTCGATCAGTTCAACCAATGGTTCCTGCTCTTCGCCCCCGAAACCTTCCGCGCCACCCGCCGCACTACCACCGAAAGCGTCAAGGCAGCCCTCATCGCCACGCGCGACCTGCACGAACTCACCCCCGCTTCGCTCAAAGTCAGCCCCGCCGCACTCTCCACCCTACGGATGTGTTCCGCACCCCCGCTCGCGGTGGATCGACTCATCGGTCTTTCCGGTGCCAGCAAATCTCTCGTTGGGTCCATGGAGGGCGGTAAACTGGCCGCCCGCATGAGCTCCGCCGCACTGGACGAAAACCTCGGTAAACTCTGCGCCATTCTCACCCGCCTGCTGGATCGCGACATCTTCCCTTGGCTCGATGCCGCCGCTCCCCGCCACGCCACCGGCCCCGAGCGCGAGCGCGCCGCCACCATTGTTGCCGACCGCCTTTGCAGCGCCGTCGCCAATCCCATCGTTCGCAACGCACAGGAACGCCGTCAGCTCGAATTTATTGGCACCTGGCTCGATGCCCGGGGCTACCGTAAACAAGCCCTCCCCTCCGGCACCGCCCTCACCGCCATGCCGCCCGGCACCTACACCTTTCGCCATAACGTCCCGGTTGGCCGCACTCAGCGCCTAAACATCCCCATCGACGTCGTCGTGCAGCCCCTCCGTCCGCGCAAAAATCGCCTCCCCATCCTCATCGAGGCCAAATCCGCTGGCGATTTCACCAACACCAATAAACGCCGCAAAGAGGAGGCCACGAAAGTCCACCAACTGCGCGAGGCGCTCGGCCCCTCCACCCAGTTCCTCCTTTTTCTCTGCGGTTATTTCGGCAGCGACTACCTTGGCTACGAAGCCGCCGAAGGCATCGACTGGATCTGGGAACACCGCATCGACGACCTCGCCAAACTCGGCCTTTGATTCTCCCCATGGTCGCCCTCGAACAGCACCTCCTCGAAACGCGCCGCCAGACCTGGCAGCGCGAAATCGACGCGACCAAATCCGCCGCCGAGCGCAACCGCCTCGGCCAGTTTGCCACGCCCTATCCGCTGGCCCTGCAAATCGCCGCTTACGTCCGCTCCCTGCTTCCACCCGCGCATCCGCCCCTGCGCTTCGCCGACCCCTCCATCGGCTCCGGCAGTTTTTACTCCGCCGCCACGCACATCTTTGGCCGCGAGAGTTTCGACCTCGCCACCGGCATTGAACTCGACCCCGCCTTCGCCGACGCCGCCGACGCCCTCTGGGGCCACTCCGGCCTGCGCCTCGTGCGCGGCGATTTCACCCGCATCATCACCCACAGCGCCTGCCCCCCCGCGCCCAACCTCCTTCTAGCCAACCCGCCCTACGTCCGCCACCACCACCTTGATCGCGACGAAAAACTCCGCCTCCATGCCCTCGTGCTCCAACGCACCGGCCTCAAAATCAGCGGCCTCGCCGGACTCTACGTTTACTTCCTCCTGCTCGCCACCACCTGGATGGAAAAAGGCGGCATCGCCGCCTGGCTCATCCCCTCCGAGTTCATGGATGTGAACTACGGCGCGCCCCTCCGCGAATTTCTCGCCACCCAAGTCACCCTCCGCCGCATCCACCGCTTCGACCCCGCCGAGGTGCAGTTCGACGACGCCCTCGTTTCCTCCGCCATCGTTGTATTTGAAAACACGCCCGCGCCCGCCGCCCACCACGCCGAGTTCAGCTTTGGCGGACCGCTCGCCACCCCCGCGGTCCACGAAACCATCAGCCGCACCCGCCTCCGCGAATCAAACAAGTGGTCGAGCTTCCCCCGCCACGCGACTAACGACCGCCCCGGTTCGCACCACGGCGACGGCCCCCGTCTCGGCGACTTTTTCCGCATCCAGCGCGGCATCGCCACCGGATGTAACGACTACTTCATTCTCCCCCGCGCCGAAGCCCGCCGCCTCGGCCTGCCCGCCGCCTACCTGCGCCCCATCCTGCCCAGCCCACGCCACCTGCCCGCAACCGTGATCGAGGCCGACGCCGACGGCTACCCCCGCCTCCCCCCCCAACTTTGCCTGCTTGATTGCGATCTCCCCGAGGCTCAAATCGCCGCACGCCACCCCGAACTCTGGGCCTACCTGCAAACCGCCGATAGTGCCGGCGTGAAAGACGGATATCTAGTCCGCAGTCGAGCCCCTTGGTATAAACAAGAACAACGCCAGCCCGCCCCCTTCCTCTGCACCTACATGGGGCGCGGCACCAAAGACAAAGCCCCCTTCCGCTTCATCTGGAACCGCTCCGCCGCCACCGCCACCAACCTCTACCTCCTGCTGACGCCCCAAAACGGCCTGGCCAAGATGCTCGCCGCCCACCCCGACCGCGCCGCGTGGATACACGATTGGCTGAGCCAAATCACCGGCGACGAACTCCGAGGCGAAGGCCGCGTGTACGGCGGCGGGTTAAACAAAATAGAGCCTAAGGAACTCGCCCGCATTTCGGCCGAACCCCTTCTCTCCCACTGGCCCGAAATCGGCTTCACCGACGCAGAACAGGGCGAGCTTTTCCCACCGACTGAACTGCCCAAACTCAGCTGCGCATGACCGATCAACCTGTGTTCTCGATTATACCCAACATCAATTGCACGGCTGACGCTGACCTAATCGAAGCGGTCCTAACGGATCTTGTCCCTCGTTGGTTTCCAAACTCGGAGTGCCTATATGCTCATACCTCAGACGATCAGCCGACTCACTTTAACGAAGCCCGGTTCGCCGACCTCGGTATCCAACTGGACGCCGCCGCCAAGATGCCCGACGTCGTCATCCACGATGTAAAACGCAATTGGGTGATTCTCATCGAAGCCGTCACCAGTGCAGGCCCGGTGGACGGCAAACGCCGTTCCGAACTCAAACAATTGTTCAAAGGCTCCACCGCCGGCCTGGTTTTCGTAACTGCCTTCGAAACCCGCAAAGCCATGCAAGCCTTCCTCGGCCAAATCTCCTGGGAATCCGAAGTCTGGATCGCCGAAGCCCCTGACCACCTCATCCACTTCAACGGCGAACGCTTCCTCGGCCCGTATCCGGACGCTATGCCGAAAGACTAACAAAAATCGGCCTGACCCTGTTCGCACCCCCCACCCCACAACATGCTTATTTGCCGCAATGTTGATTATGCCAATTCCAGTCTAATCACCCTTCGCATGAGTTAATCCGCCGCCTGCCGCTCTGACCTCTGTCTCTCAGTCGTTCTGATTTCTAAGCATCCACCGCAACCACCTAGCTCTTAGCACCTCATTTCGTCTCCGCTCACCATGCTTGATCGTAAGCGTCCGGTCAGCGACACCGGAGAAGGAGTCGATCCACGGGGGTCAGGCCGTTTGTGCTACATTTTGCTCCTTTTGTGGGGGAAAGAGCCAAAATTAGGGACCGGTTCTTCAATCTCGCATGGAACGCCCCTGTGCTCGCCCGCGCCGAGCGTGCTGCACGCGTCGGCAATCAGCGTCCCGACTTCTTCGACACCTACGCCGACAATGGCCCGCCGGAATTTCCCATCCCCGATTCGCTAAAAGTTCCGCCTCTCTCCGAGATCGGCAACGTCTCCGAGATCGTTGCCCGTTTCGGCGGCACCGATCAGTTTCGCTCCGCCGTAAAACAGCTCCAAGAGCAGCTTTGCGCCGCTTGACCACGATTCGTCTGGTGATAGCTTGGCTCTCATCATGAAGACTGCCACCGTCGCCGACCTGCGCAACGATTTCGCCGCCATCTCCAAGTGGATTCACGAAGGCGAAGCCATCACCATCACCAAGCGCGGCCTGCCCTTCGCCACCCTGTCCCCCGTCCGCAGGCGTAAGAAACCCGCGCCCCTCGACCGCCTCGCCCGGCTTCACCGCCTTTTCCCCGACGGCCCGGTGTCTGGTGACGCCCGCGCCGTCGTTGACCACGACCGGGGTGACCGGTGAGCTCCTACTTCGACACCGCCCTTTTCGTGAAGGCCTACGTGCTGGAAGCCGATTCCGCCGAGGCCATCGCCATCCTGGAGACCGTCGGCGAGCCTTTCGCCTACTCCCACTTGCACGCCATCGAGATACCCAACGCGATCCGCCTCAAACGCTTTCGCGGCGAGATCACCCTCGCCCAGGAAAACGCCGCCCTTCGCGCTTTCCGGGGCGAGGTCGATGCGGGCCGCTTCCTGCACATCGACTACGATCTGCCCTCGGTCTTCAAACGCGCGGAGGAACTTTCGTCTCGCTTCTCCGGCGAACTCGGCACCCGCAGCCTCGACTTATGGCACGTCGCGGCCGCCCTCGAAGCCGGTTGCACCGCCTTCGCCTCCTACGACGCCCGCCAGCGTCGTGCCGCCGCCCTCTGTAAGCTCAAGCTCGTGCCCGCCACCACGGCAGCGATCAAATAATCCTCCCCCTCTTTTTACGGCCAAGGCCGCCGTCGATTCGACGGGTTCAAGCCGTTACAGGCTAATTGGGTGCGGCTTCCTTTTCCGCCAAGAGCGGCGCCCCGCCCTACGCTTCCTTCGTTTGCTTGATCGACATTTCGTGGAGTTTCAGATCGGGGGGGGGCTCGATGAAATACTCGCGTGTCCAGTCGTTGGGAAAGAGCACGATCGGGTGTCCGAATTTTATCCACGCCGAAAGCCACGCCGCTCGCCACCACCAGCGCATTCGGATTGGGGGCCGATCCGAGGGGGACTGGCCGTGTTTTGTTAGTTTTTGGCGTCGAGCCGACGTGGTCAGGCCGTTATATGCTACATTTTGCTCCTTTTGTGGGGGAGATAAGAATACCCAACGCCTTACCCGCACGATTTGGAGTATCAAGACAGAGTGCCGGCAAAGGAGGCGGGCGCATACGCGGGGACAGTTTCGCTCCGCAATCCGCAGACCCGAAACCGGATCAAAACAATCTGCTGGTCTCGCTGCTATCTCCGCAAACTCCGGCCGTTTACCCCAAATCCTTCGGCGCGTTCCAATTAGCCAACACTGCCTCGTCCTCCGGCGCACTCACCTCCCTAAGCCAGCCTTCCGCCACTCCGGCCGCCACCAAGGGCTGCAAACTCAGCCGACCTGCCGTTAAAGCCTTCGCAAAAGCTCCCGCCGCCATCGCCGGATACACCGTGCACAAGGGCTCGCACCCCGCCGCACCGCGCACCACCACCCCGCACTCGGGCGTAGCGCGCGCCACCAAGCCGCACACCCACTCCGCAGTCACCCCGGGCATATCTACCGCCAGCACCATCACCCGTGCCTCCCGCGCCCGTGCCAGCCCGACCGCAATCGCCCCCAGCGGACCACTCGCTCCGTCGTCAAAAAGTCGCGTTATTTCCGCGCCGATCTCTGGATAATCCGTCTCCGCCCGCACCGCCAAAAAACACTCCGCGCACCCCGCCGCCCGCAGCAACTCAACCTGATGCTCCACCATCGGCAGTCCCGAACGCGGATGCGCCAACCGTGCCTTGTCCCGCCCCATGCGCGTGGAACGCCCCCCGGCGAGCAACACCCCGCTAAACGCCAAACCCACCTCTTCATTACCGTTTTCCATCACCGGGTTTGATTTAGCGCCCTTTAGCGAACTTTAGCGGTTAACACCCGCAGTCGGCCCGACATCAACGCGCAGGTTTCCATCGCTCAAAATCTTCGCCCGCAAGCCGCCCCGCCCCTTCAGCGCCGCTTCCGCCCCCACCGCGAAGGCCTGGTTCATCCAATGACACGGACTGCACTCCGCGCAGCCGAGAAACCGCACCCCCTGCACCTCGAATTCCCGCCCGATCAGCGCATTCAAATCCACCCCGCGCGTGATCACGTTGCGCCGAAACGCCGAGGGCTCGGGATGCGCCCCCGCGAGGGGCAAAAACATCGTGCACAGCTCATCGTAAAGTTCGCCGCTGAAAAACGTGACCTGCCCTTTGTAATCAGGTTTGTAGTCGAAAAAACGATCCCCGCGCAGCCCCCGCCCCGCCACGCACTCGACCTCGGCCACTGCCACCATCGGGTGCTCGCCCGCCGCCTGACCGTGATGCCCGAAGTAGTTGTGCCCCGGCGACAGGTAAAGGTGCTCGATTCGGAACATGCGCGTTTACTCCCCCCTCAGGTGTTTAAGACACTCCCGGATGGCAGGCACCAGCGGCGGCAGGCACTCGCCAATCGCACGCGGATTGCCCGGCAGGTTGACAATCAAAGTCCGCCCCCGCGTGCCCGCCGTCGCCCGCGAGAGAATCGCGGTCGGCACCTTGGCAAAACTCACCGCCCGCATCGCCTCGCCAAAGCCGGGCAACTCGCGTTCCAGAACGTCGCGCGTCGCCTCCGGCGTCACATCGCGCGCCGCCGGGCCCGTCCCGCCCGTCGTCACCACCAACTCGCACCCTTCCTGATCGCAAAGCTCGCGCAGCGTCTGCGCGATCAACCCGCGCTCATCCGGAATCAACCGCGAAACAAAAACCACCTCCCCGTCCAGCTTCCCGTCCAACGCCGCGCCGAGCACGCGTTCGATCTCCGGGCCGCTCAGGTCGGGGTAAACTCCCGCCGACGCGCGGTCGCTCAGGGTAACGCGCGCGATTTTCATGCCTTCTCCTTTAACTCCACGCGGACCTCGCCGATGACCATGGTTTTATCCACCGCTTTCATCATGTCGTAAAGCGTCAGCGCGGCCACGCTGACAGCGGTCAAGGCCTCCATTTCGACCCCGGTTTTACCGGTCAGCCGGGCCTCGGCGGTGATGAGCACACGATCCGTTTTCACCACAAAATCGACCGTGACTTTTTCCAGGGCGAGCGGGTGGCAAAGCGGGATGAGCTCGCTGGTGCGTTTGGCGGCCATGATGCCCGCCAGGCGGGCGCAGGCCAGCACGTCGCCCTTGGGCAGCGCCTGCTTTTTCAGGAGGCGGATCGTGGTCGCCCGGCAACGCAGTTCGCCGCTGGCGACGGCGCGGCGCAGTTGAGGGGTTTTCGCGCCCACATCCACCATGGTGGCGGCTCCGGCGGCATCGAGATGGGAGAATGCAGAGGGTGGAGACTTCAGGGAATGTCGGGGCATGGGCGGATCAGAGCTTGGCGAGTTCAGCGAAATGCGCGTCGGCAGCTTCGACAGGCACCTTGTGGTGGCGGGCGACGGCGGCGATGAGCAGGTCGGGGTTGGGCACTGTAAGCCCCTTGGCCCGGGCTCGGCGTCCGAGTTCGCAGGCGAGCTCCCAGACTTCGGGCGTAATTTCGAGCTCGGGCAGGGTCTGCTCGAAGTCGTTGATCATTCTTTTTTCGAGCGTGCCGCGCGCGCCGTGCCAAAGCTCAACCCGGACCATCGGGCACCAGCAAACTTCACCGCCGATTAGTAGATCGTGGAATCTGGCCCGGTTGGCTGCCTGGCCCTGTTCGCGCAGGGCCTCGATGAAAAGCGAGGTATCGACCAGTCGCATGCTCAAAAGGTGTGGGTGCCGCGAGCGCGCAGATCCATGAGTTCTTCCAAGCTCATCATGCCGTCTCCTTTGCTCTGCCCGAGGTATTTAGTGAGCTCGGCCATTTTTTTACGGCGGTTGAAATCCGCGACGGCAGTGACGATGGCTTCCTTTTTGGTCGCGGCCTTGGTCAAACGCATGAGGTCCTTGAGCTCCCTTTCTGGAATATCAACGGTCGTTTTCATGCTTCTTAATAAGTGGTTTTTGGAATCCCTGACAAGCGCTTCGGGAATTTAAACCAGCAGGCCCTCGGCGGTGTAGTCGGGCGGAGCATCGGCCGGGACACGCAGGAGGGCGGAGGCGCGGGCGAGCACGGTAAGGTCGGAGGAATCAGCCCAAGGCAAGGGGGCGTAACCGGCCGGAGTGGCAACCGCAGGCCACCAGGTTTCGCGAGGGTTGGAGGTGAGCGCTGCGCCCGGAGCGAGCGTGAGGCGGTGGAGCGGGATCGGCGCGGCACCAACGAGGCGGGCGAGCACCCGTTTCACGAACAGGTGGTAACACACGAAGTGCGAGAGCGGGTTGCCGGGCAGGCCAAAAGCGAGCCGTCCCTCGCGGGCGGCGGCGATGAAGGGTTTTCCGGGGCGGCTGGCGACTTTATCGCAGTGGATGGTAAAGCCGCACTCGGCGAGAAGTGCGCCGGTATGGTCGTGGTCACCCACGCTGGCCCCTCCGCTCACCAGTATCACGTCGGCCGGAGACGCGAGCGCCTCGGCCAGGGCCTCGGCGGCGGCGGCGCGGGCATCACCCACGCGACGGTGCCAGCAAAGCTCGGCCCCCGCTTCGGCGAGAAACGCCGCGATGAGCGTGGAGTTGCAATCGCGGATCCGGCCGGGCGCAGGCACCTGCTCGGGAGCGACGAGTTCACCGCCGGTGACGAGGTGTGCGACGCGCGGGCGACGCGACACCAGCACCTGAACGACCCCGAGCGAAGCCAGCAGGGCGAGCGCACCGGGACCGAGCGCCTGGCCGGGCGTAAGCAAGCGATCTCCCGCACGGGCTTGCGAAGCGCGCCGCCGGATGTGCCGGATCGAGGGTGCTTGCAGAAGCTCGCGTTGGTCGGGGCGGGCGGCCGCACGAGTATCTTCCTGCATAACCAGCGCGGCGGCGGTGGCGGGCAGAGCGCTACCGGTGAGGATGCGCCAAGCGGTGCCGGGCTCGGGGGCGATGGCGGGTGGCGGCAAACCGGGAGACACCGTGCCGAGCAGAGTAACGATACCGGCGGCTTGGTCGGCGTTAACCAAGTAGCCATCGATGGCTGATCGGTCGAAGGCGGGCTGATCCTCGGGAGCGAAAATGGGCTCGGCCAAAATGCGCCCGAGGGCGGCGGAGAGCGGCACGCGTTCCTGCGGCAAGGGCAAGGCCAGCTCGTCGAGACGACCCCAAAGTTCGGTTACCGTGATCATGCGACGGTGTCAGTTTTCCAGATGGGGACGTCTTGTTTAAGCTGGTCCATAAAGGCGGCAAGCAAGGCAAAGGCCTCGGCGCGATGGCGAGCCTGCACCACGATATGAATGGCGGCTTCGCCCACCCCCACCACGCCAACGCGATGCTGCACCCGCACGGCCAGACAAGGATGCTCCTTCGCCAGCTCGGTCAGCAGACGGCGCATCACCGTCTCGGCCATGGGTTGGTAGGCTTCGTAAACCAACGCGGCGATGGGTCGCCCGCCTTCCTCTCCGCGCACCGTGCCCGTAAACTCGGCGACCGCCCCCACCCGAGGGTCCGGCGGCACGGCAGGGGCGACGATCACAGTGTCGTTGATGACAATTTCGATGCGCACGGGAAAACAGGGAGCCGATAACCAAGGTGCGATTAACTCAGCCGCCGGAAACCGGAGGGATTAACGCGATCTCGTCGCCGGGTGCGAAAACCGTATCCGCCGTGGCGAAGTCGCCGTTGCGGGCCAGGCGGGTAACCGGGCGCAGTGGCGCGAGGGCGGGATGACGCGCGAGCAGCTCCTGCCACAGCGTCTCCGCCGACACCGGAGGCGGCAGCGCGAGCGTTTCGGAAGCGGTGCCGGCGAGGCGGCGAGCTTGGGCGAAGTAGATAACAGTCATGGCGGGCGCGGGCGTTTTTTCAGATTTAACCGCCGATGGCGGTCATCGGACGGTCTGGCTGGTAGTCGGCCTGGAAGGTGTGATCGGCGGGCTTGTTGGCGATAGCTTCGGTAAGCAGCGCGGTGAGGTCGGCCTCACCGCCACGCATCGGAGCGAGCAGGTCGATCTCGCCATGGCGGCCGAGGCAGGGACGGAGTTTACCGTCGGCGGTAAGACGGAGCTTGTTACACGTCGCGCAGAAATCGGTCGTGGTGAGCGCACCGATAAAGCCGATCGTAGCACCGTTGGCTGCGCGGGCGTAGCGGGCGGGGCCGTGCCCGGCACGGTAGTCGGGCAGCGTCTCCAGCGGCCCAAGCTCGGCTTCGATACGGGCGCGGGCATCGGCGCAGGAGAGAAAGTTGGCCGGGCTCAACACATCGGTGCGCGTGAGCGGCATCAGCTCGATAAACCGCACCGGGAGGCGGTGCGCGGCGGCGAAGCGCACCAGCGGCACGAGCTGGTCCTCGTTGACGCCGCGCATGAGCACGACGTTCAGCTTCACCACTTCGAAGTCGGCCGCGAGGGCCGCTTCGAGGCCGGCCAAGGCATCGGCCAGGCGTCCTCCGGTGACTCGGTGGTAAACATCCGCGTTGAGCGCATCCAAGCTCAGGTTAATCGCCGTGATACCCGCCGCGCAAAGTTCACGCGCGACCGGAGCCAGGCGGGTGCCATTGGTGGAGAGGCCGAGCGCAGTGGTGGTCGGCAGGGCGGCGATGCCGGCCGCGATGGAAACTAAATCGGAGCGCAGCAACGGCTCGCCCCCCGTGAGGCGGAACTTGCGAAAGCCAAGCTGGGAGGCGGCTGCGGCGATGCGCACGAGTTCGGCCGCCGTGAGGTGGTCGGGGCGTTGCGCCCAGCCCTTGTAGCCCTCGGGCATGCAATACAGGCAACGCTCGTTGCACCGGTCGGTGACGGAGATGCGCAGGTAGTCGATGGTGCGTCCGAAGGGATCGAGCATGGCGTTAACCCCACTCTGCGCAGCAACGATGGAAAATCACGGGGTATTTCCAGTTTTCAGACACGAACCTCTTCATGCATACCATGAATCGACTGATAAACCGGCCTAATACGCTCCAGCAAATTCTGAACAATCCTCGGCAACGAATGCACAGCCGGTGCGTTTCCCATCCGCTAGAGTATTTCGTTATGGAGCCAAAAAGCGCCACAACACTCGCGCGCCGGCGCCCAGAACTCCTCGCCGAGTGGAAGCTCCAACTGCGCTCCGCCCCCGTGGTCAGCGCCCTGGCTCTGCCCGCGAGCTTGGAATACCTCATGACGCGCACGCTCGACGACCTTGCGATTCACCTCGGGCTCAAAACTCCCGCCACCCCGGTGGACTGGCCGCCCCGCTGCGGCTGCGGTCGCAACCCCTTTCGCGCTTACTACCTGACCGGTGAAAGCGCGCTGATAAACGTGCTCGCGGCCCACTCCCCGGCTTCGCTCGAACGCGCGCGGGCCGCCTGGCAACAAATCGCCAGCGCGGAACTCGGTGCCTTCTGCGGCCTGTGCCAGTTTTGCGGCACGGCCAAACTCACCGGCGGCTGCCAAAGCGAAAGTGCCCAACCGTCCAAAGCCGCCCGCCCGCGCTCGAAACCGGCCAGTCCCAAGCGCCGCCGCCAGACCGCTCTTAAGTAAGGTGCCCCGCCCGCCAAGACCTTACCCGGCGAGCAAAACCGAAGTAGGTGAACACCTGATAGCACCGGCAAACGCACTCTGGGATAGTGGGACGGCTCACCAGCCACCGACCCTTCGGTCGGCGTAAAGCAATCCGTCCATCCATCCCATGAAACCCTCTTCCGCCTTCACCTTCAGTATCGCCGCAATCGCGGCCAGCCTCTCCGCCCTGGCCCTCACCGGCTGCAACAAAAACGACCGCAACGACGCCAGCGCCAAAGCGGGCGTCATCATGGCCGACACCAAGGAGGCCATGAGCCACGGCTGGGATAACGTGAAGTCCTTCAGCTTCGAAAAACGCGACGACTTCAACGCCAACAGCAAAGCCATCGGCGCGAAGTGGGACGCCCAAATGAGCGAACTGCGCGCGAGCTATTCCGAGGCCAAGGCCAGTGCCAGTCGCAAGTCGGCCATGGCCGAGCTCAAGGACTCCGAGACCGCCTATAAGGAAAAACTCGCGGCCCTCGGCACCGCGACCGCCGCCACCTGGGACAGCGCCAAACAAAACGTCCTCTCGGCCTGGGACCGCCTGCAAGCATCCTACTACAAAGCCCGCGCCGAATAACGCAGCCACCGTCGAGCCGCCCAGAGCCCGGCAAGCGTGGCAACCCTGCGTTGAGAGCGCGGTTGTTACTGCTCCAGGGTCTGCGCCACCGCCTCGCAGAGCCCGGAAAACGTCTCCTCGGCGAGCGAAAGGCTGCGCCCCCGCAGATGCGCCACCCCCCAGGTGCGCCGCAGCTTCCCCCCCGGCAAGGGCAACGCCACCAGCGAGCCTTCGGCGAGTTCGCGGCGCGCAATCCACGGAGCGAGCACGCCCGCGCCGACACCCACCTTGGCCAGCTCCTTGATCGCCTCCATGCTACCCAGCTCCATGGTGTTGCCCAGCTGGATGCCGGCGGCGTGCAAATGATCCGTAAGAAGCTCGTCGGTAAAACTGCCCTTGTTGTAAACAATGAGGGTTTCCGTCGCGAGCGCCTCCGCCGCAATCCGCCCCGCCCGCGCCCACGCATGCATCGGCGAGACCAGGATGCGCAGTTCATCTGAAAACAAGCGGCGGAACTCCATCCCTTCGTCGCGCGTCGGTTCCAGCATCAGGGCGATATCCACGCGGTTGCTGCGCAACAGCTCCACCATCTGCGGGCCGTCACCCGGTTCGATCCGCAGCGCGCAATCGGGAAAACTCTGGCGAAACTCGCGCAGCACCGTGGGCAAAACATGCTGGCACGTCGTCACACTCGCGCCGACTCGCAGCCGGCCCCGCCCCCACTGCCCGAGCTCAAGCAAGGCCGTGCGCGCATCATGCATATCCCGCAGGATCCGCTCCGCCGTCGGCCTCAATTGCTCACCCGCCTGCGTGAGAAACACTTTTTTCCCCACCCGTTCAAACAACGGCACGCCCACGTCCTGCTCCAGCGACTTAATGGTGTGACTGATCGCAGACTGCGTCAGGTGCAGGTCCTTCGCCGTCTGGGTAAAGCTCCCGCAACGCGCCAGTGTGGCAAACGCGAGCATCTGGCGGCTGTCGATCGTCGTGGTCATTTTATGGTGAGGTCTATGAATGAAGATTTATCATTCATAATTTAAAATACGTGAGCAGCATTTTTTGGACCACTCCGCTGGCACGACATCCGCTGTCTTGATTTTATGTCAACGCCCCCCGAATCTCCCGCATCCATGGTCGCGGACCCCGTCCCGCCGGCCGGCCGCATCCGCCTGGGTTTCATTCCCCTGACCGACGCCGCCCCCATCCTCGTAGCCGACGCCCAAGGCTTTTTCCGCCGGCGCGGCTTGGAGGTTCAACTCAGCCGAGAAGTCGGCTGGGCCACCGTGCGCGACAAGATCATCTACCGCGAGCTCGACGCCGCCCACGCCGTCGCGCCGATGGCTGCCGCCATCACCTTGGGCTTGGGTTGTCTGGCCATCCCCTGCCTCTCCGCCTACGTGCTCAACGCCCACGGCAACGCCATCACCCTCTCAACCGCCCTGTGGAAACGCGGCGTGCGCGATGCCGTGACTCTGCGCGACGAGATCCAGCGCACCCGCCATGAACGCACCCTCGTCCTCGGGGTCGTTTTCGCCCACTCCGCCCAGCAAATCCTGCTTCGTGATTGGTTGCGCGGCGGCCAGATAAACCCCGACAAGGACGTGCGCATCGTCGTCGTGCCCCCCGCCCAGCTCCATCGCAACCTCGCCGCCGGCACCATCGACGGCTACTGCGTGGGCGAACCCTACAACACCCAGGCGGTGCGCGAAAAAACCGGCTGGATCGCCGCCATCTCCGCCGACCTCGCCCCCGGTCATCCCGAAAAAGCCCTGCTCGTCCGCGAAGACTTCGCCGCCACCCGCCCCGAAGAACATCTCGCCTTGGTCGGCGCCCTTCAGGAAGCCGCCATCCTTTGCGACGACCCGGCCTTCCGCCCCGAACTCGTGCGCCTGCTCGCCCGCCCCGAGTACCTGGACGTACCCGCCCGCTTGCTCACCCCCGCACTGCTCGGTCCCATCGACCCCGGCATGGGCCGCGAACCTCTCGCCACCACCAGCTACATCCGCTTTTCCCAGGCCGAAGCCAACGTCCCCACCCCCCTGCGCGCCCAGTGGATCATCGACGGCTTCGCCCGCCACGGGCTTTTGCCCAAAGGACTCGTCATCCCGCCCGACCTGGCCCGCCGCACCTTCCGCTCCGATTTATTTTCCCAAGCCCGCGCCCGCCACTCCGCGCCCGCTTGACCCAAAATCAGCTCTGACTCCCCCCAAAGACCCGCCGGCCGCGGGTCTTTTTTTGCGCGTATTGCCAGCGACTCACCCGTTAATCCATAAATTTCTCTCATCATTTTAATAGATTATTTGAACCGCCCTTATCGACCGGTAAGATTCGTTTGGCACGTTCACCGCTACTGGCCGAGGTGTTCAAAAAGAACCACCTGAGCAAAAAATCGCCCATTCACGTTCTCCATAAAAAACAGCTTCCTGCCTTCCTCGATGAAAACCAAAGCCAACACCTCCACCGCTCGCGGCCTTGACCGCCGCTCCTTCCTTACCCGCGCCGCCACCGGTCTGGGTGCCGCCGCCCTGCTCGGCACCGGCCTTTCCAGCCGCGCACTCGCCCAGGGAGCCCCCTCCGTCACCGGCGCAGCCGACGCCCCCGAACAGCCGAACATTTCCATCGGCTTCATCGCCCTGACCGACTGCGCCCCCTTCGTCATCGCCCACGAAAAAGGCTTCTTCGCCAAATACGGCATCAAAGCCACCCTGAAGAAAGGAGCCAACTGGGCCTCGATTCGTGACATGCTCTCCACCGGCGAGACCCAGGCCACCCACATGCTCTTCGGCATGCCCCTCGCCTCCACCATGGGTCTGGCCGGCTCGCCCAAGAAACCGATGATCATCCCCTGGATCGTCAACCGCAACGGCCAGGCCATCACCCTGACCAACAGCTTCAAGGGCAAGGTCGCTTCCGATCCCAAGGCGCTCAAGCCCCTCGTCGATTCCGCCAAATCCCTCGGCGAGCCGCTCACCTTCGCCATGACCTTCCCGCCCGGCACCCACGCCATGTGGACCCGCTACTTCCTCGGGGCCGGCGGCATCAACCCGGACAAAGACATCAACCTCATCACCATCCCACCCCCACAGATGGTCGCCAACATGAAGATCGGCAAAATGGATGGCTACTGCGTCGGCGAACCCTGGGGTGCCCGCGCCATCGCCGACGGCATCGGCTTTAGCGCTATCACCACCCAGGACATCTGGAAGGACCACCCCGAGAAGGTCTGCGCCTTCACCGAAGAGTTCGCCGCCAAGAACCCCAAAACCGTCAAAGCCGTGCTCAAGGCCCTCCACGAAGCCTCCGTCTGGCTCGACGACATGGCCAACCGGCCCGAAATGGCCGAAATCATCGGTCGCCCCAACTACGTCTCCGTTGCCAAGGAAGTCATCCTGCCCCGCCTGCTCGGCGAGCTCGACTACGGCGACGGACGCAAGGTCAAGGACGAGTTTCCCATGCATTTCTCCAAGCGCAACTGTAACTACCCGCAGGAGAAATACGCTCTCTGGACCTTGGCGCAATACCGTCGCTGGGGCCTCGTGAAAGGCGCGCCCGACTACGCCGGCATCAGTGCCAAGGTCCTCCGCGGCGACCTCTACGAAGAAGCCATGCGCGAACTCGGCTACACCCACGGCGGAAAAAACCAAGAGCCCGAGACTCTCTTCGACGGCGTGACCTTCGACCCCAAGGGCAACCTCGAGGCCTACGCTTCCGGCTTCGCCGTCCATAGCATTAAAAACTGATCCCGCTGACCGACCGCGCCGTCTTCGCCACCTCCGGGGCGAAGGCGGCGCATCTCCTGCCCTCCACATCCGACGCACTCCCGCCCGAACCGCCATGAATTCCAAATTCCAAAACGCCGCACTCAGCACCGCGCTCGCACTCATCGGCGTCGGACTCTTTTTCCTCCTCTGGCTCGCGCTCAACCGTTTCGCGCCCGATCTCCCCACCCCCACCAGCACCTGGCAAGGC
This sequence comes from Verrucomicrobiota bacterium, assembly GCA_026398135.1. GTDB lineage: Bacteria > Verrucomicrobiota > Verrucomicrobiia > Opitutales > Opitutaceae > IMCC26134_A. The sequence continues at coordinate 55,159 of JAPLTN010000108.1, forward strand.
GCGCGGATCTACATCGTCGAACCCTTCGCCTACCGCGGCGAACAAGACCAGGGCCTGCTCAGCCTCACCAGCAAATCCCTCATCCTCGTGGCCAAGGGCTACTTCATCGCCCTGCTCATCGGTGCCCCCATCGGCTTCTGCCTCGGCTTGAGCAAAAACTTCACCCGCACCTTCGATCCCATCGTGCAGGTTCTCCGCCCCGTCTCCCCCCTCGCGTGGTTCCCGCTCGGCATGGTTCTCTTCCTCGGCACCGGCGGCCAAGCCCTCGAATACGGAGCGCTCTTCACCATCGCGGTCTGCGCCATGTGGCCCACCGTGCTCAACACCGCCGTCGGCGTGCGCGCCATACCCCAGGACTATCTCAACGTCGGCCGCGTACTCCGCCTCTCTAAAACCAAGATGCTCTTCAAGATCATGGTGCCCGCCACCCTCCCCTACATGTTCACCGGCTTCCGCCTCTCCCTCGGTATCGCCTGGCTGGTCATCGTCGCCGTCGAAATGCTCACCGGCAAAGTCGGCATCGGCCAGTTCATCCAAGACGCGTATATGAACGCCAACTACGGCAACATCATCGTCGGCATCCTCACCATCGGCATCGTCGGCTACATCCTCGACCGCCTCATGAGCGTGGTCGAAGCCCGCTTCAAAACCGCCTGATCCTGCCGCCACATGAGCTTTCTCGAACTCAAACACGTCTCTAAGTCCTTCGGCGGCCACGCCGTGCTTAAGGACGTCAACCTCTCGCTAATCGAGGGCGAGTTCGTCGCCATCGTCGGCTACTCCGGCCATGGCAAGACCACCCTCATGTCCCTCATCGCCGGTCTCACCCGGCCCGACTCCGGAGAGATTATCCTGGAAGGGAAACCCATCACCGGCCCCGGCCCCGACCGCGGCCTCGTTTTCCAAAACTACTCCCTCCTCCCCTGGCTCACCGTGGGAGAAAACATCGCCCTCGCCGTCGATTCCGTCTTCCCCGCCCTCTCCCCCGAGGAACGCGCCGCCAAGGTCGATAAACACATCGCCATGGTGAAGCTCTCCCACGCCAAGGACCGCCTCCCCCGCCAGCTCTCCGGCGGCATGCGCCAGCGCGTCTCCGTCGCCCGCACCCTCGCCATCAACCCGCGCATCCTCCTCCTCGACGAACCGCTCTCCGCCCTCGACGCCCTCACCCGCGCCAACCTCCAAGACGAGATCTCCCAAATCTGGCAGGCCGATAAAAAGACCGTCGTGCTCATCACCAACTCGGTGGACGAAGCCCTTCTCCTCGCCGACCGCGTCATCCCCCTCACCCTCGGCCCCGGCGCCACCCTCGCCGCCCCCATCACCGTCGATCTCCCCCGCCCGCGCGATCGCATCGCCCTCAACCACGAACCGGAATTCAAACGCCTGCGCGCCCAAATCACCGAGCAACTCCTCGGCTACTCCGCCGCCCGCCGCACCCACGTCTCCCGCAAACTCGTGCTGCCCGACATCCTTCCCGAGGACCTCGACCACCCCCGCGTCAACCGCCCCCCCCGCCGCCTCTCCGAGGAGAAACGCGAGCTCATCTCTCAATCTTAAAAATCACCACCACCACCCTCCGACCCATAGGTCATTGGACATTGGTCATTGGGCCTTTCATCGCATGAGCCACTTCCTCGAACTTTCCCAACTCCACAAAACCTTTCCCACCCCGAAAGGCCCGCTCACCGTCGTCAAAGACTTCAACCTCAAGTTCCGCAAAGGCGAATTCATCGCCCTCATCGGCCACTCCGGTTGCGGCAAGTCCACCGTCCTCTCCATGGTGGCCGGCCTTGAGGACGTCTCCCGGGGCGGCATCGTGCTCACCGGCAAAGAGGTCACCTCCGCCGGCCCGGACCGTGGCGTCGTTTTCCAAGCCCCCTGCCTGCTCCCCTGGTTTACCGCCTTTGAAAACGTCATGCTCGGCGTCGATCAGGTTTACTACACCGCCAGCAAACTCGAACGCCGCCAGATCGCCGAATACTACCTCTCCCTCGTCGGCCTCGCCGACGCCATGCACAAACGCCCCGCCGAGCTCTCCCAAGGCATGCGCCAGCGCTGCGGCATCGCCCGCGCCTTCGCCCTCAGCCCCAAAATGCTCCTCCTCGACGAGCCCTTTGGGATGCTCGATAACCTCACCAAAATGGAGCTCCAGGACGTCCTCCTGGACCTCTGGCAGCGCGACCAAAAAACCGCCCTCATGGTCACCCACGATGTGGACGAAGCCCTCTACCTCGCCGATCGCGTCGTCATGATGACCGACGGACCCGAGGCCACCGTCGGCGACATCCTCGAAATCCCTTTCCCTCGCCCGCGCAACCGCCGCGAGCTCCTCGAAAATCCCGAATACTACCGCCTCCGCGAATACCTGATCCACTTCCTCAACGAACGCTCCCACCACCGCCCAGCTCCCTCCATCCCCCCCGCCGCCACCCCGGCGCCGGACTCCGGCATCAAACGCTTCTTCAACTCCCTGAGCGTCGTGTAACCCACACCCGCACTCCGCTCATTTTTGCCCCGAATTTCTCCGGGCAACCCGGCTACCGCCTTGCCCGCCCACTTCCTTTTCCGCTCCGCCAACCACACCAAATCCACCATTCCCACCATGAAAAATCATCGTCGCTCGCTCGCCGCGCTCATCACAGGCCTCGTCGCCCTCTGCCACAGCCTGCCGGCCCAATACGTGCCGTCCGCTCCCTCCCGCCCCTTCCCCGGCTACATCAACGAAGCCCTGCGCAAAAACGACGTTTACATGTCCCAGTGGGACGTAGGCGTCAACGTGCGTGGCCGTCTCGAAGTCAAAGACAACGCCGGCTTCACCTACTCCGGCCAAAACGCCGATTTCCGCGCCGGTGGCGTCGCCAACGGCATCCCGATCGACAACGACAACAGCTACTTCCTCACCCGCGTCATGCCCCGCGTCGGCTACACCGAGAAATGGTATTCTTTCCTCGTCGAAGCCCGCTCCAGCGCCTCCGTCGAGGACGAACGCGGCGACCTCCGCGTCGCCGCCGATCGCGCCGCCAACGGCAAAACCTACCGCGGCAACGACCTCGCCGAAAACGACCGCGACCTCAACATCCACCAGGCCTTCGTCACCTTCGGCAACCACAAGGAATTCCCCGTCTCCGTAAAAGTCGGTCGCCAGGAACTCGTTTACGGCGATCAACGCCTCGTCGGCCACCTCCGCTGGAACAACAACGCCCGCACCTTCGACGCCGTCAAAGCCCGCTACCAAAACCGCTACGTCGGAGCCGACGTCTTCGCCGGCGGCCTGGTTTATAACGACAACCAAAACTTCAACCAATCCCACCCTCAAGACGATCTCTTCAGCGGCGTGTATCTGAATTTCCCCAACCTGGGCGACTTCACCCAGAAAAACGTGGTCGAGGCCTACTACCTGAATCGCAGCGTCGAGCGCTCCAGCGCCACCGTCGATCTGCGCGGCACCACCCCCTACTCCGGCGTTCCCCTGCCCTTCCGTAACCCCGCCGTTCAAGACCTCTCCACCGTCGGCCTGCGCATCAAATCCAAACCCGGTGCCACCGGAGCCTGGGATTACAGCGCCGAGCTCATGCACCAATTCGGCGAACGCGCCACCACCGCCCCCGCCGCCTCCTCCGCCGCCGTGCGCACCGCCAGGCTGCTCGACCAGGACGCCTACGCCGCCATCCTCGGCGGCGGCTACACCTGGACCGATCTCGCCTGGCAACCCCGCGCCGGCCTCGTTTACAGCTACGCCTCGGGCGATGAAAACATCGCCGACGGCAAGAGCGGCACCTTCCAAAACCTCTTCGCCACCACCCATCTCCACTACGGGTTCATGGACCTGAACAGCCTGCAAAACCTGCACGACATCCGCCTCGTCTTCCAGGCCAAGCCCAAGACCAACATCAGCTTCTCCCTCGAACACCACTTCCAGTTCCTCGATACCAACAACGACTACTGGTACAATGTCGCCGGTGTGGCGCGCAACGGCGGTGCCTACGCCGACGCCCTCACCCGCTCCGGTAGCAACGAGCTCGGCCAGGAAACCGACTTCGTGATCAGCTGGAATCCCATTCCCTCCACCCAACTCGAACTCGGCCTCAGCCACTACTTCCGCGGCGACTACATCAAAGAGACCCTCGCCAACGACGTCGGCGGCTCCAAGGACTCCTCCTACGCCTACTTCCAAGTCACCGTCAGTCTCTGAGTTGTTCGCCCAAGCCCCCGGCACCCTGCCGGGGGCTTTTTTATGCCCGTCCCCGCCCACCTTTGTTTTCACCCAACCACATCGCTCCCATGAAAAAATCCACCCTCACCGAACTCATCCTCGAAGCCAAAAAAGCCCAAGGCCTTACCTGGGCCGCCATCGCCACCGCCGCCGGCCTCTCCGAAGTGTACACCACATCCGCCTGCCTGGGCGAAAACGCCCTCCCGCCCGAAGCCGCTGCCAAGGTCGCCACCACCCTCGGCCTCGGCCCAGAAATCGCCGCCGCCCTCACCGAATACGCCAACAAGGGCGAAGCCGCCTCCACCGTTTCCAAAGAGCCGCTCCAATACCGCTTTCAAGAAATCATCTACGTTTACGGCGGCACCCTGAAGGCCCTGATCGAGGAAAAGTTCGGCCCCGGCATCATGAGCGCCATCGACTTCACCATGGACATCGAAAAGGTGCCCGACCCCAAGGGCGACCGGGTGAAAATTACCATGAACGGCAAATTCCTCGGCTACAAAACCTGGTAACCTGCCCCCTGCCTCTCCGCCCGTTCCGCCGGAGTTCGCCCGCCCCGCCCTCCGGCCCCGCTTAGATTTATTCCATTAATGAATAACTCTAATTTAATTCACCCTGTAAATAGGTCGCCAGCCGCCTGCTGGCACCTGCGGTGCTGAAATATAAATCATCGTGAGCGCCGTCCTCCCCCCTTTTTCCCCCTCCGCTTCTTCGCCTTTCCCCGAGGGCGCGTTTACCTCCGCCCAAAAGGAATACCTGCAAGGCTTCATGGCTGGCGCGCTCACCACTGGAGCCGGTCTGTCCCAGGTTCCCGCTCCCGTCCCCACCTTGGCCACTCCCGCCGCCTTGGCCGGTTTCCACGGCGTGCCCATCGAGGACCTCTGCCAGCAGGAAAAATGGAAACACGCCACACTACCGCTCGACGACAACTGGGAGCGCCTCCTCGCCCACGCCGCCACCGACCGCCCCCCCGACGCCGAGCACAACTTCCGCTTCCGCTGGCACGGCCTATTTCACGTCGCCCCCAATCAGGATAGCTACATGCTCCGCCTGCGCCTCCCCGGCTGCGGCATCACCAGCCCCCAGCTCCACGGCCTGGCCGATCTCGCCACCGATCTCTGCGGCGGCTACGCCCACGTCACCACTCGCGGCAACCTCCAGCTCCGCGAGATCCGCCCCAAGGACGCCGTCACCGTCCTCATGCGCCTCGCCGAGCTCGGCCTCTCCGCCCGCGGCTCCGGCGCGGACAACCTGCGCAACATCACCGCCTCCCCCGACAGCGGCTTCGCTCCCGACGAAGTCCTCGACGTGCGCCCCTACGCCCTCGCCCTCGGCCACTACGTTTTTAACCACCGCGACCTCTACGACCTGCCCCGCAAGTTCAACATCGCGTTCGACAACGGCGGCTCCCTCACCACCGCCGTCGACACCAACGACCTCGGCTTCCAAGCCGTGCGTGTCACCGAGAAGACCCTTCAAACCTTTCGAGACTCGGGTCTGGCTGCCAGCTCCCCGCTCCCGGCTCCCGGCTTGTTCTTCCGCGTCCTCCTCGGCGGCATCTCCGGCCACAAAGACTTCGCCCGCGACACCGGCCTCCTCCTCGCCCCCGACGAAGCCGTGCCCTTCTCCGCCGCCGTCCTGCGCGCCTTCTCCGACCACGGCGACCGCACCAACCGCAAAAAGGCCCGCCTCAAATACATCCTCGATGCCAAGGGTGCCGACTGGTTCCTCGCCGAGGTCGCCAAACGCCTCTCCTTTCCCCTGCGCCGCGTGCCGCTCGCCGCCTGCGAACCCCGCCGCCCGGTCGAGAAACACGCCTGGCTCGGCCCCCGCCGCCAGGCCCAGCCCCACCTCAATTCCCTCGGCGTCGGCTGCCCCGTCGGCCGCCTCACCCCGCGCCAGATGCACCGCCTCGCCGACCTCGCCCAGAACTACGGCAAAGGCGAACTCCGCTTCACCGTTTACCAAAACGTGCTCATCCCCCACCTGCCCGACGCCTTCCTCGAAACCGTCAAACGCGCCGTCGTCTCCATGGGCCTCTACCACGAGGCCGGTCTCGCCACCGGCGGCATCATCGCCTGCACCGGCAGCTGGGGCTGCAAATACGCCTCCGCCGACACCAAGGCCCACGCCCTCGCCCTCATCCGCGAACTACCCTCCCGAGTGCAGATCGACCAACCGGTCAATATCCACGTCACCGGCTGCGCCCACACCTGCGCCCAGCACTACTGCGGCGACCTCGGCTTCATTTCCACCAAACTCGCCGACGGCTCGCCCGGCTACCACATGGTGCTCGGCGGAGGCATGGACCACGAACAAGGCATCGCCCGCGAGGTCTTCAAAGGCGTGCGCGCCGACGAACTCACCGCGCTCGTCGTCCGTGTGCTCCAAACCTGGCAAACCCTCCGCCATTCCGGCGAGACCTTCGTCGAATGGACCCGCCGCCACGAAGTAAAACAGCTTCAGGAACTCCTCTCTTAACATTCACCAAGGCCTCGTCCGCGACCTCATTGGTCATTGGACATTGGTCATTCGTCATTTCTTCCATGTCCGCCTCCGTCCCCCAGCTTCCCGAGTCCGCGCCCTTCACGCCCGAGCAACGCGCCTGGCTCAACGGTTTCTTCGCGGGCATCTTTAACCGCCAGACCGTCCCCCCCGTAGGGTCGTCGCTTGCGACGACCGCCTCCGCGCTCGTCCCCCTCACCATCCTATACGGCACCCAAACCGGCACCGCCGAAAGCCTGGCCAAAAAAGCCGCCAAAGTCGCCGGCCAGCGCGGCTTCGCCCCCGCCATCCTCGACCTCGGCCAGACCGACGCCGCCCGCCTCGCCGCCGAGAAAAACGTGCTCCTCATCACCAGCACCTACGGCGACGGCGAGCCGCCCGACGCCGCCAAGCCCCTCCACACCGCCCTCCGCGAAGGCACCCACGCCCTCGCCGGCCTGCGCTACAGCGTCTGCGCGCTCGGCGACACCAACTACACCCTCTTTTGCCAGGCCGGAAAAGACTTCGACGCCGCCCTCGAAAAACACGGTGCCACCCGCATCCACCCCCGCGCCGACTGTGACGTCGATTACGACGCCCCCTTCGAGTCCTGGCTCCACGCCGCCCTCTCCGCCTTCGGCCCCGTCTCCGTTTCCGACTCTCAAATCACAGATCATAAATCAGAAATCATAAATGAGCTGGTCTACTCAAAGAGCAGCCCGTTTCCCGCCCCCGTCCTGGCCGTCCGCCCGCTCAACGCCCCCGGCTCCGCCAAAGAGGTTAACCACATCGAATTCGACCTCACCGCCGCCGGGTCCGCGCTGACCTACGAAGCAGGCGACGCCCTCGGCGTCATCCCGCGCAACGACCCTGCCCTCGTCTCCGCCGTGCTCGCCGCCCTCGGAGCTGATGGCGAAGAAGCGGTCTCCACTCCGGCCGGCGAACTTCCCCTCCGCCGCGCCCTCACCGAGCACTACGACCTCGGCAAACCCACCCCCGCCCTCCTCGAAGCCCTTGGCCTATCCGTCGCTCCTTCCGCCTCCCCGCCCCCCGCTCCCAGCTCCCAGCTCCTCGACGTCCTCGACGCCCTCCTCAGCTCCCCCGCCCCTAAGCAAAGTGTAACCAAATTGGTTACACTTTTCCGAAAAATCGCGCCGCGTCTTTATTCCATTTCCTCATCGCCCAAGGCCCACCCGGGACACGTTCACCTCACCGTCGGTGCCGTTCGCTACGAACACGCCGGACGCACCCGCAAAGGCGTTTGCTCCACCTTCCTCGCCGAACGCGCCCTCGCCCACGGCACCGCCCACGTTTTCATCCACGCCAACAAAGCCTTCCGCCCGCCCGCCGATCCCGCCGCGCCCATGATCATGGTCGGCCCCGGCACCGGCATCGCCCCCTTCCGCGCCTTCCTCGAAGAACGCGCCGCCACCCAGGCTCCCGGTAAAAACTGGCTCTTCTTCGGCGACCAAAAGGCCGCCACCGATTTCCTCTACCGCGAAGAACTCGAAGCCCTCCAACGCTCCGGCGTGCTCACCCGGCTAGACCTCGCCTTTTCCCGCGACCAGGCGGAAAAAATCTACGTGCAACACCGCATGCTCGCCGCCGCCGCCGAACTCTTCGCCTGGCTCGAACAAGGCGCTTACTTCTACGTCTGCGGCGACGCCTCCCGCATGGCCAAAGACGTGGACGCCGCCCTGCACCAGGTGATCGAGACCGCCGGCTCGCGCACCCCCGCCGAGGCCGCCGCCTACGTGCAGGCCCTCCGCACCGCCAAGCACTACCAGCGCGACGTGTATTGAGCTCGAAGCAGCGAGCATCGAGTAGCGAGTAGAGCGCATACAAGCCATGCCATTCCCCACCCCGAGCTCCCCCTCCGAGTCCGACCCACTCGCTACTCGCTACCCGCTGCCCGCTACTTCACTCGGTTTGGACCCCTTCCTCGCCGCACTCCTCGCCGACCAGCAAACGCTTCAAACTCCCGTCACCCGCGCCGCCACCGCGCACGCCCTCCAGCCCTCGGCCTGGCGTGCCGAGCGTTTCCGCGAACTCATCCCCCTCACCGCGCCCGCCCCCGGCCAGCAATACGCCTTCGAGGTCGATCTCGACGCCTGCTCCGGCTGCAAGGCCTGCGTCTCCGGCTGCCACTCGCTCAACGGTCTCGACGAAGAAGAAACCTGGCGCGACGTCGGCCTCGTTTACGGCCTCAGCGCCCTCGCCGCCCCGCTAGCCGACAAAATCATAAATCATAAATCTCAAATCATAAATCAGACCGTCACCACCGCCTGCCACCACTGCGCCGACCCCGCCTGCCTGAACGGCTGTCCCGTCCTCGCCTACGAAAAAGACCCCGTCACCGGCATTGTCCGCCACCTCGACGACCAATGCATCGGTTGCAGCTACTGCGTCCTGAAATGCCCCTACGACGTCCCCAAGTATAACGCCCGCCTCGGCATCGTTCGCAAATGCGATCTCTGCCACGGCCGCCTCGCCGCCGGCGAAGCCCCCGCCTGCGCCCAAGCCTGCCCCACCCAGGCGATCAAAATCGTCCACGTCACCCCCTCCGCCCCCACACCTTACGACACCGTCATCCGCCTGCCCGCCGACCCCGCCTACACCCAACCCACCACCCGCTACGTATCCAAAAAAACCTTGCCCGCGCAGCTCCACGCCGCCGACGCCGACACCCTGCGCCCCCAACCCGCCCACCTCGCCCTCGTCATCCTGCTCGTCGGCACCCAACTCGCACTCGGCCTGATGTTCGCCGCCTCCCTCCCCGCTCCAAGCTCCCCGCTCCTCGCTCCCGTCGCCGCGGCGCTGTATTTCACCGCCCTCGCCGCCAGCGTCGCCCACCTCGGCCAACCCCTCCGCGCCTGGCGTATTTTCCTCGGCCTCCGCCGCTCCTGGCTCTCCCGCGAAGCCGTGCTCCTCGGCGCCGCCGCCCCCTTCGTCGCTCTCACCGCCCTGCTTCCCTTCCTTCCTTACGTAGGGTCTTCGCTTGCGAAGACCGCGCCATCGCTCTCCTCCCTCTCCAATCTCATTGGTCATTGGTCATTGGTCATTGGTCATTCCGCGCTCGGCCTGACGACCCTAGGCGTCGCCTGCAGCGCCCTGATCTACATCGACACCCGCCGCCACTTTTGGCGTCCCGCCAACACCTTCACCCGCATGGGCGGCACCGTTCTCGTCGCCGCCCTCGCCTTCCTCTCCGCCCCCGCCGCCGCGCTTGTCCTCGGCCTCAAACTCTTCGCCGAATACCACTTCCTGCGCGCCTCGCCTGTCTCCGCCCGCCTCCACGCCGGCCCGCTGCGCAAGACCTCCCGCGCGCGCCTAGCCCTCGGCCTCGCCGCCGTCGTCCTTTTCGCGCTTCAGCAACCTTGGTTTGGTTTTCTCCTCTTCGCGGCCGGAGAGCTGGTGGAGCGCGTCCTCTATTTTCGCGCCGTGGACACCCCCAAAATGCCCGGTCAAGCCGCCTAGCCCCATGCTCGCTATCGACCCCACTTTGCTTGCCCTGCACGCCCGCACCGGGCCGATGACTTCCGAGCTCGTCCGCGTCCCTGCCGCCCACGGTCTTGGTCTGCCTCAAGTCCCCGCCCGCCTCGCCCCCGCCTCCACCGTCTCCTCCGTCTGCGGCTTTTGCGCCACCGGCTGCTCCCTTCAGGTTCACCTCGCCCCCGACGGCCAGGCCCTCAACCTCGCCGCCGATCCCGCCTACCCCGTAAACCTCGGCATGGCCTGCCCCAAAGGCTGGGAAGCCCTCACCCCCCTCGCCGCCCCCGACCGCGCGACCGTCCCCCTACTCCGCGACTCCGCCAAAATCATAAATCATAAATCATTAATCCAAAATAATCCCTCCCCGCTCCAGCCCACCGACTGGCCCACCGCCGCCGCCACCTTCGCCGCCCGCTTCAAAGCCATTCAGGCCGCCCACGGGCCGCACTCCATCGCCTGCCTTTCCACCGGCCAGATTCCCACCGAGGAAATGGCCTTCCTCGGCGCGTTTTTCAAATTCGGCATGGGTGCCCTGCACCTCGACAGCAACACCCGCCAGTGCATGGCCACCGCCGCCACCGCCTACAAACAATCCTTCGGCTTCGACGCCCCGCCCTACACCTACGCTGACTTCGAACACTCCGACTGCCTCGTCTTCGTCGGTTCCAATCCCGCCATCGCCCACCCCATCATGTGGCAACGCGTGATGATGAACAAAAACGCCCCCCGCATCATCGTGCTCGACCCCCGCCGCACCGAGACCGCCGCCGCCGCCACCGACCACGTTTCCCTGCGCCCCAAGTCCGATCTCTGGCTGCTCTACGCGATCGCGCACGTCCTGCTCGCCGAAGACCGCATCAACCGCCCCTTCATCGAGAACCACACCACCGGCTTCGCCGAATTCGCCGCCTTTCTCGTCGCCTACTCCCCCGAACGCGCCGCCCCCGAATGCGGCATCCCCGCCGACGAGATCCGCCGTCTCGCCCGCCTCATCGCCGACGCCAAGGCCGCCTCCTTCTGGTGGACCATGGGCGTGAACCAGGGCCACGAATCCACCCGCACCGCCCAGGCCCTGATCAACCTCGCCCTCATCACCGGCGGCATCGGCCGCCCCGGCACCGGGGCCAACTCCATCACCGGCCAGTGCAACGCCATGGGCTCGCGCCTCTTCGCCAACGCCACCTCCCTGCTCGGCGGACGCGATTTTAAAAACCCCGCCCACCGCGAACACGTTGCCCGCCTGCTCGAGATTCCCGCCGAGCGCATCCCCACCGAAAACTCCTGGGCCTACGACCAGATCATCGACGGCATCGAGTCCGGCGCGATCAAGGGCCTCTGGGTCGTCGCCACCAATCCCGCCCACTCCTGGATCGACTCCAGCCGCTTCGCCCGCGTGCGCCGCAAACTCGAATTCCTCGTCGTCCAGGACATGTATTCGACCACCGATACCGCGCGCCTGGCCGACCTCGTCCTGCCCGCCGCCGGCTGGGGCGAGAAAACCGGCTTCTTCATCAACAGCGAACGCCGCCTCGGCCGCATCGCCAAAGTCGCCCGCCCCCCAGGCCAGGCCCTCAGCGACTTCGCCATCTTCCAACTCCTCGCCCGCGCCTGGGGCTGCGCCGAGCTCTTCCGCGCCTGGACCTCGCCCGAAGCGGTTTTCCAAATCCTCAAAAAACTCTCCGCCGGCCAGCCCTGCGACATCACCGGCATCCGCGACCACGCCCACCTCGCCGAAAAAGGCGGCATCCAGTGGCCCTACCCGGCTTCGCCGGGAATGCCCAATGACCAATGCCCAATGCCGAATTCCGCCGCTGGCACCGTCTCCGACCATTCGTCATTGGACATTGGTCATTCGTCATTCCGCGCGGCAGAGCCTGCGCAAGAACGCCGCCTTTTCGCCGACGGAAAGTTTTTCACCGCCAATCAGCGCGCGGTCATCCTCTTCGATGCCCCCCGCCCCCTGCCCGAGCCGCCCTGCGCCGACTACCCCTTCCTGCTCAACACCGGACGCGGCAGCTCCGCCCAATGGCACACCGGCACCCGCACCGACAAAAGCGACGTGCTCCGCAAACTCGCCCCGCGCTCCCTCATCGTGGAAATCCACCCCGCCGACGCCGCCCGTCTCGGCATCGCCGACGCCTCCCCCGTATCCATCCGCTCCCGCCGTGGCGAAGCCCGCGCCACCGCCGTGCTCACCGCCACCGTCCAGCCCGGCCAGCTCTTCGCGCCCATGCACTTCGAGGCGGTCAACCGCCTCACCTACCCGGCCTTCGACCCCCACAGCCGCCAGCCCAGCTACAAAGCCTGCGCCGTGCGGATATCCGCCGCCACCGACCTCAATCAAAACTCTTCAGGTTAAACGCGAAATAGTTGTCCAACTCCGCCACGCTGCTGAACTGCGTGCGGTTCCGCGCGATCTTGGCCAACAGCGCCTCCACCGCCGCCAGCAGCCGCAGATAAAGCGCCCGCCGCCCTTCGTGCGTGAGCTCCTCGGTCAAACGTGCCGCCGCCAAATCCCGTTTGGCAAACTCCGCCTTGTAAGCCTCCGGATCCCCGCGATACCGCGCCAAGGCCTCCGCCACCAGACCGCCCGCTTCGCCCCGCGCCAGCCGCGCCCGGCTGATCAACAACACCGCCACGGCCACCGCCGCGATGCGGTCATCATTTGCTTTGATTTTCATTCCCATGCGCCCGGTTCGTAAACGCCGCACCCGCCCTTCGCCACCGTAAACAAGCGCATCCTCCGCCAACGAATGCCCAGCGCTCGCACGTTACCTGCTTTATAGTCGGCTTCATCACCATGTCCGACGTCGATCCCCTCGCCCGCTTCCACACCTGGCTCGAAGATGCCAAGGCCCGCAAACTCCCCGAGCCCACCTCCATGGCGCTCGCCACCGTGGATGCCAATGGCGCTCCCGGCGTGCGCATGGTCCTGCTCAAACACGCCGACACCGAAGGTTTCGTCTTCTACACCAATCTCCAAAGCCAAAAGGGCGAAGCCCTCCGCGCCCACCCCCGCGCCGAGCTCTGTTTTTATTGGAATCCGCCCGGCCGCCAGGTCCGCGTCCACGGCCCCGTCACCCCGGTGACCGACGCCGAGGCCGACACCTACTTCGCCTCCCGCGCCTTCCTCAGCCGCATCGGTGCCTGGGCCTCCGACCAATCCCGCCCCCTGCCAAGCTCCCTCACCATTCCCCAGCGCGTCGCCCAGCTCTCGCTCCGCCACGCCACCGGCAACGTCCCCCGCCCCCCGCATTGGAGCGGCTTCCGCATCCTCCCCGACTGGATAGAGCTCTGGGAAGAGAAACCCTACCGCCTCCACGAACGCGTGCGCTACACCCGTACCCCCGACGGCTGGACCCCCGAGCCGCTCTTTCCGTAAGTGCAGCGAGGCCATTGGCCGACCCATCGCCTCCCCCGGTTGCGCTGCGCGCAACCTCCGTTCCCAAGCGGCGCTCATTGAGCCGCCGCATTAGCGGTTAAATTCGCCCGTCAGTCCCGCGCCCTCATCCCCGCTCCAGCGCCCGATCCACTTCCAGGCGCAGCGCCGACAAGGACAGGTGAATGTCGCGCAAAAAATACCCCAGCGCTATCAGCAGGCACCCCATCGCCAGCGCAAAAAAACCCGTAATCACTGCCGCCAACCCGGTCGCCGTCACCACATCGACGAAAATCGTCACCACCAGCAACGCCGAGCACACCATGCTCAACGTGGCGAAATTCACCGCCTGCCGCACCAGCCCCGCCCGCTCATACATGATGCGCAACTGCGCCTCCAGGTGACCGCGCTCCGCCGCGTTGGCCCCCGCCCCCCGCGCCTGCCCGGCCAAAGTGCGCGTCCGGTCCACCACCCGCCCCATGCGATTGGTCATGGTCAGCAACAAAGACCCCAACCCGGTGATCAAAATCACCGGCGTGATCGCCAACTGAATCACCGGCAGCAACTGCGTGGACGCTTCCATGACACCCACCCCAACCCCCGCCCTCGCCCGACGCAACCCTCTCCTCCCCCTCCTACCGTCCCCTCTAACCGCCCCCCAACCACAAAGTAACCCAATAGGTTACTTTGCCCCCGCTTCATCCACCTTAATAGCTAATCAGCTTACTAGCTCTACTACCTTCCCACTCCCCAATCCTCCTCCCGCCTCCCCGCCCGCCCGCCCGCCCCTCCTCCCCGCTCCCCGCTCTATCCGCCTGCTCATTTTTTGGGTTTTGTGCGCCCTCCGTCCGCCCTGACTTGCCGCGCGGCATACCGGCCTCCTAACTGATTGAAGACTGCGAGCGTCGCTCACCACTCACCACACCACCGACCGCCAGTCTTTCCTACCATGCACGACGAAGTAAACTACGCCGCCGCCCTGCTCCCGACCCTGCCGGATTCCCGCGATCCTCGCCTCCTCGCCTACTTGAACCTCAAGCTCCGCGAACTCGGCCAGCCCACCGTCAGCCTGCCCGCCTCCGTCGCTGAAAACGCCAACGACCCCGCCTCCTTCTCCCGCCTCGTCGATCACCTCGTCACCCTCGGCCGCGAAAAAGACCGCATCCTCTCCAAACACCTCTGCCCGGTCGATCAGCGTATCCAGAACTTCCTCTACTCCGCCCTCGAAGAGCACGGCCACGTCCCCCACCTGCCCACCGCCACCCTCGTCCTCGACCGCCCCGGCCTCGCCCGCGCCCTCTCCCTCCCCCCCACCGCCGACGAGCATAAGAGCGCCATCCTCACCTCCACCCGCCTGCACAACGGCGTCCTCCACAACCCCAAGTCCGACCGCCGCACCACCCAGGGCATTTTCCACGTCGCCGAAGGCGGCCTGCCCATCCCCGACGATAAAAAAGCCGTCCCCGCCGCCGTCTTCGCCGCCCTGCTCGCCCGCGCCCTCCACCCCACCCCCGACCTCCTTGCCCTCCCCTTCACCGGCGCCGAGCCCAAGCCCGCCTGCACCTTCGTTTCCCTCTACCTCCGCCCCGTCGTAGTGCCCGCCGTGCCCGGCTTCACCCCCGCCCGCCGCATGGAGACCCGCTTCTTCATGCCCGGCTCCCTCGTCTGTAACCTCGACTTCGTCGAAAGCATCTTCGGCAACGCCGGCGACCCCTCCCTCCCCGTCAACGACGCCGCCCTCGACCCCGAATCCTGGACCGGCCACACCGGCTGCATCATCCTCGCCCCCCACCTCAACGGCGTTACCAAAAAAGAACTCGGCCTGCCCGCCTACGCCGACGCCACCCCCCGCCAGCGCCGCGACGGCATGTGCTGGAAATCCCCCGAAGAGGCCTACAACGACGGCGTCGCCTTCAAGATCACCGCCCGCGACGCCTCCGGCGTCGTCATCACCCTCATCTCCGACAACTACTTCGGCTACTGCAAGAAAGAGGTTAAAACCCAGATTTCCTTCTCCGCCAATCTCCTCGGCATCGCCGAGGAAGAGCACGCCGGCGGCGCCCTCGCCTTCCCCAGCTACGACCTCGGCGAAGAGTTCCAACTCTCCAACGTCCTGCCCGCCCTCCCCCACGCCTTCCAGGACGCGCTCACCCTCCTCGGCGACCGCGCCGAACCCCAGCCCGGCGGCTGGGCCCGCGACCTCGAATACGCCAACATCTACTACCTGCCCGACGACGCCCGCTTCGACCTCCGCTCCCAGCGCATCGCCTGGGGCCCGGTGGAGAAACCCACCCACACCCTAAAACTCCTGCCCGGCATCACCTACGTCCTCCCCTCCGGCTACAAAGTCGAGATGGTCCGCCCCGACACCGCCGCCCGCTGGCGCCTGCGCGGCACCACCGCCGAGGGCCTGCTCTGCCACAAACCCTGCACCGTCTCCGGCGGCGGCAAATCCGAAATCTCCAAATCCATCGCCGACGCCATCTTCACCGGCCCCGTCTTCATCGCCGATCACGTCAAAGACCTCGACCTCGTCGATGCCATCCTCAAACGCGACTACGCCAACCGCTACCGCGACGACGCCCTCAATAAAAAACCCGGCCAGGGCCGCCCCATCCTCTCCCCCCAGCGCTCCCTCGGCTCCGTCGTCAAACTCCTCTCCCGCAGCCCCGACTACACCGACGACTACAACACCTGGCTCCTCTCCACCCCCCGCTACATCCGCGACCTCGTCCTCCTCGTCAAACGCGTCCACAAACCCTGGGACGGCCAGGACTGGCGCCGCCATTTCTCGGTGGACTCCATCAACGGCCGCCCCGGCAACGAGCTCAAATACCACGGCGCCCGCGCCACCACCCAGCTCCTCCGCGTCGGCTACGCCACCGACGGTGCCTGGCGCACCTTCTCCCTCCGCAGCGACTTCCTCCCCGCCATCAAGATCCAGGCCGAGGACGACATCACCGCCTCCGCCGTCGCGCCCACCTCCGCCGTCCAGGGCCTCTCGCCCGACACCACCGAAGGCACCTCGGTCAAAATCATCCACAACTGCGAGACCCGCCTCTTCCAGCGCCCCGACGACGCCGTCGTGCGCGGCTACGATAAACACGCCGAACGCGACTTCGCCTCCGGCGGCACCTTCTTCTCCAACTACTCCGCCATTTCCCACCCCGAAGCCGTCGAACTCCTCGACGACACCCTCGGCTTCGACGCCTACACCGACCCGATCAAAAAACTCATCCGCGACTTCGTTGCCGCCCCCAAGGCCGCCTCCATCGCCCTGCCCTCCCACCCCCGCATCGTGGACGGCAAACCCACCAAAAACCCGCGCTACCTCCAGGTCCGCCCCGACCTCCTCGACCCTCGCGCCACCGCCCTCGCCCGCATCGGCACCCGCCTCTACCGCCGCATCCCCGCCAGCCAGCCCGTCACCTACCCGGTCGGAGCCGTGCTCATGGGCCGCCGCCTCAACCCGCCGGAAAAAGGCGTCCGCGCCCTCTGCGTGTTCAACCCCATCCATTACCAGGAAGTCCCCGAGGCCTTCATGGACCTCATCGCCAGCCTCACCGGCAAATCCCCCTCCACCACCGGTGCCGGCTCCGAAGGTGCCCTCACCAAGGGCCCCTTCAACGCCCTCCCCCCGATCTACGATCTCAACGCCGCGCTCGTCTCCTTCCTCCTCACCGACCTGCCCGCCTTCTCCACCGCCGCCGGCTGGGTCGGCCCCAAACTCCGCGTTGACCACGACCTCTCCCTGCTCGTCCCCGAGATCTGGTGCCGCATGACTGCCGAGGAACGCACCCCCAGGTTCCTCATCGACCACGGCCACCTCGAACGCTGCGTGGACCTCGTCCACGACGGCAAACCCGTGCTCTCCTCCCGCCTCGGCTACCGCATCACCGCGCGCTTTGTACAGACCTTCCTCGGCCGCGTGCTCAGCAACCCGTCCACCGTTTTCGACGAAGAGCACCTCAAGCCCGAACTCACCGATGCCGCCATCTTTGCCGACGGCATGGCCAACATCACCGAAGCGATGAAATCCGCCGCCGATAACTACTTCGCCGACGGCTCCGTGGCCGATGCCTGCCCTCCCCTCCAGGCCCTCCTCCACATCATGCGCGACGGCCACTGGCAGGGCCACGACCTCTCCGCCCCCGAGGTCCGCCGCCTCTTCGACCGCGCCGAGATGCTCAAGAGCGACTGGTACGCCGCCCGCCTGGAAGCCAAACGCCAGATCGACGCCGCCACCCTCGAAGCCCACGCTCGGTATTTGGAGAAATTCCTCAAGCGCGCCAGCTACGCCGACGTGGCCGTCACCCTCGACATCGATGCGCGCGCCCAGCGCATCGCCACCCGCGCCCGCGCCGCCAAGTCCCCCGCCTACATCGAGACCCTGCGCGGCACCCTCGGCGGCGAACCCGCCCTCGCCCCCGCCATCGTACAAGCCGTCAAACGCAGCTAAATCCAAACCGTGGCCGCTACTCCAGCGGCCACGGGTGATTAATGGTGCCCCATAGGCCCCAAGCCCCGTCGTGCCCCGCACGCCGGGGCTTTTTTGTAGGCCAAGCTCGCCGCTCCGCCACCCCACGTTCCCTCATTCGTCCCATCCGTCCCATTCGTCCCATCAGTCCCATTCGCCATCAGCTATCGCCTATCAGCCCCCCCGCCCCCGCTCCGTCCTCCGTGGCCTCTGTGCCCCCTCAAGTGCCCTCTGTGTAAACGTCCGCCCCTCCCGCCTCTACCAGCCCTACCAGCTTACGAGCTGCAGCTCCCGCGCCGCCTTCCGCGTTTTCCGTTTTTCCGCGTTTCCGCATTTCAAATTTTCAAATTTTTTCCTCGCTGCGCCCCCCGGCGCGCCGCTCACCCATCCAGCGGCGACCGCACCCCCAGCCCCGGCTTCTGCATCACATGCGTATAAATCTGCGTCGTCTCCACGCTATCGTGGCCCAGTAGATCCTGCACCGTCCGGATATCCGTGCCCGCCTCCAGCAAATGCGTGGCAAACGAATGCCGGCGTTACCCGCTTATCGATGCCCGCCCGCTGCGCCGCCGCCTTCACCGCCTTCTGAAAAGCACTATCCAACACATGGTGCCTGCGCCGCAAACCACTCTGCGGATCCACCGCCAACTCCCTTGAAGGGAACATCCACTGCCACACCCACTGCCGCCCCGCGCCCTGAAACTTCCGCTCCAAACCCTCCGGCAACCACACCCCCGGCACACCCTCGCCCACATCCTTCTGGTGCAGCTCGCGCAACCGCTCCAAATGCGCCCGCAACGGCTCCACCAACCGCAAAGGCAACACCGTCAGCCTATCCTTGTCCCCCTTCCCGGCCCTCACCGTCACCTGCCCCCGCATCAGATCGACATCATGCACCCGCAACCGCAGCAACTCCATCACCCGCAACCCGCTCCCATAAGCCAACTCCACCATTAACCGCGTCGTCCCCGACAACGCCTCCGACAAACGCCGCACCTCCTCCTTCGACAACACCGTCGGCACCCGGCGCCCTGGCATTGCCCGCTTAAAATCCGAAAAATCACCCAACCGCATCCCAAACCCCTCGCGCAAGAAAAACACCACCGCGTTCAACGCCTGCTTCTGCGTCGAAGCCCCCACCCGCTGCTTCACGGCCAAATCCTCCAAAAACGCCTTAACATCTCCATCACACACCGCATCCGGTAAAGTCGGATGTATAAAATCAACAAAACGCTTCGCCCACCCCCGATACGTCTGCTCCGACCGCCAGGATAAACCCTGCCGCCGCGCCGCGCTCACCAAAGCCACCTCCCAAGCCGCCCCGCCCGTGTCAGAAGGCCCCCGGCTCGGCATCGACCTATCCGAACTATAAACCGCCCCCTTCGTAGGGTGTTCGCTCGCGAATACCGCCGCCTCCTTCGTAGGGCGTTCGCTTGCGAATACCGCCGCCTCCTTCGTAGGGCGTTCGCTCGCGAATACCGCCGCCTCCTTCGTAGGGTGTTCGCTCGCGGATACCGCCGCCTCCTTCGTAGGGCGTTCGCTTGCGAATGCCGCTGCCTCCTTCGTAGGGCGTTCGCTTGCGAATGCCGCTGCATTAGGGACCGCCGCCTTTGGACCTTCGCTTGCGAATGCCGCCCCAGCCCCCTTCACCAAAGCAGGGCCATCCCCATCCCCATGCAACCGAGCCTCCCGTACAAACCACCGCAACGCCAATTTAGCATCCTCTACCGGTTTACCTTGATTCACCAAATCAGAAAGATACGCCTTTATCACCGTGATGCTGATACGCAAATGCCTCTCCTTGCAATACGCCAAGAGCCCGAAAATGGCCACTTCATGCACCTTCTTCTCTGCGAACGACCACCGCAACCCGGTCAAACGCTCCCTCCATTGCGAAAACCGTATCGGTTTATCGTCGGCCAGATTATTCAGTTCCGGTTTTCCAGTTCCGCTTTTGCTAGGCTCCATGCCCGATAAAGGCATGGAAACTGCATTATGAAAGCGAGTCAAATTTGCTAAAAATTTACCATGAAAGCACTTAATGAATCAGTAAAACCGGAACTCCTGATATTCCGGAACTCAAAAACCGGAACTCCCAGTTCCGCTCAATAGGACTGTTCGGCAAAAAAATGAAGACGAAACGGCTATTGGTTATCACGTTTATCAGCGTAATTATTGCTGGTCCACTTGGCGGCTTCGTTTTCGGATTTCTGAACTGTTCCGACTGTGGATCGAATATATTTTCTCGTGCATTTACCGGAAGCATCATGGCTATATTGACTCCGCTGAGTGGAGGTTTTCCGCCACAAAATGAAGGTGGAGTTGGCGCACCATTTAATGCTTGGCCGCATATTATTTTCGCTGCGATTATCACGTTCGTTATATTGCTTTACCGCGAGCGCCGCAATACGAAGAAAGAATGATCCACAGATATCAGCACGAAGAATAAATTCAGAACGATCAGCCTGAAATAGTAATATTCATCAGCCCGAATGAATTCAAACCAGCGCGTATGTGTCTCTTAGCCAATTCAATAAATAGCAAACCCACTGAGCCGAACAAGGCGCTAGAGCCAACACGGTTGCTTGTCACGAATCGTGCTTACGCACGCTTCGCGCCAAGCAACCGTGCGGCTCACCTTTGACGTTAGCCAATAAAAAACATGCATACGAAAGAACAACTAACACCTCATGCGCTAAATTTCTTCAATGCGTTGAAATCAGAATTACCGCCGGATATCGCATCACGACTACGCGCCAATAAACTGATGGTAACTCATGGGAGCTACAAGAATCTCTTTCTGTTTGATATATGGGATTCAGCGCAGACAGACGTTTTGGACCGAAAGCACTTTAAATATTGCTTGGCATATGATCCAAGCCACAGAAACGACCCCAATCATGACGGCTATTTCCACCTGTGGTTAAATACAGTAAGGATTTACCGGAAGAGAGAGGAGATTGTAGAAAAGTTGGACTTAGAATTACCTAGAGCTATTCCGAAGAAGTTTAAATATGATCGGCAAGAACGAGCAATTAGCGCAGGGAAAGTTTTTTCGTATCCTAAGAATCTAGCAGATCTACCAGACTTACTTGTTCCAGTTTACAAAGAATTGATTATGGCTGTTCATCCTATTTTGATGCCCATTATCAATCAGTTTTCGACCCATCTTGAGGATGGCGAGCGACGGGCAGTTGTAGCTCAAAGAGGAAAGCTCCCCTATAATCATCCAGGTGTCCGTGATCCTGAACGGGTCCGAGAATATACAAGATCAATACCGCCGTCTTGGAAACCAATCATTTTGGAGAAATACAAATATCGGTGTTATCTTTGCCAAGCTGATCT
>JAPLTN010000090.1 GCA_026398135.1 Verrucomicrobiota bacterium
ACAAGCCGGAGCGGGCGTTTTTGAGCAGAGCGCGCGTTTTTGCGCGTTTTTGCGTGCCTGTTTAGCCGAGGCTGGCGAGCAGGCGTTCGAGTTCGGCGCGTTTGGCTTTTTGGTCGGCGAGTTGTTTGCGCGCGCCTTCCAGCACGGCCGGGGGGGCTTTGCTGGTGAAGGCTTCGTTGCCGAGGCGGGCCTCGGTGCCGGTGATGTGTTTGACCACTTGCTCCAGTTCCTTGGCCAGGCGGGTGCGCTCGGCGGCGGCGTCGATTTTCACCCCGGTATCGAGGTAGAGCGTGCCGAGCGGGGTGACGATGGCGGGCAAGGCGGGCTCGGCGGTGGTCCGGGTGAGCGAGGCGGCGCCGGCCAGGCGGGTGAACTTGGCGGAGGCGGCACCGAGACCGGCCCACTGGGCGTCGTCGGCGAGCACGGAGAAGAGCACGTCGCGTTTTTGGGCGACGGCTTTGTCGGCTTTGAGCTGGCGGGCGAGGGTGACGGTATCCTTGAGCTTGGCCACGCGTCCGGCGGCGGCGGCATCGATGTTAACGCCACGGGTGGCGAGGGCGGCGCGGAGGGCGGCGGCGGTCTCGATGCGGGTATCCTGCACGAAGCGGGTGCCCGGGGCGACGTAGCCGAGCAGCGACCAGAGCTCTTCGGTGATGAAGGGGGCGAAGGGCTCGAAGAGGAGCAGGAACTGGCGGATGACGAGATCTTGCACCGCGAGCACGTGGTCGCGGGCGGCGGGGTCCTGCACGCGGGCCTTGGCGACCTCGACATACCAATCGCAGAAATCGGTGTAGAAAAAGGTGTATAAACCCTGGGTGGCGGCGGCGAATTCGAAGTCGGCGAAGCACTTTTCGAGCAGGGCGGTGAGTTCGAGCAGGGCGGCGAGCAAGGCTTGGTCGTCGTCGTCGATCTGGGTGGCGTCGAGGCGGGCGAGCACGGCGGCGAGCGAGGAATTGTCGCCGGCGGGGCCGCTCATCTGGCGGAAACGGACGGCGTTCCAGATTTTGTTACAGAAGTTTTTACCGCTCTCGATGCGGTCCTCGTCGAACTTCACGTCCTGGCCGAGCGGGGTGATCTGGAGCAGGCCGAAGCGCAGGCCGTCGGCCCCGTATTTCTGGATCAGGTCGAGCGGGTCGGGCGAGTTGCCGAGGGTCTTGGACATCTTGCGGCCCTGTTTATCTCGGACGATGCCGTTGAAATAAACGTGCTTGAAAGGGATGCGCTCCTCGACGGGCGCGCCGGGTTTGGCGAACTCGAGACCGGCCATGATCATGCGGGCGACCCAGAAGAAAATGATGTCCGCGCCGGTGGCGAGGGTGGTGGTCGGGTAGAAATTGGCAAAGCCGGCCTTGGCCTGGGCCTCGGCGTCGGGCCAGCCGAGGGTGGCGAAGGGCCAGAGCCAGGAGCTGGCCCAGGTGTCGAGCACGTCGTCCTCCTGTATCCAGTTCTCGGGGTCGGCGGGACCGGCGAGGGAGACGTGGATTTTTGCCGGGTCGCGCAGGTCGGCCTCGGTGAGTTTCTCGCGGTCCACGCCCTTGGCATACCAGACGGGGATGCGATGGCCCCACCAGAGCTGGCGGGAGATGCACCAGTCCTGGATGTTTTCCAGCCAGTTGAGGTAAACCTTGGACCAGCGTTCGGGGTGCATCTGGATCAGCCCGTCGCGGACGACGGCCTTGGCCTCCTCGACGCGCGGGTAGCGCAGCCACCATTGCTGGGTGAGGCGGGGCTCGATGGGCACGCCGGCGCGCTGGGAGTGGCCGACGTTGTTTTCGTAGGGCTTGGCCTCAATGAGCGCGCCGCTGGCGGAGAGAATTTCGGCGGCTTTTTTGCGGGCGGCGAAGCGGTCGAGGCCGGCCAGCTCGGGGCCGGCCAGCTCGTTCATGGTGCCGTCGGCGTTGAGGGCGTCGATCACGGGCAGGCGGTGGCGCTGGCCGATCTCGAAGTCCACCTTGTCGTGGGCGGGCGTGACCTTGAGCGCGCCGGCGGCGAAGGCGGGATCGACGGCTTCGTCGGCGATGATGGGGATCTGGATACGCTCGCCGAGAGGGCGCCAGACCTTCTTGCCCACGAGGTGGGTATAGCGGGCGTCAGTCGGGTGGACAGCCACGGCAACGTCGGCCGCGATGGTCTCGGGGCGGGTGGTTTCGAGGACGAGATGGGTGAGCGGGAGGGTGTTGCCCTCGGCGTCGGTGGTGATGGACGGCTCGACGAGTTCGTATTGCAGGCGGTAGATGTGACCCTTGGTCGGGCGCATCTCGACCTCCTCGTCGGAGAGGGCGGTGAGGGAGACGGGGCACCAGTTGACCATGCGTTTGCCGCGATAAATGTGGCCCTGCTCAAAGAGTTTGATGAAGGACGTGAGCACGGCCTGGGAGTAGCCGGGGTCCATGGTGAAGTGGGTGCGGTCCCAGTCGCAGGAGCAGCCCAGCTCGCGGAGCTGTTTGAGGATGTGGTCGCCCTTTTCGTCGCGCCAGGACCAGACGCGTTTCAGGAACTCCTCGCGGCCGAGGTCGCGGCGGCCCTTGCCCTCGGTTTTTTTGAGGTGTTTTTCCACCATGGTCTGGGTGGCGATGCCGGCGTGGTCGGTGCCGGGGATCCAGCAGGCGGCCTTGCCTTCGAGGCGCGCGCGGCGGATGAGGGCGTCCTGGAGGGTGTTGTTCAGCACGTGGCCCATGTGCAGGATGCCGGTGACGTTGGGCGGCGGGATGACGATGGTGTAGGTCTCCTGGCCGGGCGCGGCGACGCCGGCGAAGCACCTGGCTTCCTGCCAGGCGGCATACCATTTGGCTTCAACATCGCGGGCTTCGTAGCTCTTGGTGATCTCGGGCATGGGCGTGAAAATAAACCGGCGAGCCAACGGGGCGGCTGCGGGCGAGGCAAGCTTGGCGGCGGACGGGCGATGAGCGGGTGAACCGGGGGGGCTGCCAGGCAAAATCCCAAACGACCACCCATGCCCGCCGTAAACGCCCGGTCGGGGGGGGGTAAAGCTCGAACAACAAGTAAACTAATAGGTTAATTGTTGTTCGAGGATGATGGGGGCTGGCGGGTGTTTTAAGCGGGTGTTTTTTAGCGCTTTGCGGGGGGCGGGATTTAAGCCCACGGTGTGGAGGTTACGTTTTCGTATCCCCATCGAACCGCGCATGCATAGTCCTGCACCTTTTATCGGCCGCATCCAAAAACACGCCCGCGAACGGCTCAACTTTGCGCCGGATGCGCCACGCGCGGCGCGTTTGGCGGCCTGCAAGGTCTTCCTGCGGCTGGAAAGCGCCATGATCCGCATGCGGCACGATGGAGGCGAGTCAGGCCTGCAGGTCGCACGCGCCCGCTCGGCGATGGTGGATGTGATGTTGTCGCACCTCTTCGAACATGCGTTGGCGAGTTTTGAGCGTCAGCAGGGCAATCTGCCCGCGACCTGCGCCTTGCTCGCACTCGGCGGCTATGGTCGGGGCGAGCTTAGTCCGCTGAGCGATATCGACATCATGTTTTTGTTTCCGTCGAAGGTCCGGCTTTCGACCATCAAACCGATGCAGCAGCACCTGATCGACGAGGTGCTTTATTTGTTGTGGGATTGCGGGCTGAAAGTCGGCTACTCGACCCGCACGGTGGATGACGTGTTCGATGAGGCGAAGCGGGATATTCAGACCAAAACCGCGCTTTTGGAGGCCCGGTTGATCTCGGGCGCACAGCCGCTTTTCGAGGGTTTCGTCGCGGCTTATCGCAGCTACTACACGCAGGAGGATCCGAAGGGCTATATTCGCGTGCGTTTGGAGGATCAGACCAACCGGCGGGCAAAGCACGGGGGTTCGGTTTTTTTACAGGAGCCGGACATCAAGAGCGGGGTGGGCGGCTTGCGGGATTATCAAAACACCTTGTGGATGGCGCGGGTGAAACTGGGCATTGGCTCGATGGATGAGCTGGTCGAGCAGGGCTACCTGAAGCGCAACGAGCTCCGGGATTTTAAACGCGCCTACGAGTTCCTGCTGCGGGTGCGCAACGAGCTGCATTTTCAGAGCAAGCGGCCCACGGATTTGCTGGATTTGGAGGCCCAGCCGCGCATCGCGCTTGGCATCGGCTACACCAATCAGGATACGCTGGGGCGGGTCGAGCAGTTCATGCACGATTATTACCGCTCGGCGCAGTTGATCTACCGGGTCTCGAAGCTGGTGGAGAACCGGCTCGCGCTTACGCTCGAGACCACGGGGGGGAAAACGGTTTCGTTTCGCGAGGCGGTGCGGGCGCATCGTTATATCCGCGCCAAGCGGATCGACGGTTTCGTGTTGCGCGGTAGCGAGTTAAGCGCGGAAACCCCGCAGGTTTTTAAAGATGATCCGGTGCGCTTGGTGCGGGTGTTTCGCCACTGCCAATCGCTCAACGCCCAGCCTGAGTTTACGCTCCAGTCGCTGATCCGGGAATCGTTGCCCTTGCTGACCCGGCGGGTGAGCGAGGATCGCGACGCGAACATCAGTTTTAAGAGCATTCTGGAGGAGGCGGGCGCGGTTTATCCGACTTTGGCGTTGATGCATGAACTTGGGGTCCTGGCGCGCTTCATTCCCGAGTTTCAGGGGCTCACGTGTCTGGTCCAGCATGAGTTTTATCACCGCTACACGGCCGATATTCATACGCTGAATGCGATTCGCGAGCTCGACGCCATCTTCACCAGCACGGAGGAAATGACCCAGAAATACCGGGCTATTTTGCATGAAACCGCGAATCCGGCGCTTTTGTATCTCATTCTGCTGCTGCATGACATCGGCAAAGCCAAGGGTATCAAGGGGCACGCGGATTTCGGAGTGGACATCGCGTTGCCTTTGCTGGCGCGCATGGAGGTTGGCGCAGCGGAGCAGGATATTGTCACTTATATCATAAAAAACCACCTGATCATGGCACGGTTTTGGCAAAAGCGGGATATTGATGACCCTGCTTCCGCCGTCGCTTTCGCTGAACTCGTCCCTGATCCGGACAAACTACGCTACCTCACCGTGCATACGTTTTGTGACGCGCGTGGCACCTCGGCCGGTCTCTGGAACAGTTACAAAAACACCCTCCATAGCGCGCTTTACCGGGCTACGCTCGATCAACTGATCCACGGAGCCACTCTCGCCACCCGCAATACCGCCCGCATGCAGTCCACCTTCCAGGAGCTCGTGGCCAAGAAGATCCCCGGCATCAGTGCCGATGAGATCACGGCGCATTTCCATCTCCTGCCGGAGCGCTATTTTATCCACACCGACGCCGATCAAATCGCGCTGCACATCCGTATGGTGAACAAGTTGATCACCTCGATTTCCCAAGCCGATGCGGTGAGCAGTCTGCGGCCGGTGATCGATTGGCACGACGATCTCAACCGTTCGCTTACCGTGGTCGATATCGTGACGTGGGACCGCGCGGGACTGTTTTACAAACTGGCCGGGGCGTTTTCGGTCGCCGGGTTGTCGATTCTGTCGGCCAAGGTTATTTCGCGTAACGATCATATCGCGATCGACACGTTTTATGTGGTCGAGCCCGGGCGCGGCGCGGTGCAGAGCGCCAAGGCGCAGGAGATTTTTGCGCGCACGGTCGAGCAGGCATTGAATTCAGGCAAAGACCTTTACCCGGATATCGTCGCCCAGGCTAAAAAAGTGCGCAGCACGCGCTACGGGGTGGATAACGCCCCCGAGCATGCGGCGAGTTTTCCGCCCTCGGTGGAGGTTTATCACGAAATCTCGATGGAGCGCACGATCATCGAGGTGCAGGCGCGCGATGAAATCGGTCTTTTGTTCAGTCTCGCGAAGCTGATCAGCGATCATGGTTTCGACATTACCTTCGCGCGTATCGGCACGGAGCGGGATATCGCGATCGACACCTTCTACATCGAAAACGCCACGCCGGATAAACCATCTGATACGGAACGGTTAACGTTGTTGCGTGATGCCATCGCGGCGGTGATCACGCCCGCCGCCGCTCCAGTCGTGGGTGGCGTTGCTTAGCGCGCGGGACGTCTTGCCGGGGAGCCGGTGCGCAGGGTTTTCTTGAGTGCTGAGCATCCGCAGCCGCTATCCCCGCCGGAGCCGCAGCCGCCGGTGGTGGCGGAGGCTCGACGTTGCCGCCAGGCGCGCAGGATCAACCAGCCGGCGGCGAGGGCGACCACGACGAGGGCGAGGGGTTGTTGCCAGGTGGCGGGCATGGTGTCGGGCGGTGGACGGCGCGTGGGAAAACCTAAAACCCGAGGGCGCGGCCGGCTTGGTAGATCACGAAGCAGGCCAGCCAGGCGGTGCCGGTCATGTAGCCGAGCTGGAAGAGCGGCCATTTCCAGCCGCCGGTTTCGCGTTTAACGACCGCGATGGTGCTGATGCACTGCATGGCGAAGACGTAAAAGACCATCAGGTTCAGGCACACGAGCGGGGTGAAAAGCGCGGTGCCGTCGGGGCGGGTGGCGGCGTGCAGGGCGTCGCGCAGCTGGGCGCGGGAGGCGGCTTCGTCGTCGCTTTCCTCGACCGCGAAAATGACACTCATGGAGCTGTTGAACACTTCGCGCGCGGCGAAGGATTGGATGAGGCCGATGCCGATGCGCCAATCAAAGCCGAGCGGGGCGATGACGGGTTCGAGGATGTGGCCGGCTTTTCCGGCGTAGCTGTGGGCGAGCGGGTCGGCGTCGGGTTGATCGGCGGGGGGCTTGGGGTAGTTGGCCAAGAACCAGAGTACGACAGAGAGCGCGAGGATGACGGTGCCGGCGCGTTTGACGAAGATCCAACCGCGCTCGGCCATCTGGTACAGCACGTCGCGCACGCGCGGCAGGCGGTAGGGCGGCAGCTCCATGATCATGAGCGGGGGCGCGCCGCGCAGGAGGGTTTTTTTAAAGAGCCAGGCGAAGAAAAACGCGCCGCCGGTGCCGAGCGCATACATGAGCAACATGAGCCCGACCTGGGTGCCGACCGGGACTTCGTTGGCCCCGACCAGGGCGGCGATGAGCAGCAAGTAAACCGGCAGGCGGGCCGAGCAGCTCATGAAGGGCGCGACCAGGATGGTGACGAGGCGGTCCTTGGGCTCCTCGATGGTGCGGGCGGCCATGATGCCGGGAATGGCGCAGGCGTAGGAGCTGAGCAGGGGGATGAAGCTTTTGCCGTTCAGGCCGACGCGGCTCATGACGCGGTCCATGATGAAGGCGGCGCGCGCCATGTAGCCGGTGCTTTCGAGCAGGCCGATGAAGAAAAACAGGATCAGAATCTGGGGCAGGAAAATGATCACGCCCTCCACGCCGGCCAGCGCGCCGTCGATCACCAGATCGTGAAACTCGCCCGGTGGGATGAGCGCGGAAACGTGATCGGAGAAGGTGGCTACGAGGCTTTCGATCCAGCCCATGGGAATGGACGCGAGGGTGAAGATGCCGAAAAACATCGTCGCCATGATGGCGGCGAAAATGGCCCAGCCCCAGACCGGATGGGTAACGACGGCGTCGATACGGTCGCTGGTTTGCAGGGCGGAGGAGCCGAGGTAGGCGGAACCGTCGGCGGGGCCGGTGATGGTTTGTTGAGCGAGGCGACCGATGACATCGTAGCGGGCGGCGACGAGTGCGCCGGACCAGTCGGTGGCGTCGGCGGCCCAGCGTTTTTTCCAGGTTTCGAGGATCTGGGTGGTGGCGGCGGAGTGGGCGGTGGAGCCGGCGACGCGCACCGGATCGTTGTCGGTGAGCAGGAGCAGGGCTTCGGCGCGGGCCACGAGGGGGGCCTTGGCGTCGTTGGCCATGAGCGAGGCCTGGAGTTCGGCCACGGCGGGGGCGAGGGCGGTGGGCACGGCCCAGGCGTGGCGGGGCAGGGGGAGGTCGGGGCGGGAGAGGGCGAGTTTGAGCTCGATGAGGCCTTTGCCGCGGGCGGCTTCGCAGGGGATCACGGGGATGCCGAGCTCGCGGCTGAGGCGGTCGGCGTGCACGGTCAGACCGGCCTGGGCGGCGAGGTCCATCATGTTGAGCACGAGGACGACGGGGCGGCCGAGGTCGAGAATCTGGTGAACGAGGTAGAGGTTGCGCTCGAGGTTGGTGGCGTCGGCGATGCAGATGATGCGGTCGGGCGTGGGGGTGTCGGTGCGGCGACCAAGGAGGACGTCGCGGGTGACGGCTTCGTCGGGCGAGCGGGCGGCGAGCGAGTAGGCCCCGGGCAGGTCGATGAGGGTGAGGGGCTGGCCGTGCTGGGTATAGGCGGTGCCGACCTTGCGCTCGACGGTGACGCCGGGGTAGTTGCCCACCTTTTGTTTCAGGCCGGTGAGGGCGTTGAACAAGGTGGATTTGCCGCAGTTGGGGTTGCCCACGAGGGCGTAAACTGGAGTGCGCGCGGGGGAGGCGGAGGGGGCGGGCGGAACGGCGGCGGAAGGCGTGGACGGGTTCATGGCGTGGCGGGTTCCGGCGTGATTTCGACCAAGGCGGCCTCGGTTTTGCGCAGGGAGAGACGGTAGCCGCGGACCTGGATTTCGAGCGGGTCGCCGAGGGGCGCGATACGGACGAGGGTGATACGGGTGCCCGGGAGCAGGCCCATCTCGCGCAGGCGGGTGAAGGCCGGACCGGCTTGCGGGTAGGCTTTGAGTGTGGCGCTGGCGCCGACGGTCAACTGGGCGAGGGTCATGGGAGCGGGGAGCAGGGAGCGGGGAGCGACGAGGCGGGCAGGGCTTAAAGGGCGGGTGGTGCCCGGGCGCGGGCTAAACTCAGGCTCGCAGGCCGGAGGGTTCGACCAGGATGCTGGCGGCGGCGTCGTGGCTGAGGGCGAGACGGCAACCGTTTACCACGCAGATGAAGGGGCCGCGACCGCCGACCTTGGTGACGAAGGCGCGTTCGCCAAAGCCCAGTTCACGAATACGTTGGCAAAACGAGGGTTCGCCGGTGACGGTGCGCACCCGACCCGATTGCCCGGCTGGAAGCTGACACAGCGGCAGCGGCTCGGGATGCAGGTTTTGAAGCGTGGCAGTTTTCACTCGTCGGCAAGATTGAGACTCAGTCTTAATAGGTCAATGCGTTTACTCCACGAATCGCGATTAACCGGAGAATTTCGGCGGGAAGATGGGGAGGTTTGAGGGCAGAGCGTTTTGCCGGAGCTGCCGCCCCTTTGCGCCCTTGCTTCCGCCGGGCTTAGGTCGCACTCGTGACGACACCCGGCGCGGTACGATCACGTGGTTCTCCGCGTTCGATTACTTGGAGGGAACTAGCAGTGACGTAACGTTTAAAAAAATGTGATAAACGGGTGCCGGCACAGTAGTGTTCGGCAGGTATTAAGCTGAAGGGTTGGCGGATGTTCGTAACGTGATTGGCGCTATTTTGTCACCGGATCGTAACTGTACATTTGTGGCGATAACTGGCTTAATGCACGCGTGCCACGCAAACGCGCCAAAACCAA
>JAPLTN010000084.1 GCA_026398135.1 Verrucomicrobiota bacterium
GACACTAGCCAAGGACACTCAGGTTTTCCTCGTTAGCAACGCCACGGTTGGAAACGATGCCCAACGTGTATTGCTAAACAAGCAGCCGATTACCGTGCCATCTGGAAGTGTTGCGGGAACAGCCGGCCCTGCGGTTATTGGAAATTATGCGTGGTGGGTCGGTGACGAAGGCATCAAAGCCAGCGTTAGTCTAGTGGATCAAAACCTTACTGCCAAACCGCTTAATTACGATAACACCGATTATACCGGTTCCAAGCCCGGAGATAATTGGTTATCGACTACGGACGAGGCGACCATTCGAAAGAGAAACCAGTTGAATCAACTGAGCCAGCCACGCCCGGTGATTGAGAGAGTGGTGAGCGCCCTTAAGCCCGATGCCGATGATCTCACTGCTTTACCCAAAGTAATCACATTTAATCAACTATCCACCGTGCCCACGCTTTCGGCAACACCGGGTACGGCCGAGCAGGTTAAATCCGCTTTCCATGATTTGACTGTTCTAAGTAGAGGCGTGCTAGCCGATACGAGGACCGGTCAGTTACGCACCGATTTTACTCCGGCCAACACCAACATTCCCGCGATCGATTCTTATATTAAACTGCGCCCCGATGTCCCGCCCACGGCGGCGTCGCCATATGTCTCCGTGTTTCACCCTCGAGCCCCGTCTTGGGACGGAACCGGCGCGCCGACTTGGCCTATCTTCGGGATTACACCAGTGATGACCGAGGCGGCTCTTTATTTCTCCTTTGATGTAGCGGGCGGGATGTTAAATCTAAAATACTGGTTGATGTTCGAGCTGTGGAACCCGTATACGGCCACTCTCGAAATCAACAAGGATCATTCATTAAAGTATTCCGTCACCTTGCCTTCCCCGATTAGTTTTTTGGTGAAACAATATGACAAAGCGGCGTACGATTCCGCATTATCTTCAGTTCCGTCCACCACGCCGGTGGTCAAGGCCTCCCAGCTGGTGACTCTGCCAGGTGGTACTGTCTTAAGTGGAACCACGGGGTCAAATACTATAAGCATTAATCCGGGTCGTGTAGTGACCTTGCGGGGCGATTCCACGCTCGATTATTCTAGGAATTCAGTGCTGATGGGAACGCTCAGTTCGGCCCCGACCTCGCTCGCGGCGCTCAACTCCAGCCCGGCGGTTCATACCACGGTTGATTTACAAACCGCAGTTGCGGCGGGCATGGAGTATAAACTGCAACTAGCCTCGGATGATTCCCTTCTGCAAAGTTGCACCGTGAAATCGAGCTATGAGAAGACCACCGATACCGCTATCTCGACCGTATCCTCCTGTTTGGCGTTTGGTTATACGTTCAATGTCGCTAATCTCTTGTATTCGACGGGCCAGTTTCCATATTGTTTCGATCCCCGTCTTCCTAAATATACAGGTATCCCCTATTACGATTTAAGGGATAAGAGTCAATGGTGCACTAAACCAGATACAAATGCTGCTGTAAATAATGTAAACCCCTTTAAAAATGGTTTTCGCGACAGAGCGGACTTCCGGTTGTCTCCGTACGATCTGCCTCGCCAGGAGCTGATCTCTGTCGCCGAACTGCGTCACCTGATCGGGCCCTCGGCTAATGGTTTAGGTAGTTTTTGGGGATCGGCCACCGCCAATCAATTGTTTGATCAAGCCTTTTTCTCCACTGTTCCGCAAAACTATGACTCCTGGCCGGCTGATGGGACCGAGCCCCGGCCGAACCGTTACTTGGATATTTATAAGCCCGACGGGGTCAGTGAGGCCACCTTGGCGGATCTCCGGGATAAAACCAAATCCGCCCGCTTCCAATTGATCTGCGGGGCGTTTAATATTAACTCCACTTCGATTGCGGCGTGGATGGCGATCCTCAGTTCCCAAAACGAGAAATGGGACTTCCCCAAGGCATATCCAGCGACCAAAGACTTTGCCACGACGACCTTGAACAATGCCTTTTTTCGCACACCCGCTGGGGCTAAAGAAGTGAATTGGCCTATCAGGAGCACAACGCTTCCGTCGGTTCTGACTTCGGCTAGCATGTTAACAAGTATTGATTCCTCGAGTGCAGTTGGCCGACAGCTTTCCGATCCGGAGATTGCCTCCTTGGCTACGCAGATCGTCAACCAGTTAAAAACACGGGGACGACCTTTCGTTTCGTTAACCGATTTTATCGGGAGCTTCTATTCCAACTCCGACACCGGAAGCGCTTCACCCGGCACTAAGTGGGATCAAAGCTTTTTGGAGTACGCGATCAATAAGGCAACTTCGGACAAAAAATTAGGCCAGGGGCTAAATGGAGACTACATGTCAGTTGGTTCCAGTTCATATGGCTCCGACTGTGTTACTCAAGGCGATATCCTGGGCAAGGTTTCTCCATTCATTGCGGCGCGCTCGGATACCTTTATTATTCGCTCCTATGGCGATGTGCAAAACCCGGTCACATCGGTGATTCAAGGCCGGGCCTGGTGCGAAGCCACCGTGCAGCGGCTGCCGGATTTAGTTTCAGATCCAGCGGCTGATGCCGCCACGGTAGCGGCCCCCCCATTAGCTACTAATCCCTTTGGCCGGCGTTTTAAAATCATATCCTTCCGATGGCTCACTACAAACGACATCTAGTCTGGTTTTGCTCCGTATTCGCCCTGTTTTACGACCTTACCGTTGCCGCCGAGCGCGAAGTGCCGGCGACGATAAGCGCGATATGGATAGACCCCAGTACTCCGCCGCTGGAGCTTTTTGTAAAAGGTTACAAGGACCAGCTCAGAAAACTGATCGTGGGCACGTACAACCGCGGTATTCCGGTGCGCGTCAAAGCCGCCGGGCATCCGGTGGTAATTCTAGGCAAGGTGATTGATCCGCCCGCCACTCCCGAGGGCAAGCCGGTGGAACGGTATGTGCCCGTGGGTGAAATTGCCTGGCCTGTCGGGGAGCAGACAAATGCCCTCTTTATATTGGCGCAGGCAAATGAGACGGGACAACCGCTCAAGATTGTTGGCCGAAGTTTGGACGATGGACTTAAAAGTTTCCCGCCGGATAGTTTGCGCGTGGCGAACTTTAGCACCACGGATTTGCTCAGTCAGATTGATAAAGAAGTGATAAAAATTGCGGCGGGAACCCGCATCACCGCCCGTTACCCGGCGGCCAAGGATCCGGGACGCCCGGCACTTTCCAATTTATCGGTTAAGTTTTTAGGTGGCGGACTGCTCTACGACACCGGCGTGGATGCCTGGAAAGGTTCACGTACCATCGCTCTGATTTATGAGCAAAATGATGCGGATAAAAACAAAACCATTCCCGTGCGTTTGATCGTAGATATCCCCCCCGTGCCCTCCGATGAGCCAGCGCCCGAGTTGGCACCTCTGGCATCCGAGGCGATTCCCGCAGCCTTGCGATAATTACATGTAAACCTCATAAAGATCGCGTAAATAAACGGCTTAAGAAATTAGCACTTTAAATTTGTCGCTCCTCCGCACTTTTTTGCATTTCAAACACTGTTGTTTTTCGTGCCTTATGCTTCTTAAAATCGCTATAATCGCGGAATTCGGATTAAATCAACAACGATTACTTTTATAAGGAAAAAACAAAGGCGGATAAGCTGTAATTATAGGGCAAAATCTACTAACCCAGGGCACTTCCCATTCTGTTCTAAATTCCTTATATCCTTGTGCATCTGTGTAATCCGTGGTTTCAGTTAACCGATTTAGACTCATCGATTATAATAAGACGGCGGACTCTAAGCGCTTATTGATATATATTAAGGCGCGACATCCTTGTTATTAGTAATAATCACATCCTTGGATTTCTCGATCAGGATTTTGGGCGTGTCTTTGGGCGCGCTCTGGGCCAGCGGGCCGAAGATGTTGTCGCGAATAACCACCTTGGCCGCGTTGGTGATCGTAATTGCCGGCCCGACCGGCCAGGTCCATGCGAAGACACTCGGTGTGGTGCCGTAACCAAAGAAACGGTTGCCTTCGATCAGGATGTTAGTGTTGTCATACGAAATATGTTCCGGGGCATCGCTCACGGTGGCCTTTGTTCCGGGCCTACCCGCAGCCGATGATGGTCCGATAACTATGTTGGGATGATTATTGTCGGTGAAAATACAGTCACGCACCGTCAAGTTGCGAATAGAAGACCCTTCCTCAAAGTACCATTCCGGCGCCGCAAATACCGCTGGCTGGAAACTGTTGCTAAACGTGCAGCGCTCGATCGTGCAATTGGCGGCCTTTAAGTTGAGGCACTTCGCGCGAAAGACCTGAAATTTGCTATCCCGGATAATGGTTTCCTGCCCCACCGTGGACACATTAATGATGCGATCAATGCCGTCGAGAATGGCCTCGTGGCTGAATTTGGATTTGGCGTCGCCTGCACCGACTCGTTCAGTCACCACATCCCTATCCAGATTAAGCACAACCGTATTATCGGGGTTACTAATGGTGCTGATAACTATGGCGCTAGAACGTAGCTTCTTATGCTTCCAATCCCAGATTTCCACCCGGTCCCCCGGACGATAATCGATGGTAATAGCATTAACTATTAGAGTCCGTTTGTCTTTTTGCTCAATAATACGGTTATACTGAGAAAGTATATCAATACCATCATCGTCGATTTTAGAAAAGTCGCACTGGTCCAGCACAAGCTTTCCGCGCAAGCCGGACACCTGGCCGCCACCCGCACAGGAATAGAGGCGGTTTGAACCCGGGGGGACGCCGATCACGAAACGCCGGAATGTCGTTGTTCCCTCAATCCCTCTAATGTAGTAGCCGCCACCAACCCCGCCACCCCAATAATTAACATCTTCCAACGTGAAGTCGTGCAGATTAGTAAGCACAAAAGCGTGGCTACGCGCATTTGATGAATAAATGAAGAACCGCTTGCCGGGCCAATTTTCAATTGTGGAAGGCCCTTCCAACTGCCAACTCCACGTGTGTTCGCCGGTTTTTACCATTTCAGTCGGGTTGGGCCAATAGCGGTCCAATTGATAATAATTTTTCTCAGGAAAGACAAAGGGATGGATATTCGCTCCTTTGAATAAAGGGCAGTTTGAATAATTAAATTATTGACAATCAATTATTTGGCATGAAAATAGCTTAGAATAGCACATGGAAATTTATCAGCCCAGTTTCTTCGATGAATCCGACCGCCTTGCCAAGTTGACCAAGCTGAGGGATCC
>JAPLTN010000107.1 GCA_026398135.1 Verrucomicrobiota bacterium
CCCAAGCGCTCCTCAACGGGGTGTTCGGCACTACATGCCTCCAGAAACTCGTCTTCCCTCGTAGCCGCCCGCCGCCAAAAATCCGCTCTCCTCTGAAACTTTTTTAGCCGACCGCGCCAACTGCGGAACTCGGGTTAACGGGAATAAAAACTGCCCGGCGTGCGCGATCCGATACACTTGGTCGCCGACCCGCACCTTCACCGCCACTGGAAATGCCGCGACCATGCCTTGCTCGGCGCGCGCCACCGGTGTCGCAGGGTCGCCGACGCGCAGCTCCGTGACCGGCAGGCGCAGCGCTCCGGTGGTCTCTCCCAGAACCCAGATTTCCTCTCCGGCCGAGAGCGGCTCGGCGTTGATCAAGACCTCCGCCACGCCGCTGCGGGCGTAGTATTTGGTGATTTTGCCTACGAAGGCTTTTTTCTCCGTACCGGCGGGTTGGGAGGAGGCGGTCCACTCGCCCAGCGGTTTGCCGAGGTAGTAACCGCCCTGCCAGAAGCCCCGGTTAAAAACCGAATCCAGCTCCGTCATCCATTTCCCGGTGTCGCGGCGGGCGGCGAAAGTGCCGTCCTGCCAGGCCGCCGCCGCCTCGCGGTAAACCCGCACCACGGTGGCGACGTAGTCGGCGGCGCGCCCGCGTCCCTCCAGCTTCAGCACACTCACGCCGGCTCCCAGGATCTGGTCCAGAAAGGGCAGGGTGCAGAGATCCTTGGGGGACATCACCTGGTGGCCGTCGAGCACGAGTTCGGTGCCGGTTTCGGTGTCGGTTACCCGGTAGTTGCGCCGGCAGGGTTGGAAACACGAGCCGCGACTGGCCGAGGCCTTGGGGCCGTAAACCGAGAGGCTCATCTGGCACTTGCCGGAAAACGCCACGCACAACGCGCCATGGGCGAAAATCTCGATCCGGACCAACTGCCCCGAGGGTCCGGTGATGCCCCGTTCCCGAATCCCGCTTATGATGCCGCGAATCTGTTCGAGGCTCAGCTCGCGGGCCAGGACCACCACATCGGCGTATCCGGCGTAGAACTGCACCGCCGCCAGATTGGTGACATTGGCCTGCACCGAGAGATGGACGGGCAGGTCCTCGGCGCGGGCGATTTGGAGAACCGCCGGATCGGCTGCGATCACGGCGTCCACCCCGGCGGCCTTGGCTAGGCGGCAAACGGTTTGCGCCTCCGCCAGCTCCTCGTCGAAGAGGATGGTGTTGAGCGTGAGGTAGGCGCGGGCCCCGAAGGCGTGGCACTTGGCGGCGATTTCCCGCAAGTCGCCCTGCTCAAAGTTATTGGCGGCGCGGGCCCGCATGTTGATTTTTCCGACTCCGAAATAGACCGAATGGGCTCCAGCCTTGAGCGCGGCGGCGAGGGCGGCCCAAGAGCCCGCCGGGGCCATGACTTCAACGTGAGCCTGGGGATCGGAGCGGGACATGGTGCGTGGCACCGGTAAGTCTGCGGCTGCCGCCCGGCGCGACGTAAACTTTACGCCCAGGCTCAGGCAACCTTCAGGCTGCGCACGTAAAACTCGCGCATTTCGCTCTTCAAGTGCAGGGAGTGAATCTCGTTAAGTAGCTTATGGCAGTGATGGATAAGCTCTTGCATTTCTTCCTGGCTCAAGCCTGTTTGACCCAGCCGGACTTCGATTTCCTCGATGCGGGCCAGTCGGGTCATGAAGGCTTTACCCTGTTTGATGTTCGAGGAGGAGTATTTCTCTAACAAGGCCGCTACCCGTGAAGACGGAGATGCCGAAACCGAAGGAGAAGCAGGGGTGGACATAAACTAAGGGGGTAAGGACAAACTAAGGGGGTAAGGACAAGACCAAGCTGCGGGAGAATATCTCAGCGTAAATCAATTTTTTGGCAAAAACTCGCAAATTGGCGGTCGTTTACGGGCGTATTATTACGCATCCTTGGCGGGTTTGGTCCTTCTGGTGGGTTACGCGAATTCAGGCTCGGGAAATCCCCGATTATCTATTCATCGATAGGCCATCCCACCGCATGAAACCCAAACTGGATATTCTTCCTTTCCGCGCGGACTCGGCCGCCGCCAACATGGCGGGCGACTTCCTCCTGCTCCGGCGTTATTCGGAGGCCGGGCGCGGGCGGGCGCGGTTTCGTGCTTATGGCTGGCACCGGCCGGCCTTCACTTTTGGTTACAGCCAGAAAATCGCCTGGGTGCGCGGGCAGTTGCCCGCCGACGCACCCGAAGGCGCGGAGTTGGTCCGCCGTCCCACCGGTGGCGGTTTGGTGGACCATCGCGAGGACTGGACCTACGCGCTGGTGATTCCGCGTGGTCACGCCCTGGAGGCGGCGCGGGCGGTGGAGAGCTACCGCGCGGTGCACGCCGCCCTGGTCGAAGCCTTGGGCGCGTGCGGACAGGCGGCGGTGCTCAAGGTCCGCTGCGAAACGCCGGAGTCAGGTGAGGGCGAAGCGGCCGACTGCGCGGCGGCCAAGGGGCCGACGGTGTGTTTTGCCCGCCCCGAACTTTACGACGTGTTGCATCCCGACTCGGGGGCGAAAATCGCCGGTGCCGCCCAGAAACGCACCAAAGAGGGCCTGCTTTTCCAAGGCTCGATCTGGCGGCCGGCTGCTCCGGCGGTGCGCGACTGGGCGGAGTTTCAAGCCGCGTTCACCGGCGCTCTGGCCGAAGCGCTCGGGGCGGAGGCGGCGGATGAGCCCTGGCCTGAATTCGCCGAGGGCGAAGTCGAGGCGCTCACCGAACAGTATGCCGCCAGTGAGTGGACCGAGGCGCGTTGAGCCGAATTACTCGCCGGGGATTGGCACCGGATGACGGTATAACCCGGATGCCGCTATTATACCGGTTGAGTTTCGCGTAAGCGGTTGAGTCGGCCGGCTGACGGCCAACAGGTTCCTCGCCAATCGGGCTAAAGCCACGCTCACTTCTACCTCCCGCGCCTTTTTTCCTATGACTCCCTCCGCCTACATCGACGCCCATGCCGAGGATCTCATCGCACTTCTGCAACGCCTCGTCCGCCTGCCCACCGTTAATCCGCCCGGAGACTTTTACGACGCGATGACCCGGCTGCTCACCACCGAACTACGCGCCGCAGGTCTGATCGTGCGCCGCCCCCGCATCCCCACCGCACTCCTCCGCCGCCACCTCCCGCCTGCCCAATGGTCGCATCCCCGCTGGAATGTTCTTGGCCGGTTCCCCGCTTCCGGCCCGCGTCCGCCTGCCGGAGCCGCCACTTTGCATTTCAACGCCCATTACGACGTCGTGCCCGTTTCCGGCGTCTGGAAGCACGGCGACCCTTTTTCCGGCCGGGTGCACGACGGCTGGATCTACGGACGCGGCACCGCCGATATGAAGGGCTCCATCGCCAGCCTCCTGCTCGCCTTGCGCTCCCTGCGCGCCACCAAATCCACCTTGGCCAACAACATTGAAGTCTCCTTCACCGCCGACGAAGAAACCGATTCCGCCCTCGGGGCCGGCTGGCTGGTCGAGCACGGCGGTATTCGCCCCGATTACGCCCTCGTGCTCGAAGGCGGCGAAGGCACCCGCATCGGCTGCGGACACAACGGCGTAGTCTGGCTGGAAGTCGCCGTCCACGGCCGCGCCGCCCACGGCAGCACCCCCGAAAAAGGCATCAACGCCTTCGAGCACGCCGCCCGGCTGGCGCTCGCCCTGCAAGACCACGCCACCCAGCTCGCCACCCGCACCTTCACTGCGCCCGATGGCCGCGTGCGCCGTCCGACGCTCAATGTCGGCGGCATCTTCGCCAGCGGCGAAGGCGGCAAGATCAACACCGTGCCCGCCTTTGCCCGTTTCAGTATCGACCGCCGGGTGATACCCACCGAGACCGCCGCCGCCGCCGAGCGCGAACTGCGAGCCTTTCTCGCCGCTGCGGCCCGGGCCATCCCGCGTTGCCGGATCACCGTGACCAAGGTCTCGGAAAACCACCCCTGTTTCGTCCCGCCCGATCACGCCCTGGCCCATGCCCTCGCTTCGCACGTGGGTCGCGAACGCCGCTGCCGGCCGGTTTTTGGCTGCTCCAGCGGGTTCAACGACATGCACTTCTTTGCCCACCACCTCAAAATCCCCACCCTCGGCTACGGCCCCGGCGGCGAAGCCTGCCACGCGGTGGACGAACGCGCCCCGGTGCGCGAACTCCTGGCCAGCGCCCGCATCTATGCCGCGCTTATGACCCGGCCCCTGAGTATTCCAGATGTTGATCCGTTTGAAGCCGGTACTTGATAAGGGATGGGTTTCGCACGGGTTATGAATTCATTTCGATTGGAAGTGGTAGGAGCCGGAGCTCACTTCGAAGATCGCATATCCCGCTTCCATTCCCACAAACCTGACGCCTTTGGCTTTTGCAGCGGGTTTCCCGCTTTCCGTGATTTTTACGACATCAGATCCCGGCACATGCACGGTCGCCTGCGAGTTGGCAGGGATGGTTACTTTCAAATCCAGCGAGTTTCCTTTCCTTTCCCAGCGACTGGTAATGGTTCCGTAGAGTGATTCGCTGGTGCCTTCGGCGAAGGTCAGATCGCCGCCGATGATCGGTTTGATGATAATGGACTTGTAGCCTGGCTTCTCAGGGTCGGGGCGGATGCCCGCCACACTTTTAATGAACCATCCAGAGATCCCGGTGTAACACGTATGAATTTTGCTCGCGACATTGACCGACCAATATTCCGGCCAGGTGGATTCACCCATCTTGAGAAAATGGCCGTAGCTGGGCATCTCCGTGCTGGAAGCGAGTGGATACACTTGTCTTCCCGTTTCAGCGTTCTCGGTCACGAATTTCAAAAGCATCGGCAAGCCGGAGCTACCCATGTCAAAATAAGGTTTTGCGGTGAATTCCTTCTTGAGGCTTTGGATCACGGCAGGTCGAAGTGCCTCGGGAACCACGCCGGTAAGAAGGGCAAAAGCGAGTTGGACTTGGGTGCCTTTGCTGTAGGAGTTTTTCGTGGCGTCAAAATAGGTGGCGTGGATGTTTTTCCGCAGCTCTTGCAAACGCGTATTATAAAATGAGGCGTCCTCCGGTTTGCCCAGGGCTTTGGCCATGCCGATCACCTCCTCCAAGTTGAAGGCATAGACGCAGTTGTTGAAGAATTTGGCCTCCGGAGTGTCGCCTTGCTCTTTCCTGCCGCCAGGCGCGGCCCAATCCCCGAGAAACTTCTGCGGCTTTTTGTCGGTAGGCTGCAGGAGGCCGTCAGCGGTGTGGAAGTGAAGAAACTCGAGCCATTTTTTTGCCGGTTCATACATGGCTTCAAGCACGCGTGTATCCCCGGTATTGAGATGAAATTCCCAGGCCAAGTTCAATCCACCACTACTCCACAAAGGACCACCGGCGGTACCAAAAGTATGCGGCGCGATGAAAGGAAAAAAGCCATCGTCGCGCTGCACATCCATCCAGTCACGCACGAGTTTGGCATGATACGCACCGGTTTCATAAAACGGAAACGCAATCCCCCAGCCGCAGGCCAGAGCTACTTCTCCGTAACCCAGGCGCTCCCGGTGCGGACAATCCATGGTATACCCCTCGACGAAATTTGCCCGCCATGTCCACAAGTCCACGGCATGGATACGGTTGAATAATTCACTGGAGGAGGAAAATCCTCCCGTTTTCGAAACGTCCGTGCTGAGTGCGTATCCTTGGATGTCAGCAGGCGCGGGCGCCTTTTTGAGCCCTTGAAGATTCAGATATCGCCCGGCCTGGTAGTTGAAACGGTTGCGGAACGTCTCCAATTTATCCCCGCGTGCGATATACTCGCTCCTCTGGGTCCAGTCCTGCAAAGTCTTATCGTCATCAGAAGCTTGTACGATGATCAGATCGCCGGCTGCGAGATCATGTAACTTGATCTCGACCCAACCGGTAAAGTTTTCCCCCAAATCCACCCGGTAGCCGTTTTCACTCTTGGTGATCTCTTTGACCGGAAGTGTCTTAATAACTCTGGTGGGTTCGATCATCTGGGCTGACATGGTTACCTTGAGGGGAACCTCTTTTGCCATCAGCCATGATGAATCGTCGAATTTTACCTCCGCCCATTCCGTCAGGAATTGGCGGGCGTCAATACGTTCTCCTCCCATGTCCTTGTAGGTGATTCCCCCAATGGTTTCGCTTGAACTGATTTGGCAGCGCCACGTTGAGTCCGAGGACAAGGAAATGGGGTTTCCGTCCTTGGTCAGACCTTGTAATTGCATCCGCAGTGCGGGCGGGCTTCTGAAAAGCCTGGACCAGCCCGGTCCCTGCCAAACGGCGATGGTATTGGTCCCTGGTTTAAGCAGATGACCGATGTCATACGTTACGTAGAGCACACGTTTGTCGAGACGCGATGCGGCGGGCGCCAGCACGCGGTCATCCACCTTTGTGCCATTCAGATAGAGTTCATGGTATCCGAGACTGGCGACGTGAACA
This sequence comes from Verrucomicrobiota bacterium, assembly GCA_026398135.1. GTDB lineage: Bacteria > Verrucomicrobiota > Verrucomicrobiia > Opitutales > Opitutaceae > IMCC26134_A. Next base: position 6,376 of record JAPLTN010000107.1, read on the forward strand.
AAGGCGGATTTAACCTCCTGCTTCAATGGAAACGATTTCCTGAACCAGATGTGCTGAACTGGCAGAGCCTCCGGGTGTTTGATCCATGGGCCTTTCCAGTCTTCCTCGCTTAACAATCCCATGGCAAACCGCGCGGGTTTGCTCCAGCTGCTTGCCGCTTTCCTCTCATCGTGGATTTTAACTTTCCAATGGCATTCCGTATTCGAGAGTAGTTTTTTGCCACCGTAAGGAACGAGTACCGATTGGCCGGATTCGATTTCACCACTGTCCCACAAATCGCCTTCGTTACGCTCAAGGATGGCGCGATCACTGGCCACGAGAATGCGATATGCAGTCTGCTTGTGTCCCCGCACTCCCTCCGGGGTCTGGAGTTTCCAGGAAAAACGTGGAGCCTCGGATTCAACCCCGAGAGGCTCCGGCAGGTATTCGCAGCGAAGCGCGTAAGGAGCGGAGGACTCACCCACTAAACCCACGGTGGCAGGGATTTCCTTCGGTGACTTCCGGGCAAGAGCCATCGGGGTAAGGGCGCACGCAAGCGATATCCAAAGCAGCAGGTGAGGGAGTTTTGATGAATACATGTGAACGAGGTGTATTTCCGGGGGTATGGTTTTTTCTATTGGTTAACAAAAATGAGTAGCTATCGGACTCTACAGATTATCGGTCGTCGCGATGGTTGTTTTAGTTCGGCACACGCGGCGGCGTTCCATTCCGAGTAGCGCGGCAAGTTTCTCCAACTTCGGCACGATATGGCCGCCCCATTCCGTGTAGAGATGCGCCGGAGCGTCGCTGTTCCAATCGTTAACGAATCGCTGCGCGCCGATGGGGAAACGGTGGTGGATGGGGGTATTCCCTGTTTCCAAGATGTATCCCGCCGCCTGGGCCTTCTCGGGATTGTCGATCGGCCCGAGCTTGATGATCTCAGCGCCGGGCCGCGCCAGGCTTCCGGCGACCGTCTCGACATAGCTGCGTAACCGCGCTTCCAGACCGGCGAACTGCGGCCAATACGTGTCCAAACCTATGGCAAAAAGACCTATTTTAACAGAACTCAAAGATAAGGAGGGATGGGACGATTACTTTATCACCGCTGGCATGCGATGGCCATGGCTGAAGTGACACCTTGCATACATAAAACAACACCCCTATGCCCGTGCTTGATCTAGGGCGCGATCACAGCCGAATCGACGCCACACGAGCGCCCTCAAAGTCACCCCTGGAAACCTCATGGAAAACTACTTTCGTTACTTCCCTGTTTCGGTGCGCGCCCGCATCTGGGGTTGCGAGGTCAGTGCCATCGGCCACACACGTATTTCGCCCGGGGCATCCTACCCGCCCATGCGGCATCCCGATGATCATCACTTCAAATGGGAACGCGGGAGGGTGCTCCAAAGCCTGCAAATAGTGTTTGTTTCACGAGGAGGTGGCGTGCTCGAAAGCGCCCGCCCCGGCGACTCGCACAAGATCGCAGCGGGCTCAGTTTTTCTATTATTTCCGGGCGTGTGGCACCGCTACGCCCCAAATCCGACTCAAGGCTGGACGGAACACTGGGTGGAGAGTTCCGGCCCCTCCGTCACCGCGGCCCTTTCATCAAGCGCGCTCACGCCGCAAAGCCCGGTAGTCACGCCGCAAGACCCCGCCGAGATTCTGCATATCTTCCTGCGCCTGCACGCCCTGACCGCCCGTACTCCGGGCTGCGGACGTGACGCGGCGGACACCCTGGCGCTGCACTTGCTCAGTCGGTTGGGTGAGCTGGCAGAACAACCCGGCGGCCGCTCCGCCAGTCTCCACGAGCGGCTGGAACGCGCACGCCGCCTGCTCACCGAGGACTGCGACCAGCCTTTCGACGCGCCAGCAGTCGCGGCGGCGGCGGGCCTTGGTGCTTCGCACTTCCGCCAGGCTTTCCGCCGTGAATGCGGAGTCTCGCCCCGCACCTTTCACGCGGAAGCTCGCCTGCGCCGGGCCGCCGACCTGTTGGCCAATACGGAACTTTCGATTAAAGAAATCGCCGACATTTTGGGTTTTTCGTCTGCATTTCATTTTTCCAACGCTTTCAAACGCGGGCGAAGTTTCTCACCAAACCATTGGCGAGAACGTCAATGCGTCGGCAACCCGCCTGCCGATTGATTTTAAACTGACATTTAGGCGGGGCGACGGAGACGGGGGCTGGCCCGAATGGCGCTTCGATCATGCCCTGGCCCATGCCCTCGCTTCGCACGCGGGTCGCGAACGCCGCTGCCGGCCGGTTTTTGGCTGCTCCAGCGGGTTCAACGACATGCACTTCTTTGCCCGCCACCTCAAAATCCCCACCCTCGGCTACGGCCCCGGCGGCGAAGCCTGCCACGCGGTGGACGAACGCGCCCCGGTGCGCGAACTCCTGGCCAGCGCCCGCATCTATGCCGCGCTCATGACCCAGCCCCTCTGAAACGAGGCGGGAATCTGGAGATAATTATTCCAGTAGTAATTTGTTAAGCCTTGGTGAGGAGTTCCCACCGCACGTGTGCTTTACCGTTTTTTTGGCCGTCCTCGGTCAATTTCCGAGGGTTTTTGTATCACTTCTACGGGTGAGAGGGAAACCCAGCTGGGCCGGCGTTGACCTCGGCGTTATGGCCCGCTGGGCCACCTCCGCCTCGGTCGCCATGGCCGGGCATGGTTTCCCTCTCACGAAGCATCGGTTTATTATGAAGACGGCGCCTATTCCCCGGGTTTGGCGGGCATGGGGTGGGCTTCGATCAGCTCGTCGAGGGTGCGTTGGAAGAAGGTCTGGTTTTGCACGCGGTTCAGTTCGCGGTCGTAGGCGAGCACGATGGGGTCGATGTCGGTGAGGGTGGGGCCGGTGGGGTCGCCGCCGTGGTCGTCGTCCATGCGTTTGAAGTCGGCGAGGGAGGTGCGGTTGAGGGGGCGGGCGGGTTGGTAGCGGAGGTCGTTTTCCTGGTCGTGCGGCTCGGGAGGAATGGGGGAGAGCAGGCGCATGTGGACGAGGCGGTTCATGCACTCGTTGAGGATTTGGGTGGGCACGCCGAGCTCGGCGCCGAGCTGGCTGGCGGAGCAGGGGGGCTCGCAGTCGCGGAAGCGGCGGCTGATACGCAGCAGCACGGTGAGAGTGAGGCGTTCACGCATGGACTCGGCGAGGGTGTTCCAGGCGGCCTGGCTGTTGCGGAAGTGCACGTTTTGCACGGCGTAGCTGACCTGGCCGCCGACGAGGAGGAAGAACCAGAAGATGTAGAGCCCGAACATCAGGATGGGGAGGATGCCGAGGGAGCCGAAGAGGCTGCGTTGCTGGACGACTTTGGAGAGGTAGAGGAATGCGAGGTAGTTGTTGGCCACGACGAGGCCGCCGACGAGGATGGCGCCGGCGCCGGCGCTGAGCCAGAGCACGCGGGTGTTGGGGATGAATTTATAAAAGAGGGCGAGGACGAGGATGAGCAGGAGGATGGAGAGGGAGGGGAGCAGCCAGCGGAGGAAGCCGACGATGGCCGGGCCGAGCCCGAAGGGGACTTTTTGCTCGAAGAGGTTGAGGTAGGCGCCGGCGGAGAGGGTGGTGACGACGGCGAAGAAGAGGACGGCGCCGAGGGTGAGCACGGTCCAGTAGAAGACGATGCGCATGACCCAGGAGCGGCCCTGGCGGACGCCCCAGATTTCGTTGAAGGCGTTTTCGACCGAGGTGAAGAGCTGGAGGACGATGACGATGAGGGTGACGACCCCGACGAGGCCGGCGGTGCTGGAGCGGGAGCCGGCGATGAAGCCGTCGATGAGTTCGACGAGTTCGGCGTTGGCTGGGGTGGCGGGGGCGCTGGCGGAGGCGGGGGCGCCGGGGTCGGAGGCGGGGGCGAGGGTTTGGCGGGCTTCGAGCTGTTCGTATTGGCCGATCTGGGGGGCGACGTATTTGATGATGCGGTTGAGGGTGTTTACCGCGAGATCGGGGTCCTGGCGGTCGAGCACGAAGCCGGCGACGAGCACGGCGATGGCCATGAGGGGGCCGAGGCCGAGGAGGGTGGAGAAGCTGAGGGCGGCGGCGCGGCTGGGGGACTTGGTCTCGATGATGCCGGTGATGGTGATGGAGACGATGCGCAGGAGGGCGTAGAAGCGGCCGCGCAGGGAGCGGTCCTCAAGGTAGCGGTTGCTCCAGATGTCGGAGGTGTAGAGCCGGTGGAGGCGGCGCGCCAAGGTGGGGGCGGGGGCGGACATGGCGCGGGTGGGCGGCGGTTTAGGTGGTGAAGAAGTGGTGGGCCAGACCGATGGCGCCGAGCACACCGAGAAGGGCGAAGAAGATGACGCCGGCGATGTTGAGCAGGATGGTGCAGAGGTAGAGGCCGAGGGCGGCGGCGGCGGAGAAGGCGAGGGGTAGGGTGTCGCCGTTGAAGTAAAAGAGGGTGCCGGCGAAGCCGAGGCCGAGCATGGCGGCGAAGCGGATGAAGGGGTAGGAGGAGACGGCGCCGAGGCCGATGCAGACGGCGAGGAGGAGGTTGATGACGCCGAGGATAATCAGGGGGGCTTGCAGGATGGCGGGCAGATCGAGGGTGGTGACGATGTCGATGTGCGGGAGGAGGTAGGCGGCGGCGGTGACGAGGAGGATGGTGAGGGAGGCGTAGGAGCCGATGTTGGCGGCCTGGCCGCGGGCGATGGCGGGGTCGGCTTTGTCGCGGGTGTCCTCGGTGCGGCCTTCGGCGGCGAGGAGCATGTCGTTCACGGTGATGGGGCGGTCGTTTTCGGAGACGGTGTTGAGGGTCTTCATCTCGTTCGCGGCCTTGGCGCGGACGCGCAGGACTTTTTTCGTTGGAAACAGCGTCTGCATGAGCTCGGCGTTGCCGTTGATGGGGGCCCAGGCTTCGGTGGCGGCGTCGTAGTAGTAGGTCTCGGCATCGACCTGGCCGTTTTCGGAGAGGGAGCTGAGTTGTTCGAGGGTGAAGGGGCCGCGGGCGTCGGTCTCGGAGGCTTTGCGGATGTAGTATTCCTGCGTGGTGGACATCGTGGGTGGAGGCTAGGGGAGGAGGCGGGGGAATGTCGAACGGCGAAAAGCCAGGGCCGGGGCTTACATGCGGCTGAGGGTGCGGAGGCCGAGGAGGCCGAGGCCGGTTTCGAGGATGAGCAGGGTGCGGGCGCAGAGGCGGAGGCGGCGGGCGCGGATGGCGGGGTCCTCGACGGCGACTTTTTCGGCGGCGTAGAAGGCGGAGAAGGTGCCGGCCAGTTCGTAGAGGTAGAGGCAGAGGACGTGGGGGCGGAGGGTGGCGACGGCCTGGGCCTGGGCGTCGGAGAACTGGACGAGTTTGCGGGCGAGGGCGAGTTCGGCGGCGGTTTCCAGCGGGGAGGCGGGGGCTTCGGTGGCGGGGTCGCCGGGGCGGGCGTCGAGTTTGCGGAAGATGGAGTGGACGCGGGAGACGGCGTAGAGGAGGTAGGCGGCGGTGTTGCCCTCGAGGGAGATCATTTTTTCCCAGGAGAAGGTGTAGTCGCTGGAGCGGTTTTGGGAGAGGTCGGCGTATTGCACGGAGCCTACACCGACGATGGCGGCGATGGCGGCGCGCTCGGCTTCGGGGAGCTCGCCGGATTTCTCGTCCACGAGTTTGCGGGCGCGGTCGGTGGCCTCCTGGAGGAGGTCCTTGAGTTTGATGTTTTCGCCGCTGCGGGTTTTGAGGGGGCGGCCGTCTTCGCCGAGCACGGTGCCGAAGCCGAGGTGTTCCAGCCGCATGAGGGGGCGGTGGGTCCTGGCGAACCACTTTTGGGCGGTGAGGAAGAGCTGTTCGAAGTGGTCGGCCTGGCGTTTGTCCACGACGTAGAGGGCGGTGTCGGCGCGGAAGTGGGTGGCGCGGTAGAGAATGGTGGCGAGGTCGGTGGAGGCGTAGTTGGCGGCGCCGTCGGCCTTGCGAATGATGAAGGGATTGGGGCGTTCGGCGGTGCGGGAGTAACGCGGGTTTTCTTCGTGAAAAACGACCAGGGCGCCCTGGCTTTCCTCGGCGACGCCGCAGGCGAGCAGTTCGGAGTAAACGGCGGGCACCTGGTCGTTGTAAAAGCTTTCGCCCAGGGTCTCGTCGAAGCGGATGCCGAGCAGGTCGTAGATTTTCTGGAAGGCGGCGACGGAGACCTCGCCGATGTGACGCCAGATGGCGGTGTTTTCGGGGTCGCCGGTCTGGAGTTTTACCAGTTCGGCGCGGGAGGCCTCGAGGACGGCGGGGTCGGCGTCGGCGGCGGTGTTGCCGACCTTGTAGAGGCGTTCGAATTCTTCGAGCGGGGTGGTGGCGAGGGCGGCGTCGAGGGCGGGGCGGTCGGTGGCGAGGGCTTGTTTGTAAGCCCAGATGATTTTGCCAAAGGAAGTGCCCCAGTCGCCGATGTGGTTGTCGCGAATGACGCGCGCGCCGCCGAAGGCCGCGATGCGGGCGACGGCTTCGCCGATGACGGCGGAGCGGAGGTGGCCGACGTGCATCTGTTTGGCGGTGTTGGGCGAGGAGTAGTCCACCACCCAGGTCTGGCCTGCGAGGGTGCCGGAGGCGGCGGCGCGCAGAGAATCGGGCGTCGCGAAGGCGGCCAGCCAGGTTTCGAGGGCGGCGGGCTTGAGGGTGAAGTTCAGGAAACCGGGGCCGGCGATGGCGACCTCGGCTAGGGCGGTGACTTCGGCGGGGAGGGCGGCGACGAGGGCTTGGGCGGCGGCGCGGGGGTTTTGTTTGGTTTGTTTGGCGTAGGCGAGGGTGCCGTTGGCCTGGAAGTCGCCGTGCAGGGGGGCGGCCACGCGCACGTCGGGGGCGAAGAGGGCGAGGTCAAAGCCGGCGGCGGCGGCGGCGGTTTTGAGACCGGAATCGAGGGCGGCGGCGAGGTGAAACAGGGCGGACATCCTGGTAATCAACTTCCGGCGACTCCGGTCGCGCAAGCCCCGTTATAGCTCGACTTTTGCACGATATATGCTTGGCTGCGCCGCTTCCGGCCAGACGGCCCCCTCTCCCGATCCTTTTCCTACACACATGTCGAAACGCAACATTCCTCAACGCCGATTCATCAAGCCCTCGTTCACTTCGTTGATCGAGAAGAAGCGCGATGGACAAGAATTTACTCAAGAAGAAATCCGCTATATCATTGATAGCACCTTGGATGGGGAAATGCCCCAGCCGCAGTTGGCGGCGCTCCTGATGGCGATTTACTTCCAGCAGATGTCCGCCCAGGAGACCGCGATCCTGACCGAGGAGATGATGCTTTCCGGCGAGGTGATCGACCTTTCGCACATCGCCAAGCCGAAGATCGACAAATACTCGACCGGTGGCGTGGGCGACAAGACCTCTCTGGTTTTGGTCCCGCTGGCCATGGCGAGCGGCGTGGTAGTGCCGATGATGTGCGGTCCTGAGCACGATTATGTGATCGGAACGCTGGAAAAGCTCTCGGCCGTCCCCGGTTTGAAGACGAATCTGACGGTGGAGCAGTTCTCCAACCAGTTGGCCAAGATCAATGGTGCGATCTGTGCGCAGACGCCCGACCTCGCTCCGGCCGACGCGAAGTTCCTCGAATTGCGCAAGGAGACGGGAACCATCCCGAGCTTGCCGCTGATCACGGGCAGCGTGCTTTCCAAAAAACTCGCCGAAGGCAGCGAAGGCTTGGTCATCGACGTGAAGTGGGGCAACGGCTCCTTCATCAAGGACTTGGAGCAGGCCAAGCAGCTTGCCCGCGCGATGACCCGCGTCGGTCGCTCGTTGAAGCGCCGCTGTGTGGCGCTCGTTACCGACATGAACCAGCCCTTGGGCGATACGGTCGGCACCGGGCTGGAGTTGAAGGAGGCCATTACCCTTCTTAAGGGCGGCGGTCCCGAAGACATGAAGGAGCTCGTGCTTAAGTTGGGCATGGAGATCGTGCGTCTGGCGGGGGTGGCGGGGTCCACCCTTTCGGCCAAGCAGACGGTGGAGCGTCATTTGACCGACGGCACCGCGCTGGAAAAGCTCAAGGAGCTGGTCAAGGCGCAGGGCGGCGATCCCTCCTACATCGATGATCCGGAGAAATTCCCCAAGGCGAAATACATCCGCAAGCTGCCCGCGCCCAAGCGTGGTTATGTGCATACCATCAACGCGGCGATGATCGCACGCGGGGTGCATTTGCTCGGGGCCGGCAAGGAAAAGCCGACCGACAAGATCGATTACGCGGTGGGGGTTTCGGAGATCAAAAAAGTCGGCACCCAAGTAAAGCAGGGCGAGCCGCTGATGATGATCCACTACAACGACGAGGCGAAGCTGGAGCAGGCCTTGAACTACTTTAAGGACGCCTACCGTCTGGCCCCCAAGCGCCCGACTCCTCCGCCTCTGGTGGTGGAGCGGGTGGCCTGAGTTTGCCGCGTCTTTTAGATTCAAAGCCCCGGCGTTTTGCCGGGGCTTTTTGTTTATGGCTTATTTGAGGCCGCCTTGGTGGGCGGCGGGGTTTTGGAGTTGGTCTTTCCAGCCGAGGATTTTGGCTTGGGCGCCGAATTTTTCGGCCATGGGTTTGTCGCCTTTTTCCATCCAGACGCGGGAGAGGGTGGTGTTGATAAAGAGGTCGTCGGGGCGGAGGGCGTGGGCGTGTTGCGCGGCGTCGAGCGCGGGGTCGAGTTCGCGGGCGGAGAAACGCACTTCGGCCAGGGCGTGCCAGGCTTCGAAGGAAGTCGGCACGGCGGCGGCGGCGCGTTCCAGTTTGGCGGCGGCGGCGGCGGTGTCGCCCATGGCGTGGTCAAAGGTGGCGTCTTCGATAAGGGTTTGCAGTTCTTCGTCGGTCATGGGCGGGGTGTGGCGGGTGAGAAGGTGACGGAAGCGAGGGAAAAGAAAAGCCGCGTCCGGTGAAGGACGCGGCCAAAGGGGAGACGCGATGTGATGCGGGTGCTTAGGCCTTGGGAGCACTGCCGACCAAGCCGAAGGTCAACTGGATGACGGGGGAAACCTTGTCTTCGTTTTCGCCGGGCTGGATGCCGAAGTCGCCGCGCTGCACGGAGAATTCACCACGCACGACGAGCAGGTCGCCCTTGTTGCCGGGGCGGGTGCGTTTTTCGAGGGCGTCGGCGAGGTAGCTGAGTTTGACCGGGACGGTCACGTCCTTGGTGACGCCCTTGAGGGTGAATTTGCCGGTGGCAGTGGCCGACCATTGGTTGGCGCCGACCGACTTCACGTCGGAGAGTTTTTCGAATTCAAAACTGATTTCAGGGTTCTTGGCGGCATCGATCCACTTCGCACCGGCGATGTGCTCGGTCATGGTGGCGTTGGGGGTTTTGAGCGAGCTGGTGGCGACGACGATTTTGCCTTTGGTAGCGGCGACGTCGGCGGTGTCGAAGCTGACGGTGCCGGCGACATCCGACGCGCTGCCGGCGATGGGCTCGAGCAGGGAGTCGAGGGAGAACTGGATGGCGTTAACGCCCTTCGGATCCTTGAAGTCGAAGGCGCGGGGAGCGGCGATGGCGGTGATGACAGTGAAGCCGGCGAAGGCGATGGAGCGGAGCGTATGTTTCATGGTTAGCTTGAGGTGGATGTGAGCAAAAAGTGCGGTGTTAGGCCGAGCCTGATGGGTGACTCCGGCGGTGGAAAAAAGTTACGGAAAAAATGGCCAAACCGGCGAAAATACCGCCGCCAAGGAACTCGATTCCGGGCACGAAGCGTTTTTCGTAGGTCACGTAGGCCAGTTCGGTGATGGGATCGACCTGTTTAACCGGGACTTCGTTCTGGCTCCAGCCGCGGTGGTAGCCCTTCGCGGCCCAAAAACAAATCACGAAGAGGGCCAGGATGATGCCTGCACCGCGCAGCAGCACGCGCCACGCGTCTATGCTGGGCGGGGGCGACGGGGCGGTGGTCGGGGTGTCTGGCGCAGAACTCATCTGCGGAGCAGGCAAGCAAGTCGCGTGCGCAGCGCAAGTGACGCGCGGTAATTTTTTCGTAACGGTCTTTATAGAATCAACATGGCGTCGCCGTAGCTGAAGAAACGGTATTCGCGGGCGACGGCTTCGGCGTAGATCTCGCGCAGCCAGGCGATGCCGTCGGTCGAGCCGGGAGTGAGGAAGCCGCTCACCAAGCAGAGCAGGGTGGAGCGGGGTTGGTGGAAATTCGTGATGAGAGCGTCTATCGCCGCGAAGGGGGTGGGCGGGTAGAGGTAGATCGCGGCCTCGCTTAGGAATGGCGCGGAGGAGGCGGGCGCGCCGACGGGGTGCTTGCGGAAAAAATCCTCCAAGGTGCGCACGCTGGTGGTGCCGACGGCGATGCGGCGCGTGCCGGGCGCGGGGCGGAGTGCGGCGGCTTGGGTGGGGGAGGGGATTTCGTAGATTTCGCGGTGGATGGCGTGGGCCTCGATGGTGTCGGTGGCGATGGGCTTGAAGGTGCCGAGGCCGACGTGGAGGGTGAGGTCGGCGGTGTGGACGCCGGAGGCGCGGAGTTTTTCGAGCAACTCGGGGGTGAAATGCAGGCCGGCGGTGGGGGCGGCGGCGGCGACTTGTTTGGCGCGGTCGGCGTAAACGGTCTGGTAACGTTCGAGGTCGGCGGCGCGTTCCTCGGCGGTGTGCTGGCGTTCGATGTAGGGCGGAAGCGGGACTTCGCCGAGGCGGTTGGCGACTTCGACGATGGTGGTCCCGCAGGTGGGGGAGCAGCGGAAGGCGACGCGGGCCGCGCCCTCGGCGTCTTTTTCCAGGACTTCGCCTTCGTAAGTACCGGCCACGCCGAAGGTGGCGCCGGGCGGGAGTTTTTTCCCGGGGCGGAGCAGGCACCACCAAGTCTGGCCATCCACGGCGGGGCGCAGGAGCAGGCATTCGACCGCGCCTCCAGTGGGGCGGTGGGCTAGGAGGCGGGCGGGCAGGACGGCGGCGTTGTTGCGGAAGAGCGTATCGCCGGGGCGGAGGTATTCGCCGAGGTCGGTGAAGTGGCGGTGTTCGATTCGGCGTTCGGCGCGATGCACCACGAGCAGGCGGGAGGCATCGCGGCGGGCGGCGGGGGTTTGCGCGATCAGATGAGCCGGTAGGGTGTAGTCGAAGAGATCGGTGGAGAGCGGCGGCATCGGCGCGGTTTAGGAAAATCAGAGACGGCAGATCAGGAGTTCGCGCTCGAAAATCATTTCCTTGGGCAGGTGGGAGTGCAGGTCGATGAAGAGCTCCTCGTGGCCGATGAGTTCCGAGCGCCAGGCCTTGGGATCAAGGGCGGTGAGTTGCTCGAAGCGTTCGCGGGGGAAATCGAGGCCGGTCCAGTCGAGGTCGTCGTAGCGGGGCATCCAGCCGAGGGCGGTTTCACGCGCGCGGCAACGGCCCTGGCAGCGGCCGACGATCCAGCGGAGGATGCGCAGGTTTTCGCCGAAGCCGGGCCAGAGGAATTTGCCGTCCTCGCCCTTGCGGAACCAGTTGACGTGAAAGATTCGCGGCACCTCGGCGAGGCCGCGTTGCATTTTGATCCAATGGCGGAAGTAGTCGCCCATGTGGTAGCCGCAGAAGGGCAGCATCGCCATGGGGTCGCGGCGGACCTGGCCGAGGGTGCCGGCGGCGGCGGCGGTCATTTCGGAGCCCATGGTGGCGCCGGCATAGACGCCGCCGGACCAGTTGAAGGTTTGGTAAACCAGGGGCGTGGTGGTGGCGCGGCGGCCGCCGAAGATGATGGCGGAGACGGGCACGCCGGTGGGGTTTTCCCAATCCGGGTCGATGGTGGGGCACTGGGAGGCAGGCGCGGTGAAACGAGAGTTGGGGTGGGCGGCCTTGGCCCCGGTGACCTTGGCGATCTCGGGGGTCCAGATTTTGCCCTGCCAGTCGGTGCACATGGCGGGCGGGGTGTCGGTCATGCCTTCCCACCAGACGCCGCCCTCGGGGGTGAGGGCGCAGTTGGTGAAGATGGCGTTTTTGGACAACGCGGCCATGGCGTTGGGGTTGGTCTTGAGCGAGGTGCCGGGGGCGACGCCGAAGAAGCCGGCCTCGGGGTTGATGGCGCGCAGGCGTCCGTTGGCGTCTGGGCGGAGCCAGGCGATGTCGTCGCCCACGGTGGTGACCTTCCAGCCCTGCGCGGCGAGGGCGGCGGGGGGCACGAGCATGGCGAAGTTGGTCTTGCCGCAGGCGGAGGGGAAGGCGGCGGCGACGTAGGCTTTTTCGCCGTCGGGATTTTGCAGGCCGAGGATGAGCATGTGCTCGGCCATCCAGCCCTCGTCGCGTGCCATGGCGGAGGCGATGCGCAGGGCGAAGCACTTTTTACCGAGCAGGGCGTTGCCGCCGTATCCGGAACCGTAGGACCAGATTTCGCGGGTCTCGGGGAAGTGGACGATGTATTTGTCGGGGTTGCAGGGCCAGGGAACGTCCTTGGCACCGGGGGCGAGGGGGCGGCCGACCGAGTGCATGCAGGGCACGACGCGTTTTTCGTCTTTATCGATCTCGGCGAAGACGGGCGCGCCGATGCGGGCCATGATGCGCATGTTGACCACCACGTAGGGCGAGTCGGTGAGCTGCACGCCGATCTGGGAGAGTGGGGAGCCGACCGGTCCCATGGAGAAGGGCAGGACGTAGAGGGTGCGTCCGCGCATGCAGCCGGCGAAGAGGCCCTTGAGTTTTTTGCGCATCTCGTAGGGTTCGACCCAGTTGTTGGTCGGGCCGGCGGCGTCCTTGGACAGGGAGCAGATGAAGGTGCGATCCTCGACGCGGGCGACGTCGGAAGGATCGGAGCGGGCGAGGAAACAGCCCGGCCAGGTCTGCTCGTTTAACTTGGTAAAGGTGCCGGCGGCTACGAGACCGGCGCAGAGGGAATCGTATTCCTCGGCCGAGCCGTCCACCCAGTGAATGGCGGCGGGCTGGGTGAGCGCGGCCATCTTCTCGACCCAGCGCAGGAGATGTTTGTTGGTGGCGAGAGGGGTGGAGACGTCGCGAGTGGGCGTGGGCATGGGATGAGGCGTCCAGCCTGTGGGGTAGCGAGGCAGGGTAAACGGTTAATCTTGGCTGGGCGACCGCTCAGGCCCGGACCTGGCCGGTGCCGTCGAGCAGGTATTTGTAGGAGCAGAGTTCTTTCAGGCCCATGGGGCCGCGGGCGTGGAGGCGGTCGGTGCTGATGCCGATCTCGGCGCCGAAACCGAATTCGAATCCGTCGTTGAAACGGGTGCTGGCGTTCCAAGGCACCACGGCGCTGTCCACTGCGGCTTGGAAGCGCCGGGCGGCGGTTTCGTCGGCGGTGATGATGGCGTCGGTGTGGCCGGAGCTATCGCGGTTGATGGTCGCAATGGCGGTTTCGAGGTCGGGCACGATGCGCACGGCGATGACGAGATCGAGGAACTCGGCGGTGAAGTCGGCGGAAGAAGCGGGGAGGAGGGAGCTGGGAGCGGGGAGCCCGGAGCTGGGAGTGGAGAGGAGGGCGAGGGAGGCGGGGTCGCAGCGGAGTTGCACGCCCTTCGCGGCGAGAGCGGCGGCGAGGCGGGGGAGGATGGCGGGCGCGGCGGCGGCGTGGACGAGGAGTTGTTCGGCGGCGTTGCAGACGCCGGGGCGCTGGGTTTTGGCGTTGAGCAGGATGGCCTCGGCCATGGCGGGGTCGGCGGACTGGTCCACGTAAACGAAGCAGACGCCGGTGTAGTGTTTGATGACCGGGATGGTGGAGTTTTGCGCCACGAAGCGGATGAGGCTCTCGCCGCCGCGCGGGATGATGCAGTGGATGAGCGTATCCAGTTTCAGGAGGTGGGTGAGGGCGGCGCGGTCGGTGGTGGGGATGAGCTGGACGGCGTCGGCGGGCAGGCCGGCCTCGGCGAGGGCGCGCTGGATGAGGGCGGCGAAGGCGGTGTTGGTGTGGAAGATTTCCTTGCCGCCGCGCAGGATGGAAGCGTTGCCGGATTTGAGGCAGAGAATGGCGCAGTCGATGGTGACGTTGGGGCGGGCCTCGTAGATGATGCCGATGACGCCGATGGGCACGCGGACCTGGCGGAAACGCAGGCCGTTGGGGCGGGTCCAGGCATCGAGTTCCTGGCCGACGGGGTCGGGCAGGGTGGCGACTTGGGAAACGGACTCGGCGAGGTGGGCGAGTTTGGCGGGGGAGAGGCTGAGGCGCTCGATCTGGTGTTTGGCGAGGCCGTTGGCCTCGGCGGCGGCGAGATCGAGGACGTTGGCGGCGAGCAGTTCGGCTTCGGCGGCGGGCAGGAGGCGGGCGAGGGCGCGCAGGGCGGCGTCCTTCTGCGCGGTGGGCGCGGTGGCGAGGACGAGGGAGGCGGCGCGGGCGCGCTGGGCGATGGCGAGGACGAGGGCGGCGAGATCGGCGGACATGGGAAAGGCTATTGCACGCCGGGCGAGGCGCGGAAGGCAAGCCGAGGGGCGGCGGTGACGGGATGGACGGGTTAACCCTCGTCGGTGCGTTCCAATGCCACCACGCGGATTTCTCGCGCGGCGTGGTCGGTCCAAGTTGTCAGCAACCATTCGCCCAAAAGATGCACCTCATGGATTCGTCCGTCTTCACCCATTTGCCGCAAATCGCCCGGCGAGTGCGCTAGACCGCGCAAGCTATCCAGCGCCACCGCTGCCTGTCGCTGCCGAGTTTTTGGTAAGGCTGCGAAAGACTCGGCAGCGGCGCGGCTGAAAACCAGTTCGTAGGATACCACGCTTAGGACAAGCCTAGATCGCGTTTCAGGTCGGTCCAGCGGACTTTTTGCCCTGCGTCCATCTCTGCATTCCGCCGCGCAAGTTCCGCCTGATACTCGGGATTGTTCGCCCGCACCAGATGCTTAAGAAAAGCCAAGGCTTTTAAGCGCTCCTCGGGGTCGAGTTGCTCGATCTGAGGCTTAATTTCGGCGAAAATCATGGGGATAAGCTGGAAGCGCTTTTACCCGGCGGCAAGCCCGACGTCACAGTCTTGGCGGCGGTGTCGAATATAACGGCGAGCTTGCCATGCGGGGGCGGTGCGGGGCACGGTGCGGGCCTTGTTGAAACTCTCTTTTTTCGACCCACTGAACCGACCCCTAAACACTTAAAAATCAATTTCGCGTAGCTTCGGCTGCTGTCCGCATCGAAACGTAGGAAATTTCGAGGACTTACAAAAAAGCCGCGCTCGAGGTGCGCCCCAACTGGGGCGCATCGAAAGCGTCCTTTTTTGTGGGCTCTCCTACGTGCCCGATGCGGGGACGCAAGTAAGTGCGTCCCTCTTTTATGGGCACATGGGATGAGTCCGCAGAAGGACATCCGCAGACACTGGCAGAAGACTCACGCAAGTCCTGCCTATGCTGCGCTCTCCTCAAACCGGGACGACGGTCACCGACGCGTCTACCCAATTAGAAAAACCTCCCTGTCTCACTGATGCGGCACTGCACGGTGAACTTAGATTTATAGACTTATTTTGTGGAATAGGTGGATTCAGATTCGCCATCGAATCAGCTGCCAATGCCGGCGGACTGAAAACGCGCTGCGTGTTTTCAAGCGACATAGATAAAAGCTGCCAAAAGGCTTATGGAGTAAATTTCGGAGAGGCACCGGTCGGTGACATCACCAAGATATCGGCCCCCGAAATCCCCGATCATGATTTACTATTGGCGGGGTTTCCGTGTCAGCCGTTTAGCATCCTTGGGATGAGAAAGGGATTCGAAGATACCCGTGGCACGCTCTTCTTCGACATCGCACGCATACTGGAAGCCAAAAAACCGAAAGCATTTGTTCTGGAGAACGTGAAACTACTGGCCGGGCATGACTCGGGCAGAACTTTGTCGCGCATCTTGGAAACCCTTCGAGAACTCGGCTACAAGGTGGATTATAAAATCCTTAACGCCCTGGATTTTGGGCTGCCGCAAAAGCGTGAGCGTATTTGGATAGTGGGGCACAGGTGTATAGACGGTAAAATCCACTGGCCGACAGGTGCGGTAAAACGAAAGCCCCTTTCGTCTGTTTTGGAAAAGGATGTGCCGAGGAAATTTTTTGCGTCGGATCACATCCGGAATCGCCGCCACGCAGTGATGCAGCCCGGACCGCAGCCGATGATTTGGCATGAGAACAAAGCGGGGCACATCAGCGCGTATCCTTATTCATGCGCCCTGCGTGCGGGTGCGTCTTACAACTATTTATTGGTGGATGGAATTCGGCGGCTGACACCCAGAGAAATGCTAAGGTTACAGGGGTTTCCAGAGTCGTTTATGGTGGTCTGCTCGGATTCGGAAACGCGCAAACAGGCTGGGAATAGTCTTCCGGTCAACGTGGCTTCGGCCGTTATCGCAGGGCTGCTTTCCGGGCTTGGTTGGGGAAGAAATCAAACTGCGTATCCGGTAAATGAAAACAGTTCCGCGCTTCAGCTCTCGTTGATGGAGAAAACAAAGAAATACGATGCAAAGCCCAAGACTAAGAAGCGTTGATAAATACTCCGCACCCTACCCATTGGGCGTTTTCCCTTCCGATTTCCCGGTGCGGCTCGGTCGCGAAATAGTTTATTTGCTGGCAACACGCAAAACTCCCCGGTTGGAGGGCAATGATTGGGAGGAGATTTTTGCTGCGGTGGTGGGTGCGGATTGGAAGCCCTCAAACGTGGGACTTGATGATGTGGTGCTTGAGCAAACCGCGTGGGGTGCCAAGACGGTGAAAAATCGCCGCCCTTCGTCGGTCCAACGTGTGCGCTTAATATCCGGTCGGAACTCTCCCGTGTATTCTTATGGCGATAGTGAAATTACGCATTGTGAACCAAATGAACTGGGGCGGAAAATCTTAGAAATCTGGAACGAACGAGTTACTTCGATAAGAAAGCTCTACCGTCATGTGAGAACCGTGGTTTTGGTGAAATCGGATGACCTCCAGGAATTGGCGATTTTTGAGACGGAAACGATTTTGTATCCCGTAAACAACTTCGTGTGGCAGTGGAATGATAACGAAAATCTCGAAGGTCTGGATTTAGGGACTCACGCGCACAAGTTCACCTGGCAGCCGCACGGATCCCAGTTCACGCTCATTGAAGACGTTCCGCCTACACGATTGGCGATACGCATCAAAGCACCGCCAAAGCTTTCTAAGGACGATGTGATTGATACGGTGAATTTTGACCCGTCTTGGGTGCAGATATTGTGAGGAAAATAAAAGTATATAAGAGTTATTTTAAGCTTAATTTTCAACGGCTTAGGTGCTTTTACGTCTATATAAAATGGAATACAGTAATGCTCGTAACCACCCGAGAGCACATCGTCTAAAAAATCGCCCCCCAACTCGCCGCCGCCAAGCTGGAGATCGAGTCGATGATCCTCGGCTAAGGTCTTAAATTGCATGGTATTTCCAGGATTTACTCAGCTGCCAAATTCTGCCCATTCTTCCAAAAATGACTTGCAGGGCCGAAATAATCCGTAAGCTTTTCTACATCCAATTTCTACCGTTACGCCCGTAGGCGGGCAAAATTCAAACCCGTGTTCCCGCAATGGAACACGGGTTCACTTTTTATGAAAAAGAAGGTCGCGATCCTCGTAGATGCCGAGTGGTTCCGGAAAATGCTCAAAGGTGCATTTGCTCCCCGGGCAGTTCCTTCATCCGCAGCCCCGGTCACGCCGCCTGCACCCTCGGCACCGACGGCTCCCGCAACTCCAGTCGTCGCCATCACCGCCGACCTTTTTTACCGCAACGCCTGCGCCGCACTCGATCCGCTGGAGGAGGACTTGTTTCGTTTCTTCTGCTACGATTGCGAACCGTTCGACAAGCAGCAGCGCAATCCCGTCGATCAGAGCTGGGTGAAGTTCGGCAAGGGTAACCCGGTTTACGAAGATCGCATGAAGTTTTTCCGGGAGATCGGCGCTCTGCCCTACGTCGCCCTCCGCCGTGGCGTGGTAAAGGGCCGCGGATGGGAAATCAAAGAGTCGTTCACCAGCCAGTTGCTCTCCGCCCCCCACGGCACGGTCACCCTGGCCGCCGGCGACATCCGCTACGGCATGGAACAGAAGGGCGTCGATATGCGCATCGGCATGGACTTCGCCACCCTCAGCCTAAAGCGGCTGGTTGACCGCATCATCTTGATCAGTGGCGACACCGACATGGTTCCGGCCATCAAGCTCGCCCGCCGGGAAGGAATCCAAGTGTGCATGGTGCAAGTCGGCACCCAGGGTCGCCTCGCACCCACTCTCATCGAAGACGCCGATTTGGTCCGCACTATTACACCCACGGCTTAATGTGGAACCAGTCGGCCCGTAAATCGGGCTTTGGCGCTACGCCTGCAGCCTAGGCGATTGGGTTCCTCGCCTAGCGTTTGCGAGACGTGAATTCAGGTCGCGCTTGCGAGCTGGGCGGCGTGGGCGTGGAGGACGGGCCAGCGGTCGGGGGGGATGGCGGGGCCGCTGTGGCGCACGCATTCGCTGCCGACGGCGGCGGCGAGGGATCCGCAGGCGGATAACGACCAGCCGTGCAGGTAACCGTAAAGGAAGCCGCCGGCGAAGTTGTCGCCCGCGCCGTTGGTGTCGATCACGCGGTCGGCGGGCACGGGGGCGATGCGGTGGAGTTCTTCACCCCGGGCGATCCAGGCGCCGTCTTTGCCGACTTTTACCACGGCGATCAGGCCGGGGGACTCGGCGGCGAGGCGGCGGGCGAGGGCGGGGTAGTCGTCGCCTGCTTCCGGATACAGGGCGCGGATTTCGTCTTCGTTGGCGAAGACGATGTGCAGGCCGCCGGCGCGGAGCTGGGCGAAGAGCCAGGCGCGGGTGGCGTTGATCACTTCGAAGGAGGCGAAGTCGAGCGAGACGGTGGCGCCGGAGACGCGCGCGCCGGCGAGCACGGCGTCGGCCAGGGCTTGGTTGAAGACGAGGTACCCTTCGATGTGGGCGTGGCGCACGCCGGCGAAATCGGCGGGGGAGAGTTCGGCGGGGGAGAGGGTCATCGCGGCGCCGAGGTCGGTGCGCATGGTGCGGGCGGCGTCGGGGGTGATGAGGGCGAGGCAGCGGGCGTTGGGCAGGCCGTGGCCGGTTTTGTACCGGGAGAGGTCGATGCCGGCGGCGGCGGCCTGGGCGCGGTAGGCGGCGGCGGTGGGGTCGGAGCCGAGTTTGCCGAGGAAGGTGGTGCGCAGGCCGAGGCGGGCGGCGGCGCGAGTGACGTTGGCGGCGCTGCCGCCGTTTTCGAGGGCGGGGGTGGCGGGGAGGCGGGATACGAGGGCGTCCATCTCGGCGGCGTCCACCAAGACCATGCCGCCTTTGTCGCCGCGCACGGAGGCGAGGTGAGCTTCGGGGATGGGCGCGGTCAGGTCCATGATGGGGGAACCGATGCCGAGGAGGTCGAAGGAGGAGGGAGCGGGGAGCATGGAGCTGGGAGCGGGGAGTGAGGGAGGAGGGAGCGTGGAGCTGGGAGGAGGGAGCGAGGAAGGAAAATGAAAGCGCCGCGCCTAGTGGGGCGCGGCGCGGAGGGGAGCGGAGTTTTTATGCGCTCCTTTGCTGTCGGCTTAGTTGGCGACGGTGAGGCTGGTGGCGAGGAGGAGCTCGTCGTTGACCTCGATGGTGATGGCATAGTCGCCGGGGGCGGGGAAGGCGAGGTTGCGCACGTCGTTGATGAGGTTGATGCGCTGGAGGGGGCCTTGGGATTGGAAGGCGCGGTCGAGCAGCACGCTCATGGACTCGGGGCTGAGGCCGAGGGAGATTTTGATCTTATGTTCGCCTTCAGCCACATTGGTCAGGGTGAGGAACCAGATCATGAAGGGGTGGGTGAGCGGGAATTGGCGGCCGCGGATGGCGGAGAAGACACCGAGGATGGTGTGTTTGCCGGTGGCGGGGTCGATGTGGACGCCGTCGCAGAGGAGCCAGGAGAGGACTTGAGGTTTGGTGTTCATAGGTGGAAAAGGGCGCAGCGTGGTGAGTCGGTGAGCGCAGGGGAAGGCGGAAGTGCTTGGCGGGCGTGACATCGTGGTCAAAGTCGCGGCCAACATGTCGGCGGAAACCGAAATCGTGCGCGCTTTTGGGTGGTTGGAGCCGCTGCGGGCTTATCCGCGCTGGCTGGTGCTGGTGTGCGTGGCGATCGTGGCCGGGGGGCTGCTGGCCTTGGTGGCCAAGCCGCTCAAGTGGGGGCTTTACGCGGCGCTGGCGGGTTTGCTGGCGGTTTTTATGGCGGGTTTCGCCGTTTGGCTGGAGCAGTAGGGTGGCGATTGGCGGCGGCGTGAGTGAAGATCGCGGGAGTTTTTCTTGTCAGAGTTTTCATCCGCTTCATATCCGGTTCCGATGAAGTATATTTTTGTTACGGGTGGTGTCGTTTCCTCGTTGGGCAAAGGTCTGACGGCGGCTGCGCTGGGCGCGTTGCTGGAAATGCGCGGGCTGACCGTGCGCATCCAGAAGTTCGACCCGTATCTCAACGTCGATCCGGGCACGATGAGCCCTTACCAACACGGCGAGGTGTATGTGCTCGAAGATGGTGCGGAGACGGACCTCGACCTCGGCCATTACGAGCGTTTCACCAGCGGCAAACTGTCGCGGCTGAACAACCTCACTTCCGGTCAAGTTTACGAGAGCGTGATTCAGAAGGAACGTCGCGGCGCTTACCTGGGCAAAACCGTGCAGGTGATCCCGCACGTGACCAACGAGATCAAGGAGCGCATCACCATGGCGGCGAAGGACGTCGATATCCTCATCACCGAGATCGGCGGCACGACGGGTGACATCGAGGGATTGCCCTTTCTGGAGGCGTTGCGTCAATTCGCCCTCGAGCAGGGACCGCGCGACGTGATTTTCCTGCATGTTACCTTGGTGCCGTATCTGGCGGCGGCGGGCGAATTAAAGACCAAGCCCACCCAGCAATCGGTGGCGAAGCTGCGCGAGATCGGCATCCAGCCGCACATTTTGGTTTGCCGTAGCGAGCAGCCGATCGACGCCAGCGTGCGCGACAAGTTGTCCATGTTCTGCAACGTGCCGGTGAAGGCCGTCGTTCAGTGCCAGGACGTATCGTCCATTTACGAGCTGCCCATCGCTTTGCAAGAGGAGGGGCTCGATCAGCTGGTGGTGGATATGTTCGGGCTCAACAAGCCCCAGCCCGAGCGCAATGTCTGGGCCGAGCTTTCCCGCCGTATCCGCAATCCCCTGCACAAGGTGAAGATCGGCGTGGTCGGCAAATACATCGAGCTACAGGACGCCTACAAATCGGTTTACGAATCCATCACCCACGCCGGCATCGCCAACAACGCGGTGGTCGAGGTGGTGCGGGTGGACGCCGAGGATCTGGAAAAACGCGGCGGCATTTCCCTGCTCAAGGGCCTCGACGGCATTCTCGTCCCCGGTGGCTTCGGCGACCGCGGCACCGAGGGAAAAATCATCGCCGCCCGCTATGCCCGCGAGAACGGCGTGCCCTACTACGGGCTTTGCCTCGGCTTGCAGATCGCGGTGATCGAGTTCGCCCGCAACGTGCTCAAGCTGAAGGGGGCCAACTCCACCGAGTTCGACCCCGCCTCGCCCCATCCGATCATCAACATCATGGAGGAGCAGAAAAAAGTGATCGATAAAGGCGCGACCATGCGGCTCGGCAGCTACGAATGCGCCCTCACCCCCGGCTCCAAAGCAGCCAAGGCTTACAAGGCCGAGAGCATCCGCGAACGCCACCGCCACCGCTACGAGGTGAACAACGCCTACGTCGGCCAGCTCCAGCGCGGCGGACTCGTGGTTTCGGGCATCAATCCCCGGCGCAACTTGGTCGAAATCGTCGAGCTCAAGGATCACCCGTTCTATCTCGCGGTGCAGTTCCACCCCGAGTTCCAGTCCAAGCCGCTCCAGGCGCATCCGCTGTTCGCAGCTTTTATCGCCGCCGCGCTTAAACAGCGTAAACCCGCTTCAGCCAAATTGAAGAGCGCCCCCAAGTCTGCCGCAAAAAAACCGTCCGCCGCCAAGGCCAAGAAGCCCGCGAAAAAGCCTGATTATAATGCGAGTTCACGTTCGGCTTAACGGGTCCGGAGAGCGTCTGCGTCTCGCAGGCTGTTTTCGGCGTCTCGCCGGAAACTTTCAGACAGCAGGGCGGGACGCCTTGCCAAGCATCCGGGACGGGTGCGCTCCCCGGACCGTTCAAGCCTCGGAATTAGTCTAAATTAAACACCCATTCGACCAATCGATCCCATCCTCGTCCGCAGTCCGATGTCATTGGTCATTTCCCCCTCATGCCACTCTTCGACCCGAAAAAACTTCTCGTTCTCGCCGGCCCCTGTTCGTTGGAAAACGAGACCGTGGTGCGTGCCGTCGCCGAAAAGCTCGTCGCCCTGCGCGCCAAATACCCCGAGCTGAACCTCGTTTTCAAAGGCTCCTTCGACAAAGCCAACCGCACCTCCATAGTCGGCGGGCGCGGCACCGGACTCGAAGCCGGGCTCGCTTTGCACGCCTTGGTTAAAAAAGACTACGGACTGCCCTGCGTGACCGACGTGCATGAGAGCGACCAATGTGCGCCCGTGGCCGCCGTGTGCGATGTGCTCCAGATTCCGGCCTACCTCTGCCGCCAGACCGATCTCCTGCTCGCCGCCGCCGCCACCGGAAAAACCGTGAACGTGAAAAAGGGCCAGTTCCTCGCCCCCACCGACATGGTGCATGTGGTCGGCAAACTCAAACACGGCGGCGCGGCCGAGATCTGGCAGTGCGAGCGCGGTACCACCTTCGGCTACGGCAACCTGGTGGTGGACATGCGCGGCTTCCCCATCATGGCCCGCAACGGTTACCCGACCATCCTCGACGCCACCCACAGCGTGCAGCTGCCCGGCGCGGCCGGCGGCAAAAGCGGCGGCCAACGCGAATTCGTGCCGCCGCTGTGTTTCGCCGCGCTGGCGGCGGGCGCGGATGGGCTCTTCCTCGAAACCCATCCCGATCCGGCCAACGCGCTCTCCGACGGACCCAACATGGTGCCACTCGAAGAACTCGAAGCCCTGCTCGTAAAGTGCCTCGCCTTCTGGCGTTGCGCGCGCAGTTGACCGAGCCCCGGCGGGCGTCACCTTAGCCCTTTATTCCAACCAGCATGGCCACCTTCCTCATCGACATTCCCGTGCCCAGCATGGGAGCGACCGTAAACGAGCTGACCGTGATCGACCTCAAAGTGAAGGTCGGCGATCCGGTTAAAAAAGGCGGCATCGCGGCCGAGCTGGAGAGCGACAAATCCGTCTTCGAGTGGGAAGCGCCTTGCGACGGCACGGTGCGCGGCGTGCATTGCCGCGCCGGAGATATCATCCGCTCGGGCGACCGCTTCATCAGCATCGAGACCGACGACGAATCGTTGCGGCACCTGATCGCGCCCGTCGACACCGCCAGCGGTGAAAACCCCAAACTCCAAGGGGCAAATTCCCAAGCCCCAGCCCCAGCCCCAGAGGCTGTATCTGCTTCGGTCACGCCTCCGGTCGCGGCCCCGCAGGCGTCCGTTCAGCCGGCCGTTTTCGCGGCCAACTGGACGCCCCGCGCCCGCAAGCTCGCAGTCGAGGCCGGGCTCGATCCGGCGACGCTCACCGGCCTTAGCGGCACCGGCCCGGGCGGAGCGATTTCGGGCGACGACGTCGCCGCCTACTTGGCGGCGACGCGCCAAGCCGCGACGGTTACAGCCCCGGCGTCAGCACCGATCCCGGCTGCCGTTTCACCCGCCGCCGACGATACCGTGTGCATCGCGGGCGTGGGCTACGCGGTGCCGAAAAACATCCGCCCGACCAGCGAAATTCTCAAAGCTTTCCCCGGTCGCACCGAGGCCGAGATGCACAAGCTCACCGGTATTCACGAACGCCGCTACGCCGACGCCGACGAATCCGCCACCTCGCTCGCCGCCACCGCCGCCCAGCACGCGCTGGCCCAGGCCGGGCTCACCGCCGCCCAGATCGACGGCATCGTGCTCGCCACGATCATCCCCGACCAACCGGTGCCCTCGATGGCGAGCGCGCTGGCCCAGTTGCTCGGTTGCCCGAAGGCGCTGGCCTTCGACGTCAACGCCGCTTGCTCCGGCTGGCTCTACGCGTTGGAAGTGGGCCGCGCCTTCATTCGCGGCGGCACGGCGAGAAACATCCTCGTGGTCACGGCGGAGCTGCTCTCGCGCATCACCAACCCCAACGATCACGAGACGGCGTTTCTCTTCGGCGATGGAGCCGGCGCGGCCGTGTTGACCGCTGCTTCCGGCGGACACCGCTTGCACCGCATGGCGCTTTCCGGCGATGCCGATCTTTTTAAGGCGATCCAGCGTCCGGGTGGCGGTGCGCGCCGGCCCGTGCCCTGCGCGGATGGTAGCGACCGCGACGATTTTTACCTTCAGATGGATGGCGGCGCGGTGTTTAAGAATGCCGTTATCGCCTTCGCCAATCAGATCGAGCAGGCCATCTCCCGGCATGGACTCAAGCCGGAGGACATCGCGTGGATCGTGCCGCACCAGGCCAACGAACGCATTCTGCGCGCGGTCGGCAAACGCGTGGGCATTCCCTTTGAGCGCTTTGTGGTGACCATCGCCAAGTACGGCAACACCTCGGGCGCGTCGGTTTCGATGGCGCTGGGCTGGGCGGCTGCGGAGGGTATTTTCAAGCCGCGCGACCGCATCATTTTCTGCTCGGTGGGCGCAGGCCTGACTTACGCCGGCGGTTTGCTGGTCTGGTAAACCGCCCCGCAGTCGGGGCGGTTGGTTGCGGGGTTTGTGTAGCACCGGTCTGTGACCGGTGCGGCTTGGCGAATCGGATACGGAGGAACCGGTCATCGACCGGTGCTGCATTTAAAAAGGCGGGGTGAGGAGACCCCGCCCTGCATTGAGGAAAAACCTAGACCTCGTAAACCTGGCCGGGGACGGGATCGATGATCTTGCTGTTGGGCAAGCGGGCTTCGAGCTCGCGCTGGAACCAGGCGCGGGCGGCGGGTTCGCCGTGGGCCAGCACGATGCTGCGGGCCTGGGTCTGCACCGCGAACTGGAGCAGCTCTTCGCGGTCGGCGTGACCGGAGAGCTCGAAGCGTTCCACCTTGGCCGCTATCTTGGTCTGGATGTGCAGGGTCTCGAAGACGAAGGTGTCGCCGTGTTTGGACTGCTGGAGTTTTCCGCCGGGGGTCTCGGGATCGCAGTAGCCGACGAAGGCCACGGTGTTGCGGGCATGCCCGAGCAGACCGGAGGCGAGGGTGTAGCTGGGGGTGTTTTCCACCAACATGCCGGAGCTCACCAGGTAGATGGCTCGTTGCATGGGGTCCACGCCGGGCTCGAGGCGGCGGGGAATGGGCTTGGAGCGCAGATCCTTGAGGATGCTGCGGCTGAACTGCACGTGTTTGGTTTTGCGCGAGATTTCGTCGAAGTAGTCGCACAGATCCAGA
This sequence comes from Verrucomicrobiota bacterium, assembly GCA_026398135.1. Taxonomy (GTDB): domain Bacteria; phylum Verrucomicrobiota; class Verrucomicrobiia; order Opitutales; family Opitutaceae; genus IMCC26134_A. The sequence goes on from JAPLTN010000107.1 coordinate 31,483, forward strand.
CCGAGGCCGGAGGTGAAAATCGGGCAATCCACGAGTTTGCCGAAGCGGCGGGCATCGTGGAAAATCGCCAGCAATTCCTGCATGCGGCCAAGGGCGAAAACGGGAATGAGGCACGAGCCGCCGTTTTGGATGGTGTCGTTGATGCAGTTGATCAGGCGGGCGACCTCGTTGATGCGCTCCTTGCCTTCGGGACGCTCGGTGGTGCCGCGGGTGGTTTCGGTGATGAGGGTGTCGAAATGACCGGCCGGGAAACGGGCGCCCTTGAGCACGCGCTGGTCCTCGAACAGCACGTCGCCGGTCACGAAGATGTGGCGGTGTTTGTGACGAATCTCGACCGCAGCAGCCCCGGCGACGTGGCCGGCGGGGTGGAGCGTGATTTCGACTTCGTCGTTACCTTTGGTGAAACGCTTCGGGTGATTAAAGGCGAGGCCGGTGAGGCGGGGCGCGATCTGGTCCACGTCTTCGTGGGTGAAATGCGGCTCGTCCTTGGTCTGGCCCTCGGCGGCCTGGCGGCGCATGACGTTGGCGGAGTTGTGCATCATGCGCTCGACGATCATGCGGCTGGAGAGCGACATGAGACAGGGCGCGGCCGGGCTGTGGCGCATCGCGACCGGCAGACTGCCCAAATGATCCAGATGGCAGTGGGTCAGCACGTAAAGGTCGATGGAGATACTCGCGAGTTTGGCAAACTCCGGCAAGGCCTCCCGGCCGGATAGCTTCGGATGCAAGCCACTGTCTATGAGTATATTAAATTCGCCGATTTGGAGGAGGGTGCAGCTGCACCCGATGCCTCCCTCACGGTTGAGGTCGATTAGTTTCATTCTTGGAATCGGTCAGGCGATACGCTGCGGAGGGCGAGCGCAAGCGTAACCTCAGGCCCGCACGGAAAGTCCGGGCGGAAGGAGATGGGCGCGGGGGCTCAAGACGTGGCGGCGGGCACGCGCAGTGCGAAGGCGGGCAGCACCACGTGGATGGCGCGCTTGGCCTCGTCCACGCCGTGAAAGCTGCCCTGGGCAACGCAATCGCCGCCCGCCACGTGATAGCTGTTGTAGGAAAAACTTTCGCCGGGGGCGAGGACCGGGCGTTCGCCGACGATGCCGTCGCCCTCGATGACCTGGCGGGTGCCGTCCTCGCGGGCGATCACCCACTTGCGGCCGAGCAGGGTGAGGGTGTGCTCGGAGGCGTTGTGGATGGTGATAAAGTAAACAAAGGCGTGGGGCTGGTCGGGGGGCAGGCATTTGCCGCCGTGGTGATAAACGAGTTTATCCAGACGGGCAGTGAGGCCGGGAAGCGCGAGCGAGGCGGACATAGAGTGGTCGGTGCGGTGCGGGAAGCGGCCGTAACAAAGATGGCTTTTGCGACTTGGCAAGGCGGGCAACGCGAGAAGCCGGGCAGAGAAGCCGAGCTCCCGCTTGCGTGTGAGCGGAACCTAAGGCCAGCGTGCGGGCATGAATTGGTCCGACTATGGTGCGGTGGCATTGATGGGGCTGCTCGGCGGCGCCCATTGCGCGGGCATGTGCGCGCCGTTCGCCCTGGCGGTCTCGGCCGGGGCGCAGGGTCGGCCGGGGCTGCTGCTGGCCCGGCACGTGGCTTACCAGTTGGGCAAGGCCACGGCCTATGTGTTCCTCGGCGTGCTCCTCCTGCTGGCGGCGGGTTGGGTGGACATCGTGGTGCCGCTCGGGCGTCTGCAAAACTGGCTGGCCTGGGCGGCGGGTGGCTCGATGGTGGTGATCGGCCTCGGCTACGCGTTCGGCTGGCGCTGGTCGGCGGCCTGGGCGAGCGGCGGCGGTTGGACCGCGCGGGCCTGCGGCGGGGCGCTGCGCCTGCTCTGGACCGCACCCTCGCTCTGGCGCTGCGTGTTGACGGGGTGGGTGAATGGCTTTCTGCCCTGCGGCCTCTCGCTGGCGGCCCTGTTTTATCTGGTAAGCCGCGACTCGCTCGAAGGCGTGGTGGCCGGGGCCTATGTTTTTGGTTTTGGCACCCTGCCCGCGCTTTTGCTCACCGGCTGGCTGGGGGGCCAGGCCTCGGCGCGGGTGCGCGGACGCGGCTTGCGGGTGGCGGGGGCCTTGCTGGCGATTTTCGGCGTGCTCACGGTTTTTCGCGGCACGGACGCGGTGCATCACTGGTTCCATCAGCATACGCTGCCAGCGGAAAAATCTGTAAACCACGAGCATCACTGAGCGCGCGGACAAGCGGCTTGCCAGAGCGGAAGGGGAAGCGCACATCTTCGCGTTTTCCACTATGCAAAAGCTCGCCCTGCTCTCGGTCAGCGACAAACGCGGTCTGGTCGAATTCGCGACCGCCTTGGTTAAAACCCACGGCTACACGCTGCTCTCCACCGGAGGCACGGCCAAGCTCCTGGCCGAAAAAGGCCTGCCCGTCACCGAGGTCAGCCAGCACACCGGCTTCCCCGAGATGATGGAAGGCCGGGTCAAGACCCTGCACCCCAAGATCCACGGCGGCCTGCTTTGCCGCCGCGACAAGGCCGACCACCTCGCCGCCGCCCGCGAGCACGGCATCGCGCTCATCGACCTCGTGGTGGTGAACCTGTATCCGTTCGAGCAGACGGTGGCCAAGAAGGACGTTCACTTCGAGGAAGCGATCGAGAACATCGACATCGGCGGCCCCTCCATGCTGCGCAGCGCGGCCAAGAACCACGAGGCAGTGGCCGTGGTGTGCGACCCCGACGATTACTCCGCCGTGCTGGCCGCCTACGCTGAGCCCTCCCAGTTGCCCGCCCTGCGCCGCAAGCTCGCGCTCAAAGTCTTTCAACGCACCGCCAGCTACGATGCCGCCATCGCCCGCTACTTGGAGACCCAGGCTGACGAGCCCGATCTGGAGGCGCTCAGCGGTTACCCGAAACAATTCAGCCTGTCCTTCCCCAAGGCGCAGAGCCTGCGCTATGGCGAAAACCCGCACCAGAAAGCGGCGCTCTACGGCTCCTTCCACGAGCATTTCAGCCAGCTCCAGGGCAAGGAGCTTTCGTATAACAACATCCTCGATATCACGTCGGCCACCTACCTGATCGGCGAGTTCGAGAAACCCACCGTCTGCATTCTTAAGCACACCAATCCGTGTGGCGTGGCCTCGGCCGACACGCTGGAAGCGGCGTGGGAAAAAGCCTTTGCGACCGACCGCCAGGCGCCTTTCGGCGGCATCATCATTGTTAACCGCACCCTGGAAGGCGCGCTGGCCAAGACCATCGCGGAAATTTTCACCGAAGTGATCATCGCCCCGCGTTTTAGCGACGAGGCGCTGGCGATTTTCGCCAAGAAGAAAAACCTCCGCCTGATGATCGCCAAGGAAGGCGTGGGCGCGGCGTCGTTGTTCGACGTTCACTCGGTGATCGGCGGCGTGCTGGTGCAGGATCGCAACAAGGTGTTGGGCAATCCGGCCGACTTCAAGGTGGTGACCAAGCGCCAGCCCACGGCGGAGGAGTGGGCGGCGATGATGTTTGGCTGGCGGGTGTGCAAACACGTCAAGTCCAACGCCATCGTTTACTGTCGCGGCGAGCAGACCCTGGGCGTCGGCGCGGGCCAGATGGCGCGGGTGGACAGCTCGCGCATCGCGGTGTGGAAGGCGGGAGAGGCGAAGCTCGATCTCAAGGGCTGTGTGGTGGTTTCCGAGGCGCTGTTCCCCTTTGCCGACGGCCTGATCGCGGCGGCGGAGGCGGGGGCGACGGCGGCGATCCAGCCGGGCGGCTCGGTGCGGGACGACGAAGTGATCGCAGCGGCCGACGCGCGCGGCATGGCGATGGTCTTCACCGGCATCCGCCACTTCCGGCATTGAGCCGGGCGGTGCGCGGGGCTTGTTATGGGTGAATCGTGAACCGCCCCTCGCTCAAAATTGTTCTGATCTCGCCGAAGGGGCCGCTTTACCGGCATCGCGGCGGGATTTGGAAAAAGTCCCTGCGTTACCAGCCGCTCACGTTGACCACACTGGCGGCGCTGATTCCGGCGGATTTACCGCACACGGTGGAGCTGATCGACGAGGGCATCGCCGATGTGCCGATGGATTTGGAGGCTGACTTGGTCGGGCTGACGGTAATCACAGGCACGGCGAAGCGGGCTTATATGCTGGCGGATCATTTTCGGTCGCGCGGCATCACGGTGGTGCTGGGCGGGCCGCATGTGACGCTTATTCCGGACGACGCGCAGCCGCATGCGGATGCGGTGGCATGCGGTTACTCGGAGGATACTTGGCCGCAGTTGTTGCAAGACTTCGCGGCGGGCGAATTGAAGACGCGCTACACGCAGGCGCCGGGGCTGGAGATAGGCGGGCGGCCGTTTCCAAAGCGCGAGCTGCTGCCGAGTCGAAATTACCTCACGAACAACGTGTTCGAGGCGACTCGCGGGTGCGTGCATGCGTGCGACTTTTGCGTGGTGCCGACGGCGTGGGGGCGGAAGCCGTTTCAGAAGCCGGTGGCGGAGGTGCTGGCCGACATCCGGCAGCACGGGGCGCGGAAGCTGATTTTCATCGATCTAAACCTGATCGCACATCGCGGCTACGCGAAGGAGCTGTTTACGGCGCTGATCCCGCTGCGGCTGCAATGGTATGGGTTGGCGACGGTGCTGCTGGCAGACGATCCGGAGCTGCTGGAGTTGGCCGGCCGCAGTGGGTGCAAGGGCTTGCTGATGGGGATGGAGTCGATCTCGCCGGCCAATCTGAAGGCGAATCACAAGGGCTTTAATTCGCCCGAGCACTATGCGCGCGTGGTTGCGCGACTGCACGCGCACGGCATCGCGTTACAGGGGTGTTTCGTGTTCGGGCTGGATGAGGACCGACCGGATGTGTTTTTGAAGACGGCGGAGTTCGCGGTGCAGGCGAAGATCGACCTGCCGCGCTTCGCGGTGGTAACGCCGTTTCCGAACACGCCGCTTTACCTGAGGTTGGAGGCGGAGGGGCGAATTTTGACCAAGGATTGGGAACTCTACGACGCGCAGCACGTGGTGTTTCAGCCGAAGCACATGAGCGTGCGCGAGCTTCAGGAAGGCATCGAAACGGCCTGGAAACACGCCTACTCGTGGGACTCAATCTGGCGGCGCTTGCGGCACTCGCCCGCGCCGTGGCCGGTGCGCATCGGGACAAATCTTGGCTATCGGTTTTACGCGAATAACCTGAGCCGGTTCTATAACTGCGACTGGATCATCGGGAGAGTGCCGCGCAACGCGCCGTTTGTGCAGCCGGTATCGGCGGCGGGGGAAGTTCGGGAGGATGTGGCGTAATGCGTGTCACCTTAATTCATCCCTGCATCGGTCGCCATGCAGGGGACCGGAGCTACATTCGGACCTGGCAAATGGAGCCCTTGCCGGCCGCGACCTTGGCGGGGCTGACGCCGAAGGACGTGGATCTGCGGTTTTACGATGATCGCATGGAGGTGATTCCATTCGATGAGGCGACGGATCTGGTCGCGATCAGCGTGGAGACGTACACGGCGAAGCGCGCCTATCAGATCGCGAGCGAGTATCGGCGGCGCGGTGTGCCGGTGGTGATGGGTGGGTTTCACGCCAGCCTGTGTCCGGACGAGGTGGCGCTTTACGCCGAGGCGGTGGTGGTGGGCGAGGCGGAGGCGCTCTGGCCGCTGGTCTTGGACGACGCGCGGTATGGGACGCTGAAGAAGTTTTATCGCGCGGAAGGACGCACGGCGCTCGGGGGACTGCGTCCGGATCGGTCGATCTTTCGCGGGAAGCGTTACCTGAAAGTTGGCTTGGTGGAGGCGGGGCGGGGGTGCCACTTCAAGTGCGAGTTTTGCGCGGTGCAGACGGTGTTTAGCTCCACCCAGACGCGGCGGCCGGCGGACGATATTTTGGCGGAGCTGCGACTGATTAAGAATGAGCGGAAGCTGATCTTTTTCGTGGACGATAACATCACGTCGAATCTGGCGCAGGCGAAGGAGTTTTTTCGTGCGTTGATCCCGCTGAAAATCCGTTGGGTGAGCCAGTCGAGTATCAATGCGGCGCACGACGACGAGTTTCTCGACCTGCTGGTGCGCAGCGGATGCATGGGCGTGCTGATCGGCTTCGAGAGCCTGAACCCGGCGAACCTCGCGGCGATGAACAAGACCTTTAACACGGCGCGCGGCGGTTTCGAGACGGCGCTGGCGAACCTGCGGCGGCACCGTATCCGCGTTTATGGCACGTTTGTGTTCGGCTACGACGGCGACACGCCGGAGAGTTTTGGGCTGACGGTGGAGTTCGCGCAGCGGCACGGTTTCTACATTGCGGCGTTTAATCACCTGACGCCGTTCCCCGGCACGCCGCTCTATACGCGGCTGAAGGCGGAGGGGCGGCTGCTATATGAGGCGTGGTGGCTGGACGAGCGCTACGGGTATAACCGGATTCCGTTTCAACCGAAGGGCATGTCGCCGGAGGCGCTGCGGGAATCGTGTCTGGCGGCGCGGCGGGCGTTTTATTCGTGGCCGAGTATTTTGAAACGCGGGTTCGATCCTGTGAACCGGGCGGACGGCTTTATGTGGCGGAATTTTTATCTGATCAACGCGCTGCATCGGAACGACGTGGCGCTGCGTGATCATTATCCATTGGGGGACGAAGCATGGCAGGGGCCGCTGTTGCCGGCGAATTGAGCGGGCGGGCGAAGGTTGCAGGCGCGGAGTTCGCGGTCGCGACGCGGGCGGACGAGGCGGAGTTGCGGGCGCTGTTGCGCGCGACGCCGACGCGGGGCGGGCCGGTGAGCCTCGGGTTCCAGCGGGAGCCGGATTATTTCGCGGGCGAAGGGGTGGCGGGCGCGACGGACACGACGATCGTGGCGCGGCGGGAAGAACGCGTTGTGTGCATGGGGAGGTGTTCGCGGCGCGCGGTGTATGTAGGCGGGGAGAGGCGTGAGGCGGGATATTTGAGTGAATTGCGGTTGGCACCGGGCACGCGGGGCGGGCTGGCGGTGTTGCGGGCGGGATATGCGTTTTTCGCCCGAGATGAGGCGACGCGGGCGGATGGGGTGGCGGATTTTTATTTTACCAGCGTGGCGGCGGATAATGCGCGGGCGCGGGCGGTTTTGGAAGGCGGACGAAAGATCGGGCTGCCGGAGTATGCGGCGCTGGCGGAGTTGGCGACGGTGGCGTGGCCGGTGCGTAGAGCGGCGCGCCAAAGTGCGGGGGTGATGGAGGCGGGGGTGACGACGGACGAGTTGATGGCGTTTCTGGATACGGAGGCTAGGAGGTATGCGTTGACGATGCCGTGGGGAGCGGAGACGTGGGCGGCGTTGCGGCAACACGGTCTGGGTGAGGAGGATTTTTGCGTGGTGCGGCGGGCGGGGCGGATCGTGGCGGCGGGTGGCGTGTGGGATCAGGCGGCGTGGCGGCAGACGGTGGTGGCGGGATACGCGGGCGCGTTGCGCTGTGGGCGTGGGCTGGTGAACGCGGCGGCTTGGTTGGCGGGGCGACCGGGCCTGCCGGAGGCCGGTGAGCGATTGCGGCAGGCCTGTGTGCATCCGCTCGCGGTGGCGGCGGATGCGACTGAGTCGGAGGTGGAGGAGCTGCGAGTGAAGATGGAGTGGGTAGCGGCCGAGCGGGGAGTGGAGTGGTTGGTGGCCAGCGTGGCGGCGGAAGACGGGTTGCGCGCGATCTTGAAGCGTCGAGTGGGGGCGCGGGAGTATGCGACGCGGCTGTATGCGGTGCGACTGCCTGGAGCGGGCGGAGCCACTTTGGATTTGCGCGGGCAGGCGGTGCGGCCGGAGGCGGGGCTGTTATGAGCGCGGTGATCTCAATGGCGACGCGGGAGACGAGGCGGGATGATCTTTCGGTGACGGAGCGGGCTGAGATGCGCGGACTGCTGGACACCTATTTCGAGGGCGTGACGGAGGCGCAGTTTGCGCGTGATTTGGACGAGAAGGACTGGGTGCTGCGGGTTTTCGCGGAGGGGCGGCTGGTGGGGTTTTCGACGCTGGCGATTGAGGTGGTGATACTGAGCGACGGGCGGGAGGTGAACGTGGTGTATTCAGGCGATACGATCATGGCACCGGAGGCGTGGGGATCGCCGGTGTTGGCGCGCGGTTGGATACGGCTGGTGCGGCGGGCGTGCGCTGAGCGGGGCGAGCGACCGGGGTATTGGCTGCTCTTGTCGTCGGGGTTTCGGACCTATCGGTTTTTGCCGGTGTTCTGGCGGGATTTCTGGCCAAGGGCGGGTGCGGCGATTTCGGAGGCGGGGCGGGCGCTGCGGGATGAGTTGGCGGGGCGGCGCTTTGGTGCGGCGTATGATGCGGCGGCGGGCGTGGTGCGTTTCGCGGTGCCGCAGCGGCTGCGGGAGCGGTTGGCGGAGGTGCCGACGGGGCGGGATCGGGATGCGCAGGTGGCGTTTTTTCTGACAGCGAATCCGGGGTATAGCGCGGGCGACGAGTTGGTGTGTTTGACGGAGTTGAGCGACGATAACCTGACGGCGGCGGGGCGGCGGGTGGTGAGGGAGGCGGGCGCATGAGCGCGGGGGCGTGGCTGGCGAATGTGGCTTGGGCGGCGGGAAATCGTGGCGCGGCGCGGCGGTTTACGGAGGCGTTGCGCGAGCCGGCGGCGGCGCAGGCGGCGTGGCTGCGGGCGCGGTTGGCGCGAGATGCGGAGTCGGCGTTTGGGCGCGAGCATAGGTTTGGCTCGATGGCCGGGTATGCAGAGTTTGCTCGGCGGGTGCCGCTGCGCGGCTGGGAGGAGTTTGCGCCGTGGGTGGAGCGGGTGCGGCGAGGCGATTCTGGGGTGCTCGGAGTGGAGCGCGTCACTCATCTGGCGCCGACGAGCGGTTCGAGCGGGGCGCGGAAACTGATTCCGTTTACGGCGGGCTTGCAGACGGGGTTTGCGGAGGCGGTGGGAGCGTGGATGACGGATTTGGTTCGGCAGCGGCCGGGACTTCTGGGCGGGCCGGCATATTGGTCGGTGTCGCCGGTGGCGGAGGGCGACGAGGAAGCATCGGGCGCGGTGCGGGTGGGCTATGCGGACGACGCGGAGTATCTGGGCGGGGTGCGGGCGTGGCTGGTGCGGCGGGCGTTGGCGGTGCCTTCGGAGGTGAGACACGAGCGGGCAATGGATGAGTTTTGGCGGAAGACACTGGTCGGCGTGCTGGGGCGGCGCGATTTGCGGCTGATCTCGGTGTGGCATCCGTCGTTTCTTGAATTGTTGCTGGAGACGGCGGAGCGACGGTGGGGCGAGGTTTGTGAGGGGATTTTGGATGCGCGGCGGGCGGCGGAGTTGCGCGCGCTGGGGCCGAGGGCGTGGGCGCGGTGGTGGCCGGACTTGCAGGTGGTGAGCTGTTGGGGCGAGCAGGCGGCGGAGCCGGGCTGGCGGGAGTTACAGAGGAAGTTTCCCGGCGTGCGGGTGCAGGCGAAGGGTTTGCTGGCAACGGAGGCGGCGGTGACGATTCCCTTGCGCGGGCAGTATCCGTTGGCGGTGACGTCGCATTTTTTCGAGTTCATCGACGAGACCGGAGGCGTGCGCTTGGCGCATGAACTGGAGCGCGGGCGGAGTTATGAAGTGGTGGTGACGAATGGCGGCGGCTTATGGCGTTACCGGCTCTGCGACGTGGTGGAGTGCACGGGGCGGATGGCGGCGACGCCGACGCTGCGGTTTCTCGGGCGGGCGGGGAACGTGAGCGATCTGCGTGGGGAGAAGCTGAGCGAGGCCTTCGTGGCGGAGGTGTTGCGCGGTCTGTGGCCGGACGGGTCTCGGCCGGAGTGGGCGGTGTTGCGGGCGTGCGAGGAGCGGCCGGGCTACGAGCTGGAAATCGCGGGGGTCGGCGGCGACGAGGCGATTTTGGCGGAGCGACTGGAAACGGCGCTGGCAGCGAATCCGCACTATGCGTGGGCGCGGAAGCTGGGGCAGCTTGAGTCGGTTCGTGTGGTGGCGATGCGGGTAGACGTGGCGCGGGAGAGGTTGCGCTCGCACGAGGGAAGAATCGGCGATGTGAAGCCGGTGCTGTTGGTGGGCCGAAAGCGAGTCGGGCGATGATAGGCGGAGCGCAGTCGTGGGCGGGGCCGGTCTTGGTGGGCTTGGGTGGAGCGGGGTTGGTCCTGGGTGCGCTGGTGCACGGGGTGGCCCTAAAACCGATCTTGTGGACGTCGCGAGGTGGAGTGGATTCGGATAGGCCTTCGGTCTGGGAAAGGCTTTCGGTGCATCTGTTTGCGGGGGGCGCGTGGTCGCTGTTTTTCGGGTGCTTCGTGTGGCGCGGGCCAGCGAAGGCAGGCTGGGACGTGCGGCTGCCGGGTGAGGCGGCGTGGCCGGTGTGGGCGGGCGCGGAGTGGGTGTATGTATGCGGTTATCTCACGCCCTTGGTGATCGCGTGGGTGGCGCCCACGCGCGGGGCGCTGCGGCGGTATTGTGCGCGGTTGGCGGTGCTGTCGGTCGTGAGCGGGCTGTGCTTTTGGCTGTTGCCGGTGGTGTCGCCGGCGCGGGCGTTCGAGCCGGGGGTTGGCGGCTGGGCGGGGCGTTTGCTGGCGATGGAGCTGGGGCGGGCGGACTTTGGCGCGGTGTCGCTGCCGTCGTTCCACGTGTTTTGGGCGCTGCTGATCGCGAGCGTGGTGGCGGAGCGGGGCGGACGGTGGGCGCGAGTGGCCTGGATCTGGCCGGTGGCGATGTCGGCCGCGTGCGTGTTCAATGGCGCCCACGCGGTGGCGGACGTGGCGGCGTCTTGGGTGGTGTGGCCGCTGGTCGACTGGGCGGTGTGCTCCTTCCCCCCCCACTCGAGAGCCGTAGGACTGCTTACGGTGCCCGACCCTAGGATCTGACCGATATGCATCTTCTCACAGAGAATCGAACAGAGGTTCGGATTGCCAATTTACGGCTGCACCCTGTGCGCTTGTGGTAGCCGGCTAGGTTTTGCAAGTGGCTGATTGCGTGGTGCATTTCGAGGGACAAAGGTTCATCTCGGGGAAAAGGGGACAGCCAGAAAGGCAATGGCCTGGTGTCGTGCAGTCCGCGCAGCCCTTAGCGGCATGCTTTGTCCGAATGCCCTGAAAACTGGGATGATTCTGCCAGATTTCCCGAAGCGAACTACCTTTCAATGGAATGCCCTTGTAGCCAGCCTCCACCATGAACGAGCAGGGATAAACCTCCATTTTTTCGGAGACGAACAAGGAAAAGCGGCCAGCGTCACAGCCTTCCAATGAAACATCCGACGCGCTGCCCAGTCGGACAAGTCCGGTGATAGTGCACGTATCGAACCCAATGCGGAATGATTGCTTTCCCGCTGTCGCAAGCCGGAAGAACTCCGCCACCCGCGGGCTGCGGTTAAGTAGTAATTTCGGATCGCTGAAGCGGCCGACGGGTTTGTAGTTGAGGAAGACGATCGCGTTCGCGCGCTTGAGGAAGGGTGGCGGATTGTGCAACCATTCGATCGCAGTTTCGACCGACCGGCTGGTCAGTATGAAATGGAGATTGGTCGACACACCTGCGGCCCTCAGCCGGTCCACCGCTTCGGCCGTCTCCTCGTAGGGGGCGTAGGCACTGACGGCTACAGCGCCGCAGTGTTTCGCTGTTGTCGCGAGGACTTGGTCGGTCAATCCACGCCCGTTCGTCGTGTAGTTAGGCACAATCCCGAAATCTTCGCGTGTCAGTCGGAGAATTTCCGGGAAATCAGGGTGCTGGTTAGGATTACCGCCGCCGAGGGCGACTTGGAATACGTGCATGTCGCGCGCCTGCCGCATGACTTCGATGTAATCCTCGACCGAAATATGATCACCCTCCTGATCTGATTTCCGGTAGCAAAAGTGACACCCCTTGTCGCACCAATTGGTGATAGAGACATCGAGTAGTTCTGGGCCGTGCTGCGCCCAGAATGGTTCAGGGGCGCCCGCGTCTTCAATTCGTGCGAAAACCCCCGAATTCGGGTTGAAGACCGCACTGTATCGGTCCTGTGGGAAGCGTTTGACGACAAAGCCGCTCATTACCAAGCGCACTCCAGTGCATTGAGGTAAAACTTTTCATTTTCAGCCTCGAACGAGTCGCAGCAGAAAAAGGTTTCGGTCTGGCTCGATTCGCTATCCAAGTGGCCATAATATACTTTTAGCCCCCGTTTTTTCGCGTCCTGCAATTTCTCCACCATCCGCGGTGAAATCTCCCCCCTGAACCCATCCAGCCACTCGGTGACCGGGATCGACTCGTCGATATCGCGTAGATCCACGGGGGACTCGGCACCATCGATCAGCGCCTCGTGCAGTTCCCTGAATATACCGGCGAGCGGTGATTTTGGGCTCACCCCCATCAGCTGGAAGAAGTTTTCCCTCGTGAGATCGTCGGCGGCCAAGATCAGGAACGAGGTCGAGGAACTGTTGGAGACAAAACCAGCGCGGATTTTCATTTGGAGAGCTTCGTTCTGAGGAGACGGCCGAGAGTTTCGGCGCCCGCATCCTCTTCGAGGTAACTAGGAACGCAGACATGGATGATGAGTTCGTAGAGCTGAAAATAGCGATCAATTTTGGGCATCACTGAGTCAGGCACGCTGGAGAAGGTGTCTGCAAATTCGGAGAATTTAGGGTATTCGATCTTGTAGTATTTCAGGTATTCCTCGCGCAGGTTTTTCGAATGGACGAAAATATCGTCGTAAAGGTTGAGCACTAGCTCCGCCGCGTAGGTGTTCTGGCGGACCCCGGCGCGACGCAAGAACTGCTCCCGTGTCGGTTGCGATTTCAGGAAGACAAGAGCGGCGTTGGAGGCGGTGGGGTAGATCATGGGCGGGATGCTGCGGACTTGAGGAGGAACCGGCGGATTTCGGTGGCGGTTTCGGCTGACGCGGACGCCAACTCCCCTTCTGCCACGGTCCTGAGGTTGGCTATCATACCGGCCTCGAGGTTCTGCTCGGCTAGCAGGCGCCAGACATAAGGGCGGTGAGTGGTAAATTTGAACTCAAGAGCGCGGCTAAGAACTTTGTGTGCAAGGGCGGGGAAATTGGCCGCGATTCTCCGAAATAAGCGCACCACTGGGCTCTCCAGGTCACTTTCGCGCTCCAGAGGAAATAGGATCGTCATCAACTGCACGTAGGGTTCGTGCCGCGTGGAATTAAAACATGGGATAAGATATTTTTCGAATGTCTTGACCCACTCCTGCGCGGGTTGGCTTCTTTCCTGAAATTGGTAGTAGGAAAGGAAGTTGTTGCGAATCAGGGCGGCATGCAGGTCGTCGTCACCGTCCGCGAGCGTATCGATCAACAGGTCGAGATTCAGGAACGGGAAACGTTCCCGCGGCCCGCGCCAGAGTAGGAACTCCGCGACGCGGGTAGAGTTGTGGTTAGCCTTCTCGAGCACCGTGCGGACCCGGACCGCGTCATCCGTATTGTGGTGTTCCTCGGCGACGAAGAATATCTCCGGGACAAAAACCTCATCGTAGGCGGGCTGTTGGGAATAGTATTTCCAGAATTCCAACTTGTCGGGCAGCCGAGAGGTATAAAATAGAAACCGCTTGATACCCTCGCTGATCTGAGTCGTGCCTTCCTCGCTGGCGGCGACAAACGTAGCGAAACCGCTTGGCGTCATCGGGTCGAAATTCTCAACGAGGTATTTGGCAATCAGGAAATCCCGGAATTCATCGTAGACGAAATTCAACACATCGGCCGGTGCGGCCAAGCTGATGTTGCCGCTGGGCGCCGGGTCGCGCCGCAGGAGAATTTCCTCCCCCAAAAGAAACCAAAGGTCGGAGTGCATTGCCGTGGGGACCTCCGAAAAGGGAACATCTGAAAATTGGCGTTTGATCACCATGTAACTGGTCACCCAGCGGATCACGGCGAGTAACTCTTTCTTGCTCCCGACCGGTGAGAGTTGTTGCACAGTGCGGTTCTTGGTATCCGCAGCGTCATCAAGCTTTTTGTTGAGGTAGAGATCGAAGATTTGCGCCCGATAAATGTGGGGAATGTCCGGCATCTGGTAATTGGCCGGCCGTCCCCGTTTACCGTAGGCTACGCAAAAGAACCGTAGCAGCAGTGTGTCGTCCTGAAGAAAGCGCTGGGCCTGCTCGTCGACCCTATTCGGATCGACCTCGAAATATCTGAAGTAGCCGTCGAGCAGCTGATCACGGGCGAAGTCACCCAGATATTGCTGCCGGGGTTCAACGAGGAGAATGTCGTTTTTGAAGGTACTTTTAAGCAGGTTGCCGAAGCGCTGGATGAAATATTCCGAGCGGCAGGTGAAATAGAATCGGACATTAGGGAACTTGAGCGCAGCGCTCACGAGTTCCTCCAGCTCCCCGGCAAATTGTGAAATTCGGCTGTGCTCGTTGAGCCCCTCGAAGACGAAGACGAATGGCTGCTGCTTCTCGGCGGCATAGTTGGAAAGCACTCTGGCCGCGGCCTGAAACGTGGGCGTCTTGCCTTGGAGGAGGGTGCGCTGGATGTGTTCACCCAAGTCGCCACTGATGCGGCCGAGCTGCAAGCCGGTGAAATAGGCACACGGCACCTCGTGCGGCACGCCGAATCGTTCGACAAAGTCGCAGACAAGATTGGTCTTACCCTGGCCCGCCTTTCCGGTCAGGATGAAAACACGACGCTGGACGGCGTGTAGTTTCTGAATCTGGTCCTCAGTCCATTCCTGCACGACCCGCGCGGTATCGCGCACGCGCCATGCGTTTTGATCATGAAAATCGCGCTTTCCGGGTGCGATGGGACAAGGCGGCAGATCGCCGTGATTCAATCCGTCAAAGAGCTTGGCCGCAGCTGCCAGTTGCAGGAGTTCCTGTTCGATTTGCTGCGCGGCGCTGGCAAGTTCCTCCGGTCTCGCCGTCGACCGGAATTTCTCCGCGTTGATCACCGGCAGAAGCGGCAATCCGCACTTGGCGAGAAACTTGTTCCAAATTGGCAAGCGGCAGCGTGTAACACTGTCGAGGATTTCCCCAAAAAACAGGTGCGGATGCCAGAATACGCGCGAGAGCGCCTTGGTGGATGTCGTCTCAACGAATATGTCTGGGATATATTTACCCGTCTCCTTCTCACGATTCACCTGCGTGATCGCTTGACCTACCAGCAGCGTCCTAACGTCGATCCACTCCTCGCCGACCACGCTCTGGGCCAGCAGGTCGCGAATTTCGCGAATCTTCGGCCCGCTCAGATTGCTGATATCGCGGTATAAATCGGTGAATTCGACGATGTCATCCGCTTGCTTGAACTTGAACTTCCCTCTACAGATTCTGGTCCACTTTTTCCGGCTGACAGCACTGAAGGCGACGGGCTTAGGCGCGAAGATGAAAAACTGCAGCTTCGAATATTTCTGGAAAGTCTTGCTAGCGACAAAACCAGTGAGGGTATCGGTGATCTTGGAGGCGTGACGTTCGGTGGTGATTTGAAATGCGAACTTCTTCAGGTCATCCACGAGGTCGACGTAAGGCTCATTAGCGCCTTTCGCGTTTGCGTTGCGTAGATGCGGTAGGTCGTAGGTCTTGGCCAGCACCGGTAGCAGAATGTTTTCGAGGATCTTGTTCTTAGAAAAATAGCCAGCCGCGTTCTCTAGGCTGATTTGGTGCTGTAGGCGGCCGAGGGTGCTACTGATATCGTCGAGCGCCTTACTAGTGGTCATGATGGGATTTATGTGAATGAAGCGGATAAGCTCTTTTTCGGCCATGAAATCTAGCAGAGGGTATATCCGATGTTTATGGATGGACTAGCGTGGCGTTCGAATGCGGGCAGATGAGGCGTTCGCCGTGGAAGTGGATCAGATGATCAGAAGCATCGGCAATCTACACCTCTAAGAGACTTGCGCGGATAAGAAACTAGGCCGGTTCTGAATAGTTCGATAAGCGGTAAAATGTTGTCACTCAATTTTGGCATAAAAGTGAGGGTAAGCGCGACATAGAATGGCCTCTACTTGCCTAGTGAACGGATTCAGATGGCTGGCGTGCGGCGCCGGAGAGCTAGGCCTAGGAGGAGGCCGAGGGCTACGCCAGCGGCTAGGGCGGTGAGGACATAAGTGAGCACGGCTTTCTTTTGGAGGAAGGCCACGATGCTGTTGCGGAAGGGGTCCATCGTCACTTGCGAGCGGACGAGTTTCCAACCGGCGTCGGTGCGGCGGAGAACCGCTGTCCAAGTGCTCGTGTAGGTAAACTCGCCGGCGGCGGTTTTCACGAACTCCTCGGCGGTGCCGTGGGCGACGGCGAGGTCGCCGGAGAGCAGGCTGGGCTCGGCGGCGAGTTTGATGCGGTAAACCACGCCCGGAAAATCGGCGTGGAAGCGGTCGTAGATGGCCTGGAGTTCGGCGAAGGTGCGGAAGGATTGGTTGTCCACGGTGACGCCGCTGCTACCTGCATCGAACAGCGGGGCGAGGGGCGCGAGGTCGCCGCTGGCGATGGCGGTTTCGTAGGTGGTCTTGAGGGCGCGGAGTTCTTCGTGAAGGACGTCGGCCGGGGGCGTGGCGGCTTGGATGGAGGCGAGGCCGAGGAAGGTGGCGGCGAGGGCGAGCAGGTGGCGGAGGCGTTTCATAGGGTGCTGGAGTCGGTGGTGGTTGGTTGAGTGGAGGAAAGTCGTTGGCCTTGGCGCCAGCGGGTGAAGGGGGGGCCGAGGAAGAGGACTTCGGTGGCCTGGTCGGCTTCGAGGTGGAGGCCGGGGGCGAGCAGGGCGCCGGCGCCTAGGGTGCAGCGGTCTCCGAGGGTGACAGAGCCGAGGGTGAGGGTGGCGCGGCCGGAGGAATCGAGTCCGCCGAAGTGGCCGACGATGCGGGCGTCGAGGCCGAGCACGACGTCGTCGCCGAGGCGGAGGAGGGGGCGGTCGTAGAGGCGCACGCCGGGCGACCAGAGGGTGAGGCGGCCGATGTGCGCGCCCCAGAGGCGGAGCCAGGCGGAGTAGGCCCCGGGGACGAGGCGGAGGAGTTCTTCGATCCAGGCGAGGCGGTTGAAAATCATCTGGAGCTGCCAAGTCGTCCACCAATTGAAAAAGGCGGTGGAGGGGATAGCGATGTCGCCGGCTGGCAGCGGGGCGCGGAGGAGCACGAGGCGGGCCAGCAGCGGCGGGAGCAGGAGCAGGCACACGGCGGCGGCAGCGAAGCGGACGAGCGGGCCCGCAGGAGGGAGGAACGCGAGCGATAAGGTGATGACGGCGTGCAGGAGGGGCCAGGCGTTGAGCGCGAGCAGGCGGAGTTTTTGGGCCGGGGTGAAACGGGCGGCCTCGACGATGACGCGCACGCGCGGGGCGCGGCGGAGTCCGTCAGCGGATGGGTTTGCCGGCATGGGAGTTGGGGACGGTGCGTTGGGCGGGAGTGGGGCCGCGCCATTGGCGGAGCCAGGCCTGGAACATGGATTCGCGGGGGGCGGCGGGGCCCTCGCCGAGGCGGGGGAGCTGGGTCCAGGGAATGTGCGGGTGCTCGTGGTGGCGCTGGTGCCAGTTGTGGTTGAGCCAGAGAGTGTCGAGCCAGCGGAAGGTGCGGAGGTTGCGCGCGCCTTTGTGAATGTCGCGCTCGGTGTGGTAGTGATGCATGTATTGCATGGATGACCAGCTGACGCCGAAGGCTCCGACCAAGGTGATCCAGACGGTCCACGGTACGAGGCCGGAGGCGATCAGGCCGCAGTGGAGGAGGAGCAGGGCGGCGGCTTCGATACGGATGAGGCGGTCGTAGCGGGGATTGAGCGATTCGAGAAGGGCTTCGGTGGGGCGGTCGAAGCTGGCGAGGGAGGCGGTCCAGAGGCGGGGACGGAAGGGGAGGACTAAGTTGCTCACTGCGATGCAGAGCCAAAAGCCGCCGGTGAGGATGTTGTAGAAGGCCCAGTGTTTCCAGAGGCGGCTGTCGCCCTCGAAGTAGTGGTCGAAGGCCTCGTCGTCGGTGCGGTTGCGCACGTGGTGGCCGAGGTGGCCCTGGCGGAGGAGGTGGAAGGGGGCGGGAAAAAAGAGGGCGAGGACGGTGCCGACGGCGTCGTTGAGGTGGCGGTTCGGGTGGAGCAGGCCGTGCTCGGCCTCGTGGAGCAGGAGGTATGCGGAGTTCATCGCGAGGGCGTAGCCGACGGCGAAGAGCGGAGCCCAAGGCCAGAAGGGGAGGCGGCCGGCGCCGAGCAGGAGCGCGACAAGGGCGGCGAGTTGCGCGGCGGCGATGAGGAGGTTGAGCCGCGCGGGGAGGGGTTGGGCGGCCGGGGGTGTGGGGTCAGGCGGTGTGTTCATGGGCGAGCCAGCGGGCGACGAAGGGGGCGAGGTCGGGTGAGGAAGAGGCGTGTTTGTGGGTCCGGGGCACGGCGTCGCGGCCGAAGACGGCGGCGCGGAAATCCTCGCGGGCAGCAAGGGCGCGGAGCTGGGCCTTGAGCGTGGCGGGCGGGACGGAGAGGTCGGGCAGGTCGGCGGCGAGGGCGTCGATCACGCGCACGGCGGCGCGGCGGGGTACGGCAATGAATTCGCCGACCATCCAGTCGAGCAGGCGGACGTTGAGGCGGCGAAGCCAGGCGGGAGTGGCGGGCCAGAGCTGGTTGAGCAGGGCGATGTCCCACTGCACGTGGTCGGCCTCGTCGATCAGGTGCTGGCGCTGGGCGGCTACGATGGCGGCGGGAAACGCGTCGGGCTCGGCGAGATAGAGCCGGCTGGCGAACATGGTGCGCTCTTCTAGGAGTTGCACGAGCCAGATAAGAAAGGGGAACTGGCGCGGGTGGCGGAGGAGGCCGGCGAGGACGGCGTCGCCGACGAGACCGACGCGTACGAAGTGGCGCCAGGTGTCGGTATACCACTCCGGGCGTAGCTCGCGGAGGAGGGCGTGAAAGGCAGCGGAGTGGGTGTTTTCCTCGGCCTGAAAGGTGTGGAGCGATTCGCGTAGAGACGGATCAGATACGAGCGGGCGGGCGGCGCGTAGCATGGGCACGATGATGGCCTGCTCGAAGTAGATGATTTGTTCATGGAAATAGAGACCGTGGAGCTGATTGTAGCGCAGGCGCTCGGCAGGGCGGAGGTCGGCCCAGGCAGGGACGAGGCGGAGCGGGGTGAGGCGCTCGGGGATGAAGGGGCGCGTCCAGGCGGCGGAAGGCGAGGGGCGCGCGTTCATAAGGTGTGGCCGGCGGGCGCGGGCAGGAGATCTTGTTCGAGGCGGCGGAGTTCGCGGAAGCGATCGGCGAGGGCGAAAGTGCGTGGCTCGCGGGCTCGGCTGTAGAGGGTGCCGAGGTAGTCGGCGCGGGAGCCGAGGGCATTGATCTCGCGGCGCAGGCGGGGGAGCAGCGGGGTGATTTCGGGGTGTTCGCGGGCGAGCTGGAGGACAACGGCCCAGCCGGCGCGTTTGGGTGCTTGGAAAAATTCGCGGAGGAGGGTGACGAAGAGCCAGCGGTTGAGCAGACGTCCGGCGGGGGAGAGGGCTGGCCACAGGCGGCGGATGAGCTCGGCGTCGCAGCTCACGTGGCCGGCCTCGTCGGCGGCGTGGAGGCGGTGAAGGGCGACGTAGTGGGGTTCTAGGGAGTCGGCTTCGCGGATGATTTCGCGGGAGGCGGGGAGGGTGCGCTCCTCAATGATCATGGCGAGCCAGAGGACGAAGGGGAAGGCGGCGGGGCGGCGCGCGCACCCGTCGAAGATGCGTTGGGCGAGGCGCGGGGAGGAGACGAAGACGTGGCGGTTGTCGGCGTAAAGTGCGGGCTCGCTGGCGCGGTGGAGGAGGTGAAACCAGTGGGAATGGATGCGCTCCTCGGCTTGGAAAATGCGCAAACGCTCGGCCAGCGGGTCGCCTGCGTAGTGACGCATGAGGGCGGGCAAGATAGGGCCGGCGAGCATGCTTTCTAGGTAGATGAACTGCTCGTGGTAGGCGCTGGCGAAAAGCTGGTTGTAGCGCAGGCGCACGGCCGGCGAGAGCACGGCGTAGACGGAGGTGTGGGCGAGCGGGGTGAGCGACTCGGGTAGGAAGCGGCGGGATTTGTCCACGACGCCGAGGCGGAAGCGGGCGGGATCGAGCGTCGTCGGGTTCATGCGGAGGGACGCGCGGGCGCGACGGCGGGAGCAGCAGGGCAGGGCGACGGATGACTGCGTTGCGTGAACCAATCCCGGTAGAAGGCCCAGAGGTGGGGCGAGACGAGGCGGGGGTCGATGCGCGGGGCGATCTCGCGGGCGTGGTAGGCGGGCAGCTCGCTCCAGTGCAGGGTGGGCCGGAGGTGGTGGGCGGTGTGGAAGCCGACGTTGAAGAAGAAAAAATTGAACCAGCGGCCCGTGATGTTGCGGCTGTTGTGCCACGGATCGTCGGGGGCGAGGGCCTGGTGTTGAAGCAGGTTGAAGGTGACGAGCCACCACTGGCCATGGAGCCAAGGGAGGGCGACGCACAATAGGGCGACGCGCCAGTCGATGAAGAGGAGAGTTGTGAAGATGCCCCAGAGGCTGGCCTGTTCGGCGAGGGCGCGCCAAAAGAGCGGACGGTTGGTGCGCCACCAAAGGCGGAAATCGAGGGGCTTGCGGATGTAGAGTTCCCAGGCGGCGCTGGGGAAAAAGCAGAGCACGTTGAGGAGCTGGGAGCGGAAGCCGACGAGGTCGGCGCGCACGAAATCGTGCTCGGTGTTACTGTGGCCGTGGTGGCGGAGGTTGTGCTCGGTGAGGATGGAGGTGGCGGTGGTGCCGGTGAGCCAGCCGAGCCAGTGGTCGAGGGCGAGGTTGGGCCAGCGAGCGCGAAAGGTGCGCCGGTGCATGTGATTGTGCTTCACGTTGGCCGACATGACGGCGAGCCAGCCCGCCGGATAAAGTCCGAGCCAGAGTGGAATGCGGTCCAGAAAAAGACCGGCCATCAAGCCGGTTTGGAAGGTGAGAACGGCGAGCGCCCATGCGTCGGAGGAATGACGTAGCCCGGGATAGAAGAAGTCGCGACGCCTTTTTATGGGGACGGATTTTTCACGAAAGCTCAGGTCCTGCGCCAGCATACGGCGCAGGCTGAGCAAGCTTGGATACAAGCAAAGTCTTTTCCTGTGAGCTTATACTTAATCGCGGTAAACGGCTTCGAAGCGGCGGGCGATGACGTTTCAGCGGTGCGGCGCGTGGCGATGTTTGGGCTGAATGATCGACGAGTGCTGGAGTGGATGCTGAGCGTGATGATCTGCTGGCGTTGGAACTGCTCGCGGCGGTGGCGTGGGCGCAGGTGGATCAGGTGCGGTTCATGGCGGCTTTACCGGTGGATAAACGGCACAATGCAAAGATTGATTATCCGGAGCTGGGTAGGCTTCTGAGGCGGAGTTAAACACGTGGTCGCCGCAGCCGGAGTTTTCGGAGCGGCAAGCGGTAACCTGACGAGTGGCTCAGGCGTGCAGGACGGTGCCGCTCTTTAGCGTGGTGACGAGAGCGGGGATTTCTCGGGCGGGCACGACGGTGATCTTGTCGGCCAGGTTGTAGCGTTTTTCGCCGGGATAGACGACCCAGAGGTGGGCGAGGCCGAGATCGGCAAGCGCGGTGTGCATGGACTTGGTGGTGCCGGGGGCGTCGGCGTATTTCACCTCGAAGCCGTGGCGTTTGCCGGCCCACACGGTCATAAAGTCGAGCTCGGCACCGTTATGAGTGCCCCAGTAGTAGGTGTCGCGGGTGTCGAGCAGGGTGATGAGTTGCTCGATGACGAAGCCTTCCCACGAGGCACCGAGCTTGGGGTGGCCTTGCAGTTCCTCAAACGAGCCGAGTCCGAGCAGGGCGTGGAGCAGTCCGGTATCGCGCACGTAGAGCTTGGGGGCTTTGACCTGGCGTTTGCCGAGGTTTTCGAACCACGGCGGAAGCACGCGCACCATGAAAGCACCGGCGAGGATATCGAGGTAGCGGCGGGCGGTCTTTTCGTCGGCTCCGAGGGAGCGGGAAAACTCGGCGGCGTTCCACGTCTGCCCGTGATAGTGGGCGATCATGGTCCAGAAGCGACGGAGGGTGGCGGCGGGCACGGTGATGCCGAGTTGCGGGAGGTCGCGCTCCAGAAAGGTGCGCACGAAATCGAGCCGCCACGCGAGCGAGGCACGGTCGTTGGCCGCGAGGAAGGAGCGGGGAAAACCGCCTCGCGACCAGAGCGGGATCAGCGAGTCGGGGCCGGTCTCGGCGAGATCGAAGCCGGCGAGGTCGATGATGCCGATGCGACCGGCCAGCGATTCGGAGAGACCGCGCACGAGTTCGGGCGAGGCGCTGCCGGTGAGGAGGAAGCGTGCGGGGACGTCGGGCCGGTCGAGCAAGACGCGCAACACCGGGAAGAGTTCGGGCACGCGCTGGGCCTCGTCGATGACGACCAAGCCGCGCAGGGGGCGGAGGGTTTGCTCGGGGCTGGCCAGTTTTTGGAGGTCGGCGGGACTCTCCAGATCGAAGAAAGTGACCTCGGGGGCGTCGGCGGCGAGAGTGCGGGCGAGGGTGGTCTTGCCGCACTGGCGCGGACCCTCGATGGCCACGGCAGGGTGGACTTCGTAAGACTCGCGGATGCGGGCCAGCGCTTGGGGGCGATCAATCACGGGAAATCAATGATCCATGAAAATCGGGACTTCAACTCCAGATTTTCATGGATGTGTGTTTTACCGAGATACTGTCGCTGATGTTGAATAAGTTACGTATCCTATAATCCAGTCAATTTCACGCTTGGATCGTGTAAGTCGCGTAAAGTCGTCCGCAAGCGGGTCAATGGGCGGGGGCGGCCGCCATGCTGGGCGGGAAGGCGATGGGGAGGGCCTCGACCGGGAGTTTGCCCGAGATCAGGCGGGGGAGGAGGAGGTCGCGGGTGCGGGTGTCGGCGGCACGCCAGAGGTCGGCTTCGAGTTCCTTGAGCTGGGCTTTGGTCATGCGGAGCGCGCAGTCGTGGGGGAGGGTGGCGGGCAGGGCAAGACTTGGGGAACTATGCGCAGGACGATGGACGCAGGTCTTCGTTGGGTTACCCGGAGGGCGTGACGACTTTCAATCCTGCGGCGAGGGCGAGCTGGCTTTGGCGGGTGTCGAAGGTGACGAAGCGTTTCAGGCCCAGCTCGAGGGCGCTGGCGACGTGGAGCACGTCGAGCGAGCGGGTGCCGAGGGCGGGTGTGTGCGCGCGGGAGAGGTCGGCGGCACGCTTGAGTACGGCGCGCCAGAGGAGATCGGCTGGGGCGTAGCGGCCTTGCTCGAAATCGTCTTCCAGCGCGGCGAGGGCGGCTTGGAAGGCGGCGGCGGGGAGAAAGCCGTGATGGGCGGCGAGGGCGATGCCGTTGA
The DNA here is from genome assembly GCA_026398135.1 of Verrucomicrobiota bacterium. Classification (GTDB taxonomy): domain Bacteria; phylum Verrucomicrobiota; class Verrucomicrobiia; order Opitutales; family Opitutaceae; genus IMCC26134_A. Next base: position 54,507 of record JAPLTN010000107.1, read on the forward strand.
TCAACTCGACGCGGCCGTGGTGGGTGACCGCCAGCGGTCCGGTGATTTTGGCTCGCCACATCGCCATGGCCCGCGACTCCGGCTCATGCAGATAGAGTTTCAGGAGGGCGCTCGGATCGATGTAGAATTGTTGTGCCGAACTCATGGGTTCAGCTTAACGGTCGCCACGGTTGTCGTCGTGCAGGGACCGGGCTTGCGCGGCGGTAAGCGGCGCGGGTTGGTGGGCAGTGAGGCGGGCCCAGTAGTCCACGGGCGGCGCAGGCTGGGCGGGCGGCTCGGTGTGGAGTACGAGGCGGTACTTGGTGTGGCCGCTTTCGGAGAGGAGTACCTCGCCCTCGGTTTCGACCAGCTTGCGGATCTTGGGGAAGTGATTGCGAAGATCGCGGACGGTAGCGGTGGCGGACATTGTGATACAAAGGTGTATCACAATTGGGCAGGGTCAAGTCTCGGTTCATGAGTTTGCCTACATCCATGAAAATCCAAAGTTGAACTTAAGATTTTCATGAATGTGCGTTTTTTGGGATAACAATATTGAAGTGGAATAATTTACGAAAGAGAAAATCCAGAACGGATCATCGGATTTGTGTCATAAGTCGCGTAAAGTCATTCGCCAACGGATTGGCGGGTTGAGGTGTCCTCCCTGCTGGGTGGGAAGGCGGTGGGCGGATCCTCAACCGGGAGTTTGGTCGAGATCAGGCGGGGCCTGCGAAGCTGGAACGAATTTGGGCCTACACGTAGTCGTGGTAAACGGCTTCGAAGCGGCGGGCGATGAGTTCTTCGCGCGGGTCGGCGGGGAGTTCGATGGTGGCCAGGCCGGAGCGTTTGGCCTCGGCCACGACGGCGATGGCCAGTTCGAGCGAGACTTCGCGGATGCGGGTAAGCGAAGGGTAAATACGCCCCAAGGCCAGATCCTCGGGTGTGACCAGTTCGGCAAGGCGGCGGGCGGCGGCGAGGAACATCGCGTCGGTTATCTCGCGCGCGCCGCAGGCCAGGGCGCCGTAGCCCACGCCGGGGAAGATATAAACGTTGTTGCCCTGGCCCGGGGTATAGGTACGGCCGCCGAAGGTGACGGGCGGGAAGGGGCTGCCGCTGGCGAAGAGCACGCGGCCTTCGGTCTCGCGGTAGGCTTGCTCGGCGGTGCACTCGGCCTGGCTGGTGGGGTTGGACAGGGCGAAGATGACCGGGCGCGGGTTGAGCTCGGCCATGCGGCGGAGGATGGGCGCGGTGAAGGTGGCGGGCTGGCCGGAGACGCCGATGAGCACGGTGGGGCGCAGGGCCTCGACCGCCTCGGCGAGGGTGCGCAGGGGGGCGTGAGCGTGGGCGTAGGGGAGCTTGTGGTGGGCGAGCGGACGGCCGGGGCGGTTTTGCACCACGAGGCCTTCGGAATCGACGAACCAGCAGCGGGCGCGGGCATCGGCTTCGGAGAGCCCGGCCGAGGTGGCGGCGGCGACATAGAGGTCGGCGATGCCGGTGCCGGCTTCGCCGGCGCCGAGGAAGAGCAGGCGTTGCTCGACGAGTTTGCCCCCGGTCTCTTTCAGGCTGGCGAGCAGGCCGGCGACGGCGACGGCGGCGGTGCCCTGGATGTCGTCATTGAAACTGCATACGTGGGCGCGGTTTTGCTGGAGCAGGCGGAAGGCGTTGGTGTTGCCGAAGTCCTCCCATTGCAGGAGCACGCGGGGGAACACGGAGCGCACGGCGGCGACAAATTCGGCGACGAACTCGTCGTAGGCGGCGCCGCGCACGCGAGGCTGGGAGAGGCCGAGGTAGTGAGGGTCGGCGCGGAGCGCGGCGTTATCGGTGCCGACATCGAGGGTGATGGGCAGGCCGTAGGCGGGGTGCAGGCCGGCGCAGGCGGTGTAGAGGGAGAGCTTGCCTACGGGGATGCCCATGCCGAGGGCTCCGAGGTCGCCGAGGCCGAGGATGCGTTCGCCGTCGGTCACGACGATGATGCGCACGTCGTGGATCGGCCAGTGGCGGAGGATCTCGGCGACGCGGCCGCGCTCGCGGATGCTGATGTAGAGACCGCGGGGGCGGCGGAAGATGGCACCGTATTCGAGACAGGCCTGACCCACAGTCGGGGTGTAGATGAGGGGCAGCATCTCCTCGGTGTGGTCCTGCATGACGCGGTAAAAGAGCGTCTCGTTGCGATTTTGCAGGGTGGTGAGGAAAATGTATTTCTCCAGAGGTGACTCTTTGCGGCGGAGGTTGCCGAGCACGCGTTCGACCTGTTCTTCGAGGGTAAAGACGCGGGGCGGGAGCAGGCCGCGCAGCCCTAGGGCGTCGCGTTCGCGTTCGGTAAAGGCGGTGCCTTTGTTCAGCAACGAGTTGGTGAGCAGGGCGGTGCCGCGCGGGCAGGTGGAGCCTCCTAAGGGGGAGAGGCCGGAGTCGAAGGGTAGGAAAGACATAGGTCCACGCAGGTTATCGCAAAGGAGCGATTCTGGCTGCGCGGAGTTTGGCCAAGGCTGCGCGGTGGGCGCATGGCTTGGCGGTTAATGGCCAATGACCAATGACGAATGACGGAAGGCCGAGAGGCTGCCTGGACGTGGACGCCTAGCTGGCGAGTTCTGCCACGGCGGCGCGGTAGGCGGCGTCGGCTTCGGCGACGGAGGCGGCGGTCATGTGCAGATCACGCAGGAGACCGTCTTTGAGGCCGTAGATCCAGCCGTGCACGGTGAGTTCCTGGCCGCGTTCCCAGGCGTCGCACACAATGGTGGTCTGGCAGACGTTGGAGACTTGTTCGATGACGTTGAGTTCGCAGAGGCGGTTGCTGCGGGTGTCGAAGCCGTTGAGGGACTGGATGCAGGCTTCGTGGCGGCTTTTGACGTCCTGGACGTGGCGCAGCCAGTTGTCGGCGAGGCCCACGCGGTCGCAGCGCAGGGCGGCGCGCACGCCGCCGCAGCCGTAGTGGCCCACGACCATGACGTGTTTCACTTTTAACACATCGACAGCGTATTGGAGGACGGAGAGGCAGTTGAGGTCGGTGTGGACGACGACATTGGCGATGTTGCGATGGACGAAGACTTCGCCGGGGAGCAGTCCGATGATTTCGTTCGCGGGCACGCGGCTATCGGAGCAGCCAATCCAGAGGTATTCGGGGTTTTGCTGGCGGGAGAGTTTTACGAAAAACTCGGGGTCGCGTTCGGTGATGGTGGCAGCCCAGCGCTGGTTTTGAGAAAAAAGGTTGGCTAGGGATTCCATGATGTTGGCGGTCAAGTTGAGCGGCGGGTCGGCGCGGGCCAAGGCAAGGTTTTCATACGGGACTCGAGTCCTCGTGTTCTACATGGCGTCCTTATTCTCGTAAGGCGTCCCTGCTCTGAGCTTCGAAGCCCTTCATTTCTTAGCTTCCCGTTTCGTAACTACACTCAAACAAATGATGAAACCATTACTAAAACGTCTGCCCGGCCTGATCGTCTTTCTGATGCTTACGACTTTGTCCTGTGCTGGGCGAGACCTCCCATCCGGTGTGGGCGTCGTCACGTCGCAATCTGAGGGACTTGCGGGCTACATCAGTTTTGGCCACGAGCCTTTGCCGGCTGCGGGCGGCTACAATGCGGGTATGGGCTTCTATGCCGCGGTCTGGCCGTTGGTCGATGAGCCGTTGGCCGATTTCCAAATCGGCCTGCCCGGCTCGTGGATTCAACCGGACAACTCCGACAACGAAGACAAACCGCTCGCGCCGAAAGGCACGGAGGCGCGCAAATGGAAAGAGCGGGGCCCCACGTGGAGCAGCGTTTTCCAAACCATCGAAGGGGGACTCGGCTACTGGGCCGGAAACCATTTCCGCTATGGGCTGCCAAAGTTTAGCATGAACGCCACGCCACAATGCTATGACTACGAAGTCGGCTCGCCCGGTTGGTCTTTCTTCTACAGCAACGAAGCATTGCCGGATGATCGGCTCGGCATCGCGCAATTGAGCAACCGCCTGCTCATTCCTCCCGACGGATTGCCGTTCCAAGGCAAACCCAACGGAGAGTTTCTCGGTTACACTTGGATGGCCCTGCCGTTCACCGGTCCCACATCCGGCGACCCGCCTACGGGAGACCAAAGCTGGACGTGTTTTCTCAGCGCCGCCAATTTCAAAGGCCCCATCGCCTACTACATCCCTGAGACGTGGAGTAAAATCGGCAAGCTGTTCAACTATCCCTTCGTTTACGGTCGTGGTCTTGACGCGCGTCCAGGCGTCATGGGAGGAGGCGCGATGGAGATTAATACGGTGCCGCGCTTCGACACCAAGGACGCTAAGGGTAGGACTTACACGAAGCTGCCGAAGCTGCAGTGGCCGGTGGACGCTCAAGGCCGTGCTTTCTTGGTCCAGGACGTTACCTACTACTCGAAGTCGGCCCTCTACAACGCCTTCAAAGCTTGGCGCGATGGAGGCCCGGCCTGTTCCGGGCGGATAGAGAGAAAGGGCGCATTTAAACCCAAGTTGTATGCCGAGTCGACGGACTACTCCCAAGCGGGTAAGAAAATCACCGGAGTTGATGGCGTATTCGAAACTCGAGTATTCAAGGGCAACGTGTGGGGCTTGCAATGGTCCAAAAACCCCCTCGTCGCAAAAGGCCTGTTTCCGCAATACTACAAGGAGGTCGGCGAGAAGCGCATGGCCGTGTCCGCCGCGGCTGTGCCTGCGGAAACCAAACTGCTCGATCTGGAATTCAAACGCGCCGAGAAAGGAGCGCCCTACACCTCGCCCAACGGGGGCGCATGGGCAAAGCCCGGTCCGAAAATGGGACCGTTCACTGCGCGGCTGGTGGATGGTTCGGTGGTGACCTACTCGTGGTATCGCTTCGTAGACCAACCATCTTTTCAGCAATACCACTGGAGCTCGGAAAAGAAGGCGAAGCTGCAAGCCTTGGTGGAGAAATTGCATGCAAGCTGGGCATCGGATCGCGATTACATGGCCCCGCCCACACGGGGGAAATTGGTGTCTCTCGATCCTGCTCTTCTGGTGACCCCGCCAACTGGCCTGAAGGTCGGTTACGTTCCCATCGTTACGAGGCAGGCGATGGACCAATAACGGCATACGCTTAGCCGGCATGTGCAGCTGGATACCTCCTTCCGCCCGTAACCCGAAGTTAAGCGGTCACATCATTGCGAAATCGCTCGTGGTTTTTCGGGTCAGTAAAGATACAGGAATGGATTAACCTCGCGGCGGTCGAAGGCTGGTCAAAGTCGAAATCAAGCGTCTGCTTCGGTTCTTTCATCGTTGAGTTTTTCTTTAGTGGCTCAACTCGCGTCCGTCGATTCGGGGCAAGCTCACTTTATCCCTGCCTCAAATGCTTCGCATTTTTTGGTTTCACCAAACGCCATGGGCAAAGGCCATGGGCAAAGCCACTGGCGGAGAGGGAGGAATTGATTCGCTTCGCTCAGGGTCTTACCCCGGCGCGGCTGCGCCGTCCATATCCCCGCATCGAATGCTGTGCATTCACTTCGACTGCGTCGAAGCGCCATTCGCCGAGCGAATGGCGGAGAGGGAGGGATTCGAACCCCCGGAACCTTTCGGTTCACCGCATTTCGAGTGCGGCGCGATCGACCACTCTGCCACCTCTCCGGCTGCGTGGGGGCGTGAACTTACGATGCGAACGTGTGAACGGAAGCCGAAAGTTCGGTTAACGCTCGGCCAGCCGCAGGGCAGGTCCGAAACTCGGCTCAGGTATTGAAGTCTTCGCTCGCTTCCACGGCGCGTTGGTTGGCGGGCAAATGCTGGGGCAGGACCAGGTAGTAGTTCATCAACCACCAGCTGCGCGATGAACGGTAAAAAAAGATGGGAAACCCGACGGCGCCGAGGCCGGCGAGGATTGCCGCCGTCAGGCCGGATAACCAGCCGAGCAGATACGCGACCAAAACCGGGACCAAAAACAGGCAGATCGTCATGCCGTAGTTGAGGGACATGGCTCCGAGGAAGCTGCCTTCTTCGCGTTCCAGTTTGAGTCCGCAGGCGGTGCAGGTGGGGGCGATTTTGAAGGGGGCTCCGGGTACGAACAGCGTGCGCGCTCCGCAGTTGGGACAGCAGTTGGTCAAGCCGCGGGCGGCGATCTGGACTCGGGTGACTTTCATGTGGTGGCGCAGTCAGACAGGATTACGCCGTGTGTGCATCAGGAAAAAGCAGGGGACCGACGCGCTCGCGGGCTTGTTCGGTTGGCCGAGGCGAAAAAAAAGCGCTCCCGAAAAGGGAGCGCTTTGAAACGACTGGAAAGTCGGCTGCCGCTTACGAACCGAGCTGGTAGCGAACGAAGCGACGGATCTGGATGTTTTCGCCGGTGGACTGGATCTTGGCGGTGAGGATTTCCTTCACCGTCTTTTCCGGATCCTTGACGAAGGGCTGCTCGAGCAGCGCGATGGTGGAGAAGTATTTGTCCAGCTTGCCTTCCACGATCTTTTGGATGGCGGCGGGTGGCTTGCCGGCGACTTGAGAGGTGGCGATTTCACGCTCTTTCTCGACGTCGGCGGCGGGAACTTCCTCACGGGAAACGCACACCGGGTTGGCGGCGGCGATGTGGAGGCAGAGGTCTTTGACGAAGCCGCGGAAGTCTTCGTTGCGGGCGACGAAATCGGTCTCGCAGTTGACCTCGATCAGGACGCCGACTTTTCCACCGAGGTGGATGTAGCTTTCGATACAGCCTTCCTTGGTGGCGCGGTCGGCTTTCTTGGCGGCGCTGGCGGCACCCTTCTTGCGAAGGATGGTGATGGCTTCTTCGACGTTACCGTTGGTTTCGACGAGGGCTTTTTTGCAATCCAGCAACCCGGCGCCGGTCTGGGCGCGCAGGTCGTTGACCATGGTGGCGGAAATGGTGGCGGTGCTCATGCTTGGTAGTGGTTAATTACGGGAAGCCGCGAGATCAGGCCTTGGGGGCGGCGATCTTTTTGCGGGTGGCGGGCTTCTTGGTTTCGACGGCGGGGACGGTCTCGCCTTCGGGGGCGGGAGCATCGGTCGAGGTGTCGATGCCGGCCGCGGCGGCGACGGCGGCGGAGGCGGCTTTGAGGTCGGCCTGGCCGCGCTGGTTGCGGCGGCTGTCACGCTGGGCGAGGCCGGACTGCACGGCGGCGATGATGGTATCGACGATGATGCGGATGGACTTCACGGCGTCGTCGTTGCCCGGAATGGGGTGCGAGAGCTGGGTGGGGTCGGAGTTGGTGTCCACGAGGCCGACGCAGGGAATGTTGGAGCGCTTGGCCTCGGCAACGGCGATTTCTTCGTGGTTGGCGTCCACCACGAACATGATGGTGGGGAGCTCGGGCATTTCCATGATGCCGGAGAAATTCTTGGTCATGCGCACCATCTCGCGTTTGATGGAGGCTTCTTCCTTGGAGGAGAGCTTGGCGAGTTCGCCCGAGGCTTCCTGCTGCTGGTATTTTTTGAACTTCGCGATGGATTTCTTGACCGTGGCGAAGTTGGTCAGGGTGCCGCCGAGCCAGCGGTCCACGCAGTATGGCATGCCGGTCGTGGTGGCGGCCTCGCGAACGATTTCGCGGGCCTGTTCCTTGGTGCCGACGAAGAGCACGTTGCCGCCGGAAGCGACTTTATCTTCGATGAAGGAGTAGGCCTTGGTGAGGAGATCGTGGGTCTTGCCCAGATCAATGATGGTGATGCCCTGGCGATGATCGAAGACGTAGGGCTTGGAGCGTGGGTTCCAGCGTTTGGTTTGGTGGCCGAAGTGAACGCCGGCGTCGAGGAGGTCTTTAGCGGAGACTTGCATGGGATCTATGTATCAATCGGAAACACAGGTCGGCCTGAGGGCCGCCTTGCGATCGTAGGATATGGGTTGTTGTTGATGGTTGGTTGTTCCCTTTTCGAAGGAAAAGAGGGTCGAGCACACCCTGCGAAAAATCCTGAGGCAAGCGTGATTTCGGGATTTTTGGAAAAGTTCATTGACAGACCCAAACGCGGGCGCACGGTCTCGCCCCTCACCTATTGCAGGGTGGAGCAGCCCGGTAGCTCGTCAGGCTCATAACCTGAAGGTCGTTGGTTCGAATCCAACCCCTGCACCCAATTAAAACCCCCTCAACCAAGCGGTTGCGGGGGTTTTTGTTTTATGCCGCGCAGACTTTGGAATCGGCTCATACGCGCAGCAAAAGGGTTGAAATGGACTTCAGATGGACTCCCGTCTCTTGCCGTTAATCAAATCTTGTGACGACACTCTCCAGGAGCCCTACCCCTTATCGAGCAGTCGTGCGGGCAAGGTTTTTGCGCCACGGATCGGGTGCCTGTCCGAAGGCCCGCTTAAAGGCGTGGGAAAGCTGAAATCCGGAGGTGAAGCCCACCGCCTGCGCGACGGATTCCAGTTTGGAATCGCCGCCAGCCAGCAAACGTCGCGCCCGCCCCAGGCGCAGGTGCAGCACGTAGTTCCAGGGCGAGAAACCGGTGCGGGCCTTGAATTCCCGCCGGAAATACGAATAGGCCACCCCGAGTTCGCGGGCCAGTTGCTCAAGGTTGACCGGCTCGTGGAAACGGGCCGCCAGGATGCGTTCGCCCCGGGCGATTTTTTGCGCGATGGCTGAATCCCCCGGATCGTTTTTTTCCGCCGATCGGGCCGCCGCGGCCAGGACGCGCAAGCAGAGCGCAGCCAGTTCTGGATCGGTCGCGGCCATGTCCTGCCGCAGGGCGAGGTGAAGTGCTTCCATCGCTTCGCCGAGTCCCGAGCTTTGCGCCCTGCGCAAAATCGGTGATGCAGCGGGAAAAACTCCGCTTTGAAGCAGCGCGCGCACGGTTGGTCCCGTTAACTCCACCCAGCTTTCCACCCAGCCTTGCCGGCGGTCCGGCTGGTAGCGATGCCACTCGCCGGGGTGCAGCAAAAACGCCATGCCTGAGGCGATGCGGGTCCGTCCGTGTGCGGCGGTTTCCAATCTTCCCGAACCATTCGGGATATAAACCACCTGCAAGGCCTCCAGAGTGCGGCCGGTCTCCCAATCGAACCTATGGTCAAGCGGATGCCGGCTGGCGGGAGGATAAACGGTGCCGGGGGCGATGGTGCTGCAGCCTCCGGCCGTCACCGCCACCCCCCAGGGATGCTGCCGGGAGGGCTGAGGCAGATAACGGATGTAGGTGTTATCCGGGATCATTTTTGACATGGAAAAGGTCATAACGGCCATTCCCGAAAACGAGGCCAGCAGATAAGGTGGATGGCATGCAAAACCCCGCCCCCGTCCGCATCGGTTTGTTCGGTATCGGCCTGGATACTTACTGGCCCCAATTCGCCGGATTGCGCGAGCGGCTGGAAGGTTACCTGGCGCGGGTCGAATCGCGTATGGCCCGGACCGGCGTCGAGATCGTGAACCTCGGACTGGTGGACAACCCGGTGCGGGCTTATGCGGCGGGTCATGAGTTTCGACGGGCGGATGTGGATATTATCTTTCTACACGTCACCACCTACGCGCTTTCCTCGACGGTCCTGCCGGTGTTGCGCCGGGCCAAGGTTCCGGTGGTGGTGCTGAATCTCGCGCCGTCCCCGGCCATCGACTACGCGGCGTTCAACGCCCTCGGGGATCGCACCCGCATGACCGGCGACTGGCTGGCGTATTGCGCAGCCTGTCCGGTGCCGGAAATCGCCAACGTCCTGCGCCGCTCCGGCATCGCCTTCCATCAAGTCACCGGGGTGCTGGAGGACGACCCGGCTTGCTGGGCGGAGGTGGATGCCTGGGTCGAGGCGGCCCGGGTGGCCAGCGCCATGGATGGCAATCGTCTCGGACTGATGGGCCATTACTATAACGGGATGCTCGATATTTACACCGACACGACCCTCCAGTGCGCCGCGTTTGGCACCCACATCGAGATTCTTGAGGTAGACGAACTGGCGGCGCGGAGACGCACGGTGAGCGCGGCTCAACTGGCCGGGCGACGCCTTGAATTTAGCGCCACTTTTGACATCCAGCCAGACTGTCCGGATGAAGACCTCGACGAAGCCGCGCGCACATCCGTCGCGCTCGATCAACTGGTGGCCGAGCATGGGTTGGGTTCGATGGCTTATTATTACAAGGGCAGCGGAATGCCGGAAAACGAGCAAGCCATCGCCTCCATCATTCTTGGCACTTCGTTGCTAACCGCGCGGGGAGTGCCGGTGGCGGGCGAGTATGAGGTCAAAAACGCCCAGGCGATGAAGATATTACAACTCTTCGGCGCGGGCGGGTCCTTCACCGAATACTATGCGATGGATTTCAAGGACGATGTGGTGTTGATGGGGCACGACGGACCGGGGCATATCGCGATCGCGGCGGGCCGTACCAAAGTGCGGCCGCTCAAGGTATATCACGGCAAAGTAGGCCGGGGCGTCTCGGTCGAGATGGCGGTCAAGCCCGGCCCCGTAACGCTGTTATCTGTGATCGAGCGGGATGGCGGACTCGCGCTGCTGTATGCGCAAGGCGAGTCGGTTCCCGGCCCTATCCTCGAAATTGGCAACACCAACAGCCGTTATCGTTTCGCCGGAGGGGCGCGGGAGTTTGTAAATCGATGGAATGCGGAGGGCCCGGCGCATCATTGTGCGGTCGGCGTCGGTCATATAGCGGACAAGCTGGACAAACTGGGTCAACTGCTCGGCCTCCCGGTGATCCGGGTGGTTTGATCCCTGAAACACCCGAAATCTGTTTAACGCCGGAAGGCCGGGTGCATACGCGTTATCTTTCCGCCGGCAGCCCCGAGCCGGGCAAAGTGCGGCGGACGGACTTTCTGTACTGGCTGGGTGACAAGCCGACGCGGGCAAAGAAGACACGCCGCATGTTTTCCATGCCGCCGAAGCCGGCCAGGTCCACCACACTCTTTAACGGTAAATCAGTCTCGCGCACCAGCCGCTCGGCGCGGCTGTATCGACACTGAATAATTTCGTCCAGAACCCCGCGCCCCTGGCTGCTTTGAAAATTGCGCTCCAATTTCCGCCGGTTCACGCCCACCGCATCCGCCACATGCTCGACGGTCAACTCCTTGTGGCCGTGGGTCCAGATGTGTTGAATCGCCTTCTGGGCAATGGTGCTTCCGGTTTTTCCAGTCGCAGGCAAAGCCGAGCCTGCGGCGTATTCGCATGGCTTGTTATCGTCGCCAAGGACGGCCGAGAGTAATGCCAAACCCAGTAAACTTATTCTTAACGAGTTTTCCGCCGCATTTTTGCGCACTGTCAAAAGCACCCGGTCGAAAGTGGTCTCGACCAAACCGGGATCCTTAGGCAACAGCACCGGGCTGGCCAAGCTGATCACCGACTGCGCTAATAACCGGTGCGCGAATTCCCCGTTAAAATGCATCCACTTTTCGCTCCAGCCGGTGGTGATGTCCGGTCGGTAGCGATGCCAGATTCCGGGAAAGATTAGCAATGCAGACCCCGCAGACACACTCACCTGACCACTTGCCCGTGATTCAAAGACGCCCCGTCCGTGCGTGATAATCATCAATGAAAATTCGGGCAAGGTTCGGCCATCAGCCCAAGTGAAGTGGTAGAGCGACGGGTGCCCGGGGTGTGGATATTTCTGACCGAGATTTACTCGTCCGGCCCCTACGCTGGTTACAAATAAGCCGCAATGAAATACCTCTTCCGGGATAGGCAGGTAATGATGAAAATTGGCCGGTAGTGCGGCCTCCGGCTCGGCAACTACCGAAGGTAACTCCTGAGGATGCATGGTGGTTTAAAATGTGTCGTAATTTTTATTAAATTTAAGTGCTGGTAGATCAAATTATTAATTAAAATATATTAAAATAATTGTTTAATAGCAGTTTAAGAATTTAATTAACCGGCGTTTTCCAACTCATATTTGTCGCAAATCGAGTAATTAACGAATGGAGTTACACGCAGTAGATGCGCAGGATGGCCTGATTCAGAAGGCGAGTGTCCCCTGCCCGCTGGGTAATGCCCGCCGTTTACCTTACCTCGAAGTGCCCTTACCCTACTCTCACTAACTACCTACCTCTTATGGCTAATCCTGTTCTCGGCGTCATCCTTCATTGGCTGGGTGGCCTGGCCTCCGGCTCTTTTTATGTCCCTTACCGCGCGGTGCGGCGCTGGTCATGGGAAACCTACTGGTTGGTAGGCGGGGTGTTCAGTTGGCTGATCGCCCCCTGGTTGGGCGCCCTGTTGTATGTGCCTGATGTAATTAACATTCTGCGGGCGACACCGACCGGCCCTTTGTTGTGGACTTACTTTTTCGGCCTGCTCTGGGGAATAGGCGGGCTCACCTTCGGGCTTACGATGCGTTACCTGGGCATGTCCCTTGGTATGGCTGTGGCGCTAGGTTACTGTGCGGTATTCGGCACGCTCATTCCCCCGCTGTTTCATGGCACCTTTGCACAAAATGTCCTTCTGACGCGCTCCGGACAGGTCGTGCTGGTGGGCGTAGCCGTGTGTGTCGTGGGTATTCTGATAGCCGGCCTGGCGGGCAAGGCCAAAGAGGAAGGTATGTCCGAGGTGGAGAAACGCGCGACGGTCAAAGAGTTTAACTTTCGTAAGGGTCTCTTGCTGGCGACTTTCTCCGGCATCATGAGCGCGTGTTTTTCCTTTGGCCTGGATGCGGGGGGGCCGATCAAAACAATCGCACTGGCCCGGGGGTGCAGTCCCATCTGGCAAGGCTTGCCGGTGTTGATTGTTATACTGGCCGGAGGTTTCACGACCAATTTTGCCTGGTGCCTGTATCTACATCTCCGCAACGGCACGGGTTATCAATATTTTGCCCGCAAGGCCCGCGAGGCGTCGCCGGTTTATGCGCTTGTATCAGGTTCTGGCGAGGGTTCGCCAAGTCCGGCTGGAGCGGGTGAGGACGGCCGACTTGACCCCACGCCCGTGCCCCTCTTGCGCAACTATTCATGCTCCGCGCTCGCAGGATTCACCTGGTATTTGCAATTCTTCTTTTACTCGATGGGCGAGACGCAGATGGGTCAATACGGCTTCTCCAGCTGGACCCTTCACATGGCCTCCATAATAATATTCAGCTCACTTTGGGGACTGGCGCTCAACGAGTGGAACGGAGCGGGCCCCAGACCTCGCCGTCTGCTCTTCCTCGGCCTCGGGACACTGGTGCTTTCAACTATGATCGTCGGTCTAGGCAACTATCTGGGCGCGTCTTCGCCCCACTAACAGCCATTAATTTTCAGCTATAACCGCATTCAACATGTCGTCATCCGCTTATACAACTGCCCGGGAAAGCTACGCCGCGCTCGGCGTCGATACCGAAGCCGCTCTAACGCGTCTTGCCGCCACCCCCATCTCGCTTCACTGCTGGCAGGGAGATGATGTCGGTGGGTTTGAAAACCCCAACGCCACGCTTTCCGGCGGCGGCATTCAGGCCACAGGTAATTATTCCGGCAAGGCGCGCAACTTGCATGAACTCCGGCAGGACCTTGAGCTGGTCTATAAACTTTTGCCGGGCAGGCATCGCCTGAATCTGCATGCGATCTACGGCGACTTCGGGCCGCAACCGGTGGATCGAGATGCGATCGAGCCCCGGCATTTCGCCTCTTGGATTGATTGGGCCAAGGCCCGTGGCTTGCATGGCCTGGATTTCAACCCGTCTTGTTTTTCACACCCGCTTGCGGCGGCTGGCACTACTTTGTCCCATCCCGACGCGGGGATTCGCGACTTTTGGATCAGGCACTGTGCAGCCGCCCGTCGCATCGGAGCTGGTTTCGGCGAAGCTTTTGGAAGCCCGGCGGTAAACAATATCTGGATCCCTGACGCTTCGAAAGACGTTCCCTATGACCGACTGGAGCCGCGTCGTCGCCTCGCCGCTTCTCTCGACCGGGTTTTCGCCGAAAAACTCCCCGCCAAGCACCTGATTGATGCCGTTGAAAGCAAACTATTCGGGATCGGTGCTGAATCTTACACGGTGGGATCTCATGAATTTTATCTGGGCTACGCCATCAAACGCGGCGATCTGGCCTACTGCCTGGATGCGGGCCACTTTCACCCCACCGAATCCATCGCCGATAAAATCTCCGCCATACTCCAAAACACGCCTTCGCTATTGCTTCACGTCAGTCGCGGCGTGCGTTGGGACAGCGACCATGTGGTGATATGCGACGACGCCACGCGCGCGATTTTCGAGGAAGTAGTGAGAGGCAATTTCCTCGATCGCACCATGATAGGACTGGATTACTTCGACGCTTCAATCAACCGTATAGCCGCCTGGGTAATCGGCACCCGCGCTGCCCAAAAAGCGTTGCTCGCCGCGCTGCTGGAGCCTTCGGCCAGACTGCGCAACGCCGAGGAATTCGGCAACCACGCGCTCCGTCTCGCCTTGTTCGAGGAATGCCGTGCCCTGCCGCTGGGCTTGGTTTGGGACGAGTTTTGCCGCCGTCACGACACCCCCTCAGGCATCGGCTTCATGGACGAAATCGCAGTTTACGAACAAAAGATTCTCTCCGCTCGCTGAAGCCACCGGCCACCGCGCGTAAACCGCCCCTCAATATAAATAATTCCTCCCCCCTTTAAACCTTATGAGCAATTTGTACAAACACGTGAATAATCTTTGGAACGACGCCCAGGCCGCCGCGCTCGATCCGGTCGGCCGTCTCGTATACCGCTCCAATCTGCTGGGCTCGGATCAGCGCGTCACCAACACCGGCGGGGGCAACACGTCCGCTAAACTCACCGGCCGGGATCCGATCACCGGGCGCGAAGTGGACGTATTGTGGGTGAAGGGTTCGGGGGGGGATCTTCGCACCGCCGGACGCGAGTTTTTCTCCTCACTTTATCAAGACAAACTGCTGGCTCTTCAGGACGTGTACGAGGCCCGGGCGGACAAGGGACTGAAATCGCAGGCCGAGGATGACATGGTGGCGATGCAGGCCCATGCCACGTTCAACCTGAACCCGCGCGCCTCCTCCATCGACACTCCGCTGCATAGTTTTTTGCCGGGCAAATTCGTCGATCACATGCACCCGAACGCGATCATCGCCATCGCCGCGTCGGCCAACCGCGAAAAACTCACCCAGGAAATCTTCGGTGGCGAGATGGCCTACGTGGGCTGGATGCGCCCCGGCTTCGAGCTCGGTTTGGCGATGCAGGAAATCGCCCGCAAGCAGCCAGGCGTGAAGGCCATCATGATGGGGCAACACGGCTTCATTTCGTGGGACGATAATGAGAAGGCCTGCTACACGCGCACCCTCGATCTGATCGAAAAAGCCGCCGTTTATATCGAGTCCAAATACGCCGCCAAAGGTGGCGACGCCACGGCTTTCGGTGGTCAAAAATACACCAGCCTCGCCCCCGAGGCGCGCAACGCCGCCTTTGCCGCCATCCTGCCTTGGCTGCGCGGCCAGGTGTCGCAACAAAAGCGCTTCATCGGCACAGTCCAGGACGACGAAAAAATCCTGCGTTTTGTTAACTCCAACGACGCCGCCCGTCTCGCTGAACTGGGCACCAGTTGCCCTGACCATTTCCTGCGCACCAAGATCAAGCCGCTGTACATCGACTGGAATCCACAGGCCGGGGACGCTGCGGCGCTCAAGGCCAAGCTCAAGGCCGGCCTGGAGCAATATCGCAAGGACTACGCTGCTTACTACGCAGCCTGCAAAAATCCGAGTTCGCCCGCCATGCGCGACCCGAATCCGACCGTCGTGCTCATCCCCGGTCTGGGCATGATTGCCTGGGGCAAGGACAAGTCCGAGTCCCGGGTGACCGCCGAATTTTACAACTGCGCGGTGGAGGTCATGCGCGGTGCCGAGGCGATCGACACCTACGTCTCTTTGCCGCAGCAGGAAGCCTTCGACATCGAGTACTGGTTGCTCGAAGAGGCCAAACTGCAGCGCATGCCCGCCGAGAAGGAGCTTGCGCGTCAAGTGATCATCGTCGTCGGTGCCGGCTCCGGCATCGGCAAAGAGACGGCCCATCGCCTCGTCAAAGAAGGCGCGCACATCGTGTGCGTTGACCTCAATACTGCTGCCGCCGAGGCCACCGCCAAAGAGATCACCGACAAACTCGGGCTCGGCATTGGCGTCGCCGGTTCCGGCATTTCCAACTGCGGCTCCGCCATCGGTCTGACGGCGAACATCACCGACCGTGCCAGCATCCGTAAGATGCTTGATCAGGTTGCGCTCGCCTACGGCGGCTTTGACTCGATCTGCGTGACCGCCGGGATCTTCGTGCCGAGCGACCCCTCGGGTCACATCCCCGACGACAAATGGGCGCTGACCTTTAGCCTCAACGTTACCGGCAGTTATCTCGTGGCTGACGAGGCGTTCAAGACCTGGAAAGAGCAGGGGCTGCGCGGCAACTTGGTGCTCACGACCTCGGCCAATGCCGCCGTCGCTAAAAAAGGTTCGCTCGCCTACGACACCTCGAAGGCCGCAGCCAATCACTTGGTGCGTGAACTCGCCATGGAGCTGGCGCCGCTGGTGCGCGTGAACGGCGTCGCCCCCGCGACCGTCGTTCAAGGCTCGGGCATGTTCCCCCGCGACCGCGTCATCGGTTCGCTGGCCAAATACGCCATTCCCTACACCGACGACGAGGCGACCGACAGCCTCGTGACCAAGCTGGCTCAGTTCTACGCCGACCGCACCCTCACCAAGAGCCCGATCACGCCGGCCGACCAGGCAGAAGCGTATTTCCTCCTCGTGAGCAAACGCCTGAGCAAGACCACCGGCCAAGTCATCACCGTGGACGGCGGCCTGCACGAGGCTTTCCTGCGTTAATCCTCCGCATCATACACGCCCCTGATGTAACTCAGCACAAGCCCGCCCGTCACCGCCCAGGGGCCAACTAAACCGACCTTGGTCCAGTCGCTTGGCCAAAACCCACGCGCCCATTCCGTCCCAGTAGAGTATTTTTAGCCGGTCACGGATTTTGTTGGTATAAAAGCAGGACGATGAACCTGAAATCAGCGGGCGCCAGCCTTTGGCTATCAACTCACGGCGCAACTCACCCAGCTGGTATCGCGCTTACCGCCACAGCGCACTGATCGGGACGGCTTGAAGTCCGGGGCCGAAGGTTACGCTTTCCGTGCCGGTATAAAGCAGGATGCCCCGCACAAACTTTTCCCCGGTTTGTTCCGCGAGGTGGCGCAGGCCACGGAAGTCAGACGAGGTCGGGCCGGCGCTTTTTTCACTTGGATACCCACCAGACGCCCCGCCCGGTCTTCTAGCACTTAGTCCACCTCCTGTTGGGCGTGGGTGCGGTAATGAAAGAGTTTTGGCGCATTCGAGGTCCAGGCGAGCTGCTTGATCAGTTCCAAGCCGACAAATGTTTCCAGCACCGCGCCGGTCATCAGGCTGCCCTCTTGCAGCCGGGTTTCATCCAACCCGAGCAAATGGCAAAGTAGCCCCGCATCACCGACCATCAGTTTGGGCGTCTTACTGAGGCGCGAGGTCAGGTTGCCGTTCCACGCTGGAATGGTGATCCCGAGAAACACCGCCTCCAGCAAGCCCCAGTAGCGTTTTAGGGTTGTCGG
The DNA here is from genome assembly GCA_026398135.1 of Verrucomicrobiota bacterium. Taxonomy (GTDB): domain Bacteria; phylum Verrucomicrobiota; class Verrucomicrobiia; order Opitutales; family Opitutaceae; genus IMCC26134_A. The sequence goes on from JAPLTN010000107.1 coordinate 71,862, forward strand.
GGCGATCCCGGCGTCGCGGGCCAGATCGTTAAAGTTGAGCACATTCGAGCTGCGGGCCGCCACCAGACGCAGCAGCGAGGGGAGTTCGCGCAAACCTTGGATTTTGGCGATGTCGCGCACGTCCCGTTCCAGAATCGTCGTTACATAGGATCCGAACCACGCCAGGCGCCGGTCCGCCTTGGTGCGCGCGAGCGCCTCTGGATAGCCGCCGGCGACGATTTTTGAAACCAGCGTTGGCCAGTCCGCCCCGACTTTCCGCCCCGGGCTGAATTCGGCGGCAAAACAGGCTTCGGTAAACGTCTCCTGCACCGCGCCGATTTCTCCCTGGGAAAACGGCCATAGCGGGAGTACTTCCATCCGGCCGGCCAAAGATTCGGAGACTTTGGGCAACAGCATCGCGTTCGCCGAACCGGTTAGCAGGAAACGGCCGGGTGATCGGTTTTATCCACGCTATGCTTGATCGCCAGAAACAGTTCAGGCGCGCGCTGCACTTCATCAAGAATCACCCGCTCGGGCAGGCCTGAAACGAAGCCATGAGCATCCGGAGACCGCAGCCTCCAGGACCGCCGCATCATCCAGGGTCAAATAGTCAGCTTGGTGCCCGCGGGATTGGAGATTCTGCACCAAGGTGGTTTTGCCGGATTGGCGAGGCCCCTGCACAAAAACCACCGGTGTGTCGGAGAGTGCGGCCATGACTCGCGGGGCTAAAAACCTGTCCTTCATGGCTGAAATACGGCCAATAAGTGGACGAATTTCAGCCACTAACTTTACGTTTCACGACGTCTTGGCGTGTCTTGGCCGCAGGAATGTCATTCGCATCAGCGGCCGGATACCCTGCGGGTTTTGTTACAGTGTAACGTCCTGAAACTGCAGGGCGCTGAGCTTGCGGTATAATACCATTTCGCATTCAAACGTATAATAACCCCTGCCGAATCCATGAAAAGCAGGTGAGGATGCCGAGGCGCGGCAGGTCGGCGGAGAGCAGTTCCAGTTCGGTTTTTAAACCAACTTCGACGGCGTCAAGGGTGGCGAAG
>JAPLTN010000066.1 GCA_026398135.1 Verrucomicrobiota bacterium
CCCAACTCCTGGCCCACCTCGGCCTGCGCCTGCCAAAAGGCACTCGCGAAATCAGCAATGTAGTGCCGAAAATCGCCCCTTAAATTACACAAGTGCCTCAAATACAACAAAACTATCTTTCAAACTGCGGAACTCGGGTTAACATTCTCTGGCTCTAGCAGCTTACTAGCTCCGCGTCCTCCGTGCCCCCGCCCGTGCTCTCCATGTAATCCTTTCCGTTTTCCGCCTTTCCGCGTTTCAAATTCTCCATTTTCCATTTTCCGCGTTTCCGCGTTTCCGCCTTTCCGCGTTTCCGCTTTTCCGCCTTTCCGCCTAAAACTCCGCCACCACCCGCCCCGGCTCGAAAAACCCGCCCCGGCGCACGATCCGCACCACCCGCACCCGCCCGCCCGCCACCTCGACAAAACTCCCCCCGAACGGCCGCGCGAAAGTCCCCGTGTTGATCACCACGATCTCCGCCTCGCCCGCCTTGCCCGGCACCCGCCACACCCCCGGGAAATGCGTGTGCCCCAGCACCACCACCCGCGCCCCCGGCCGCTGCGCCCGCGCCAGCGCCGCCGCCCGCCCCGGCGCCTCCCGCCACGCCCGCACCATCAACCCCACGCTCGCCGGCGACCCAAAGGTCCGCAGCAACCAGCGCAGCCGCATCCCCGGCGAACGCGAAGACAGATCCAGCGTCTCCGGCAAATCATGACACGCCAGCCGGTTCAGCCGCAGCCGCGTCTCCACCCGCGCCCGCTCCCCCGCGCCCAGGCCCGCCCCCAGCGCCTCCAACCTGCGCCGGAACTCCCCGCGCAGATGGCTCCACGGCGCGATCAAATCAAACAACACATCCCCGTGCGTCACCCAGATCCGCCCCCCCGCCAGCTCCAGCTCCGCCAACTCCGAAATATCCGGATCATGGTTGCCGCTTAAAAACGTCACCACCGGCCCCGCCGCCGCGAAAAAGGCCCGCACCTCCTCCGTGTGCCCGCGCAGCGCCGGGATCTGCGTATCCAGCGTATCCCCGTTCAACACCACCTCGTCCGCCCCGGCCAGCAACGGCCCCAGCGCGGCGAGATCGTGCACCTCGCTGCGCCCGTCCCGATAATGCAGATCGGAAAAAATCCGCACCACCCGGGACCCGCTCATATTAACTCAATCCCTCCGCCTTCAAACGCGCCTCGCGCCGCGCCTGGATGCGTGCGCCCACCAGAATCGCCAGCTCGAAAAGCACATACAGCGGCGCCGCAAACATCGTCTGCGTAAACGGATCCGGCGTCGGCGTCACCACCGCCGCGATGACGAAGATGCCCACGATCGAGTGCCGCCGATACTTCCGCAGCGTCTGCACCCGCAAAAAACCGAAATGCACCGCGACCACGATCAGCAGCGGAAACTCAAACGCCGCCCCCACCCCCAGAACCAGCCACACCAGCAACGAGTAGTAACTAACCGGCGTCCAGCGCATCGTATAGCCCAGCAAATCGTTGATTTCCAAAGCCACCCGGATGGTGCTCGGCACCAGCAGGAAAAACCCGAACGCCGCCCCCAGCAAAAACAACACGAACGCGCTTAGTCCGGTCGGCAGCACCATCTTCAACTCCCGCTCGCTCAGCGCCGGGGCCACGAACTGCCCCACAAAAAAGATCATGAACGGCGCCGCCGCCGCCAGCCCGCCAAACCCGCACAATTGCATGATCACCCCGAAACCCTCCATCACACTGGTGGTGCCCAGATCGAGCACCAGATTCGCATTCTCCGCCTGCACATGGCGCAGCGGCCAGAGCAGCGCCTCATTAAACTTTTTAAGGAAAAAACCGATGCCCGCCGCCGCCACCGCGAACACGATCGCGCACTTGGCCAGCGTCCAGCGCAGCTCCTCCAAATGATCGAGAAAGCCCATCGGCTTCTCGTGTGGATCACCTGCGGAGGGCGCCACATCATCGTAATCCGGATTATTGGAAGGTGTGCTCACGGCGCGCCCAGCAAACCCACCCCCGCCCACATTTCAACGCCCAAGCCGCCAAGAACGAAGAACAGGTGTCGGGCGGGGTTGCCGCACCCCGCCGTCGCGTGCCCAACCCCGCGAACCTTAAACAATGCATTACCGTAAACTTAACCACGGATAACACCGATTTACACGGATACCGGCACCGGAAGAAACGGACATGGAGAAACCGCTAAATTTCGCTAAACCTCGCTAAATCAGAACCAGCCTTTCCGTGGTTTGCCTTTAGCGTATTTTAGCGAGCTTTAGCGGTTTAATAAATCTGAGCGGAAGGTATTCTTATCCGGTTTGTATCCGTGCCATCCTTGGCTAAACACTTTCCTGAGTTTGCATAGTAGCGTGTGAGACAAAATGGAAAGCAAAACACTTGAAGCCGAGCCGATCTTAACCATTGTCCAATCTATGCCGCTGCTTCTGCCCATCGCCAAGATGACTACAACCGATAAATTGCGTGCCATGGAGGATTTATGGTCTTCGCTTACCTCAGAGGATGCAGCATTTCCGCTTCCTTCGTGGCACAAGTTTGCGCTCCAAGAGACAGAAAAGCGTATAGAATCAGGGGGGGAAACATTCATCGAATGGGAAGTTGCGAAGAAATCCCTTCGTCGGAGAGCTAAGTGAGAATCGCGATCTCCAAGACCGCAGATCAGGATTTAATTGCCGGGTTTCGATTTTATAAAATTAAGGGACTCGAAGTAGGACACTATTTCATGGATTCGCTTATATCTGACATAGACTCCTTGGTGCTCTATGCGGGAATCCACCGTAAGATTGATGGTTATTAAGTCATGTTAAGCCGCCGATTCCCATTCTCGATCTATTATAAAATCGAGAAGGATATCGTTCGGATTCGACGGGTTCTTGATTGCCGCAGGGATCCAGCGTGGATAAAGAAGGCACTAAAAAGAGGCTAATGGATAAACCGCTAAAGCTCGCTAACCCTCGCTAAATCAGAGATTCAACCGGGCCTTCCGAGGTTTGTTTTTAGCGTACTTTAGCGTACTTTAGCGGTTAAAAGCCAGTCCAGGAGCGACGGAAAACAAAAGCGGAAATGCGGAAACGCGGAAATTTTGAAAGCGGAAATGGGGAGGCTGCGGCTACGGAGTTGAAACCCATCAAGCATCATATCCTTGGTTTTCCTTAGTGACCTCCGTGGGCCGCGCTCCGGCTCGGCTCTGTGTAACCCCTTCCGGCCCTACGTATTCCGACCTTACCAGCTTACTAGCTTCCCCCCTCCCGCCTCCCCGCTCCTTTAAAAATCTCCTTGGCTCAAGAGGCTAAAATCCCTTCTATCAGCTTATGCAAACGCACTCCCGCATCACGGTTAACCCAAAACAATGCGGCGGAAGGCACTGCATCCGCGGAATGCGCATCCGGGTTTCAGATGTGCTCGATCTTTTACAAGCGGGCCTTTCTCCTGCGCAAATCGTGGATGAACTTCCTGACTTGGAGCCGGAAGACGTTGTTGCTTCGATTAGTTATGCGAAAAGTCGCATTGATCACCCGGTTCTTGTCGCATGAAATATTGGTTGGATGCGTACCTTTCACCGAAGATTGCCGAATGGCTTCGTATCGAACTGGGTATCGATGCGAGCACCCTGAAGGAGATTGGGTTACGTGATGCTGAAGATGAAGTGATCTTTCATGCGGCACGTTTGGTCGGCTCCGTTATCATCACCAAGGACGTCGATTTTATTGATCTCCAAGAACGCCTTGGTCCGCCACCTTCTATAATCTGGCTGACCTGTGGTAATACGTCCAATGATTATCTCAAGGTTATCCTCGCGAAGCATATCCATTCGATCCAAGCACTGTTCGAACAAGGTGAGTGTTTGATTGAAATATCAAAATAAACAAGCGTGACATCAAAAGCCGGAAGTTGAGAAACCGCTAAATTACGCCAACCCTCGCTAAATCAGAGGTCCGTTTTTCAGACCTACCGAGGTTTGTTTTTAGCGTACTTTAGCGAGCTTTAGCGGTTTAATAAATAATCTATCCGACGGTTTTCTTTATCCGGGCACAAAAAAGCCCGCCCTGAAAAAGGGCGGGCCGAAAATAGTAGGGTCGATAAAGCCCGAATTAGACCGAGCGACGACGACGGGTAGCCGCCACACCCAAGATCGCCAGACCAGCCAGCGCCGCATAGGTGGACGGCTCGGGGATGGCGGAGACTAAAGGTTCTTCCGGTTTTCTAGTGGGCAAACGGATTGCAAGAGGCGGCTAAGGAAGGGACATGTGGGGCCAGATCGAGTTTGCCGCAGAAGAAGAGGATGCGTGTGCGGTAGTGTTGGAAGCGGCGGAAGCCCCGGGCGGCGGC
>JAPLTN010000094.1 GCA_026398135.1 Verrucomicrobiota bacterium
TGATGCCGCCGAGGGAGCCGAGTTTTTTGATCTGCTGCATCTGGGCGAGGAAGTCTTCGAGGTTGAAGTCTGCCTTGCGCATCTTTTCGGCCATCTTCTCGGCCTCTTTCTGGTCGATGACCTCGGCGGCTTTTTCGACCAGGGAGACGACATCGCCCATGCCGAGGATGCGGGAGGCGAGGCGGTCGGGGTAAAAAATGTCGAAGTCGGCGGTCTTTTCGCCGGTGCCGACGAATTTAACGGGGACGCCGGTGATGGACTTGATCGAAAGGGCGGCACCGCCGCGGGCGTCGCCGTCGAGCTTGGTGAGGATGAGGCCGGTGAGCTGGAGGGCTTCGTGGAAGGTTTTGGCGACGTTGACCGCTTCCTGGCCGAGGGCGCCGTCGGCGACGAGCAGGACCTCGTCGGGCTGGATGCGGGCGCGGAGTTTTTTAACTTCCTCGATGAGGTCGGCGTCGATTTGCAGGCGGCCGGCGGTGTCGAAGAGGATGAGGTCGGCCCCGGCGGCCTTGGCGGCGGCGAGGCCGGCTTCGCCGATGGCGGGCACGTCTCGGGAGACGCGGTCGGCGAAGAAGCCGAGGTCCTCCTGTTTGGAAAGGATTTCGAGCTGGTCGATGGCGGCGGGGCGGTAGATGTCGCAGGCGATGGCGAAGGGTTTGTTGTAGCCCTTTTTCTTGAGCAGGCGGCCGAGTTTGGCGGTGGAGGTGGTCTTGCCTGAGCCGTGGAGGCCGACCATGAGGATTTTGAGCGGGCGGGCGGCGGAGAGGGTGTTGGTGCCTTCGCCGAGGAGGGCGACGAGCTCGTCGTTGATGATTTTGACCACTTGCTGGCCGGGGGTGACGCCCTTGAGGACTTCCTGGCCGACGATCTTGGCTTTGACGCGTTCGATGAATTCGCGGGCGACGCGGAAGTGCACGTCGGCGGAGAGCAGGGCGGTGCGGACTTCCTGGAGGGCGGCCTCCATGTTGGCCTCGGAGAGTTGGCCGACGCCGCGGAGGTTGCGCAGGGCGGAGGAAAGTTTGTCGGTGAGGGAGTCGAACATGGGAGCGGGGCAACGTGAGTGGCGGCGGGCGCGCTGGCAAGTCGGGCGGCGCGGGCGGCGGCGCAATTCCGCGTGCCGGTGCTTGCCAGCGGGGCGCGAGGCAGGGCAGGGTGCGAGGCATGCGTTTCCTACGTCTCTCTGGTTGGCTGGGTTTGATTGCGCTCAGCTTGGTCGCGGCGGGCTGCGGCTCCGGTTCCTCGAAGAAGAAGAACTATCCGGTGACGGTGGCGCGATTCATGATGGAGGCCTCGGATCGCGAGGTGGGTTCGCTGATCCGTCTGCCGATCAGCGGCAGCACGATCAGTGTGTTGCCCAAGACCTATTTCACCGAGTATGACATCACGAAGTGCGAAGTGGTGGATAACGAGTTGGGGAAATGCCTGTATTTCCAATTTACCGAGCAGGCGGCGAGGGATCTCTACCGTCTTACGGCGACCAATCAGGGGCGGCGCTTAATCACCACAGTGAACGGGGCCGCCGTCGGTGCGGTGCGTTTCGACCGGCCGATTTCCCAGGGTTTTGTCATTACCTACGTGGAGACGCCGGTGGGGGAACTGGAGGCGATGGCCAAGAATATCAATCTGACCTCGGCCGACGCGCGCAAAGAAGCGGAGAAGAAGCGCTAAGGCGGCCGCTGCGTCATGCTGGAAACGGTGCGCAATTCCCGGTTGGCGAGTTTGTGGCTCGGGGCCGTGATCGGCCTGGGCGGGTGTGATTTCCGGCCGGAGCAATCGAGTGTGGGGTCGTCTGGCGTGGCGATGTTGCCCAAGGCCGGGGTGGCGCCGGCCAGGGTGCCGATGGCGCGTGAACCGAAAGTCGAATTGGTGTGGCCGGTGCCGAACAAAGCGTATCTTGAGGGCAAGGGACTGGAGGCGTTTATCCAGCCGACCGAATCGGGCGAAACGCTATCGGGCACCTTTGGCAGCGTGCGCAGCGCGGGGCGGCAGTTTCACGAGGGCTTAGATCTATTTCCGCTGAAGCGCGACGCGCGCGGAGAGGCTATGGATGAGGTGAGCGCGGCGATGTCCGGCGTGGTGCGGCATGTGAACCAGAACGCAGGGGCGAGCAGCTACGGGCGTTATGTGGTTATGGAGCACCCGGAGCAGTCGCCGCCGGTATATACGCTCTACGCACATCTGGCGGAGATAGCTCCCGGAGTGCGGCCCGGGGCGACGGTGGCGGCGGGGGCGCGGGTGGCGCGGATGGGGCGTTCGGCGGGTGGCTACACGATTCCGAAGGAGCGGGCGCATCTGCATTTCGAGATCGGGCTGCGTCTGACCGACCGGTTCCAAGCCTGGTATGATTCACGCGGGTTCGGCAGCCGTAACGAGCAGGGATCGTTCAACGGGATGAACTTGATGGGCATCGATCCGCTGGCGGTTTTCGCGCGCTGGAAGGCGGGCGGTTTGAAGCGTCTCGACGAGGTGTTTAGCGAGTTGCCGGCGGCGGTGACGCTGCGCATCGCGCAGCCGGGCGAGCCGGACTTTTTGCGGCGTTACCCGAGCCTGGCCCGGCGTTTGGGGGGCGGAGCGGTGGGCGGGGGTTGGGAGATCGATTGCACGGCGACCGGAGTGCCGGTGCGCTGGCGGCAGGTGGCGGCGGGGGAGTTTGCCGGCTGGAAGCCGGGCGAGGTCCGCATTGTGGCGAGCGACGAGGGGTTGTTAAAAACGAATCGCGGGCGGGAACTGGTGGTCAAGCGCAAGGGCCGGGTGGTGGCGGGTGACGATTTGAATACGATGCTGGAACTGGTGTTGGGCTTTGGCCGGGTGAGCGCGCGTTGAGGCGTGGCGCGGGTTCTCCGCGTAGGGCGTTCGCTGGCGAATGCCGGTTTGGTCGTTCATGGTCCGCCCGGCGAGTGCGGACGTCGGCGAGCGACGTCCCTACGACGGTGTTCGCAGCAACGCGGTTTAGGGCGCTTGAAAGCAAAAGGGCTCAGTCCTTGGCGGCGCGGACGTCGAGGGCGTCGCGCAGGCCGTCGCCGAGCAGGTTGAGGGCGAGCAGGGTGGTGGCGAAGAGGCCGCCGGGGAAAATCAGCAACCAAGGGAAGTCCTCCATTTTGTCCGCGCCGTCCTTGATCAAGGTGCCCCAGCTGCTCAGCGGGGCATCGACGCCGAGGCCGAGAAAACTGAGGAAACTCTCCAGCATCATCACGGCCGGAATGGTGAGGGTGGTGAACACGATCACGGGGCCGAGCACGTTGGGGATGATATGGCGGAAAATGATGCGCGCGTGGCTGTAGCCGAGGGTGCGGGCGGCCTCGATGTATTCCATTTTTTTGACCGTAAGCACCTGGCCGCGCACGATGCGGGCCATGGTCAGCCACTCGACCGCGCCGATGGCGGCGAAGAGACCGACGATCTTGCCGATGCCCTGGAGGTTTTTGAGGAAATCGAAACGGCGCAGCCAGGCGTCGAGGTCGTTCATCGGCTCCTTGAGGAAGACCATGATGAGGATGACAAAAATGGTGAAGGGCAGGGCGTAGAGGATGTCCACCACGCGCATGAGCAGGGCGTCGAGCTTGCCGCCGACGTAGCCGGCGACCGCGCCGTAGGTCACGCCGATGCTGAGCGCGACCAGCGAGGCGACGAAGCCGACCATGAGCGAGATGCGGCCGCCGTAGAGCACGCGGGCGAACTGGTCGCGGCCCAGCTCGTCGGTGCCGAACCAGTGGGCGGCGGACGGCGAAGTGGCGCCGAGGGAGAGGTTTTGATCGGCGTAGCCCTGGCCGAGGAAGGGCGGGACGACGATGCAGGTGAATGCAAGCGCGAGCAGGAAAATGCCCGAGACCACGGCCAGGCGGTTGCGACGCAGGCGCAGCCAGGCGTCGCGGCCGGGCGAGTGCGGACGCTCGGCGGCGGCGGGCGGGACGGATGGGGCGGTTGCGGGGGCGGCGATCATTCGAATTTGAGGCGCGGGTTTAGCCAGACCTGGATCACGTCCACCACGAGGTTGAGGCCGACGATGAGGCCGGCGTAGAGCAGCACGGTGCCGCTGACCAAGGTGTAGTCGCGGTTGAAGGCGGAGTTGACGAATTCGCGCCCGAGGCCGGGGATTTGGAAGATGGTCTCGATCACGAAGGAGCCCGAGATGATGCCTGCGATGGCGGGGCCGAGGAAGGTGACGACGGGCAGCAGGCCGCCGCGCAGGGCGTGGCGCAGGACGATGCGGAGTTCGGAGGCGCCCTTGGCCCGGGCGGTGCGGATGTAGTCCTGATTGAGCACTTCGAGCATGCCGCCGCGGGTGAGGCGGGCGATGTAGGCGGCGTAAACCAGGCCGAGGGTGGCGGCGGGCAGCACGCGGTCTGCGGCGATATACCAGCCGGAGGCGTTGAACCAGCGCAGGTGCAGGGCGAAGAGCAGGACGAGCAGCGGGCCCATCACGAAGGTGGGCACGCAGATGCCGACCATGGCGAGGGTGGAGGCGGCGTAGTCCACGCCGGTGTTTTTGCGCATGGCGGCCAGCACGCCGAGGGTGATGCCGAGGGCGAGGGCGACGAGCAGGGCCCAGAGCCCGAGTTCGAGCGAGGCGGGCAGCTTGCCGGCGATGATCTCGTTGACCGTGCGGTTGGGGTATTTGAAGGACGGGCCGAGGTTGATGCCGAAGGCGGCTTGCAGGTCGAAGTCGAGGGTGCCGTTGCGGTCGGCGTCGGCAAAGAGCCGCCACGGGGCGAAACGCTTGGGCGCGAGGTCCGCGAGGTAGCTCAGGTATTGGCGGCCGAGGGGCTTATCGAGGCCGTAGTGGGCCTCGAGGTTTTGCATAATCTCCTTGGAGACGGCTTTCTCTGCGGTGAAAGGGCCGCCGGGCACGAGGCGCAGCATGAAAAACGTCGCGGTCACGATCACCAGGAGCACCGGGATTGTTTCGAGCAGACGTTTGAGGATGAAGCGGAGCATGGCGAAAAAAACGGAAAGGCGGAAAAGCTGAAAGGCTGAAACAGAGCGGCAGTGGGTTTGTGACTTAGTTGGCGAGGTCGAGGTATTGCCAGCCGCGGTTGTCGAGGATGTTGGAGGACCAGTTGCGCACTTTAGGACTAAGGAGGTAAACGCGTTTGTAGAAGTAGAGCGGGAGCACGGGCAGGTCGCGGGTGATGATAGCGTCGAGCTCGCGGTAGATGGCCATGCGGGCGGGTTCGTCGGGCGCGTTGAGCGCGGTGGCGAGCAGGCGGTCGTAGGCAGGGTTGGCGTAGCCGGTGTTGTTGTTGCCGCCGCCCGAAACCCAGAGATCGAGGAAAGTGTGCGGGTCGGGGTAGTCGCCGATCCAGCCGGAGCGGGCGACGTCGAAGGCGAGGCTGTGCTGCGAATCGAGATACACCTTCCACTCCTCATTCCGCAGAGCGACGTCCACGCCAAGGCCGGTTTTCCACATTTGCTGGATGGCCTCGGCGACAACCTTGTGGGCCTCCATTGTGTTGTGGAGAATTTCGATCCGGCGCAGGCCGCGACCCTCGGGGTAACCGGCGGCGGCAAGCAGGCGGCGGGCCTCGGCGAGTTCGGGGCGCAGCACTTCGCCGGGGGTGAAACCGGCGTAGGGCGGGGTGAAGTGGAGGGCGGGTTCCTGACCGGCGCGCAGGATGTTTTTAACGATGGCTTCGCGGTCGATGGCGAGGGCAAGCGCGCGGCGCACGCGGGCGTCGTCGAGCGGGGGGCGGGTGGTGTTGAAACGGTAAAAATAGGTTCCATAGTAGGGCGCGATCACCAGCGGGGAGGCGGGCTGGCTGCGGTAGGCGTCGATGCGGCCGAGAGGTACGGTCTGGGTGACGTGGAGCTGGCCGCCGCGAAACATACGTTCCTCGGCGTCTTCAGAGTCCACCGCGTAGAAGGCGATGCCGTCGAGACGGGGCGTGACCGCGCCGCGGTAGGTTGGGGAGCGTTCCACCGTGATCATTTGGTTGGACAGCCAGGTTTTGAGCACGAAGGGGCCGTTGCCGACGAAGTTGGCGGGGAGGGTCCAGCGGCTGCCGCGCCTGTCGGCGGGGCCGAATTTTTCGATGGTGGGCAGGTGAACCGGGAACCACGAGTAGTGCTTGAGCGCTTCGAGCAGGTAGGGAACGGGGTGTTTTAGACGCAGGACGAGGGTGTGGTCGTCGGGGGCGGAGAAGCCGGTCTGGGCGAAGTCGGTGATTTTGCCTTTAGTGAACTCTTCTGCGCCGACGACGTGGTGGAGCTTGTAGGCGTATTCGGAACCGAGGGACGGGGTGAGAATGCGTTGGAAGGAGCGGAGGAAATCGCGGGCGGTGAGCGAATCGCCGTTGGACCAGCGGGCGTCGGGGCGGAGGTGGAAGGTCCAGGTGAGTTTGTCGGGCGAGGTTTCCCAGCGTTCGGCGACGCCGGGGGCGGTGCCTTCGCTGGAGGCATCGTAGGTGACGAGGCCCTCAAAGAGCGCGCTGATGATGTGGTGCTCGGTGACGCCGGTGACGATGTGCGGGTCGAGGTCCTGGGGTTCGGTGCCGTTGCCGAAGCGGAGGATTTTGGGGCCAGGGGTGGCGTCGAGCGCGGGGGCTTTGGCGCAGCCGGGGGCGAGCAAAGCTGCTCCGAGCAAGAGGAGGGCGGGGATTGGAGCGACGAGTAGGCGGGCGCGCATGGGGGACGGGGAGAGCAGGGGACGGGCCGTTTTCAGGCGCTGATGGATTCGAGCGAACACCCGTCGGCGTCGGGGGTTTCGCAGTTGGGACGGGCGATGACGCCGGCGTAGGGTTCGATGGCGAAGGGGTGGTCGCGGCGGGCGAGCAGGTGTTCGGCGCAGACGGCGAAGAGCTCGGCCTCGGTCATGGCGCGGCGCATGGCGTGAAGGAATTTGCCCTCGGGATCGACGGATTGGCCGACGAAGTTGAGGAACTTTTTCATGCGGGCGACGTGGGCGCGTTCGGACGCCGGGGCGGCGTCCGAGCTGGGAGCAGGGAGCGGGGAGCCGGGAGCCGAATCCAGGGCAAGAAAGCCGGTGGCGGTGGCCTGGTAAAGGGCGTGGATGTAGCCGTGGACGTCGCCCAGGGTGGGGGCGAAGACGGGTGCGCCGGCGAGGTGTTCGCGAATCTGGCGAAAGAGCCAGGGGTTGCGGATGGCGTGGCGGCCGCACATCACGCCGGCCGCGCCGGTTTCGGCGAGGATGCGGGCGGCGGCGGCGGCGCTGGTGACGTTGCCATTGGCAATGACCGGGCAGGGCACGGAGCGCACGGCGCGGGCGATCTGGTCGTAGTGGACCTCGCTGCGATACATTTCCTTCACGGTGCGGCCGTGGACGACGAGCAGGTCCACGCGGTGGCGGGCGACGGCGGCGAGGATGCGGTCGAAGTGGCGCGTGTCCTCGAAGCCGATGCGCATTTTGACGGTTAAGAGGCCGGGGGTGCAGGCGCGCAGGGCGGCGAGGATGGCATCCACGTGGTCGGGGTCGCGGAGGAGGCCGCCGCCGACGTTTTTCTTGTAAACCTTGGGGGCGGGGCAGCCGAGGTTGAGGTCGATGCCGGCCACGGGGTGGCGGAGCAGAAGGGCGACGGTGCGTTGGAGGTGGGGGATTTCCTCGCCAATGAGCTGGGCGAAGACGGGGCGGCCGGTGGCGTTTTCGTCGATCGAGCGCAGGATGTGGGCCTCGGGGCGGGACTGGGCGTGGACGCGGAGAAATTCGGTAACGTAGTAATCGGGCGGTCCGTAGCGGGCGATCAGGCCCATGAAGGCCAGGTCGGTGACGTCCTGCATCGGGGCCAGCGCGGTGAGGGGCTGGCCGGCGAGCTGGGGCGCGGGCAGGGCGGCGGGCGAAGACGGTGAGGGCACGCGGGCGGAGGCGTGGGTTGCGGGGGCGGCGGGTTATTTGCCGTCGTCTTCGTCGTCTTCAGCGGGAGCGTCGTCCGAGGCTTCGGCGGCGGCCTCGGCTTGTTGTTTACGCACGCGTTCGAGGATCTCGGTCATGTCCTCGACGGCGTCGTAAACCGTCTTGGCGACGAGGATCGGGCGGCGGTGGGCGAGGGCGAGTGCGATGCTGTCGCTGGGGCGGGCGTCGAGTTCGACGATTTTCTGGCCGAGCTCGTTTTTCATGCGCAGGAGGATGCGGGCGAAGAAAGTGCCGTCCTTCACGTCGTTGACGACGACGTGCTCGAGGGTGACGCCGAGGCCGGTGAGGATGTGGCCGATGAGATCGTGGGTGAGGGGGCGCTCTTTTTTGACGCCGTCGAGGGACATCTGGATGGCGTTGCCGACGGAGTGATCGACGTAGATGACGAAGGTTTTGTCTTCGTCGCCGATGAAGACGGCGCAGCCGTTGGCGGTGGGCATGACGCCTTTGACGGAGACGGGGAGAACGGGTGCGGAGGCCATGGTGTGTGGCAGGACTGTCCGCCAAGGGCGGGGTGCGGGGCAAGCTTTGGCGCGTGCAGGCAGGCGAACGGGGTATGGGGACGATGTTAACCGGGATGAGCGGATGGGACGTGAGGGAGTTAACCGCTAATGCGGAGGGCCAATGGCCTCCGCCTGGGTTTTGCGGCAGGCCAAGCCTGCATGGGGTGGCGATGTTTCGGCCAATGGCCTCAGTTTTGTGGTGCGCGCCGGGTTTCGGACACCTGGTGTGGACGGAAACGGACTCAATGGAAGGGGCGGACTTCCACCGAGGCGCGGCAGGCGGTGGCGGCCTTGCGTCCCCACGCCAAGGCGGCTTCGAGGTCGGCGACTTCGAGGACCCAGAAGCCGCCCACGTGTTCGGGGCTTGTTAGGTAGGGCCCATCGGTAAGCAAGACGCTGCCGTCTGGCTGTAGGCGCAGGGATTTGGCGGCGGTGAGCGGTTGCAGGCCGCCGACGAATTTGCGGATGCCGGCGGCTTTCATATCGTCGTTCAGCGCGTCGATCGCGCGGGACATCGCCTCGTCTTCGGCGGCGAAGGGGTCGTAATTATTGGGGCGGTGAATCGCGACGAGGTATTTAGGCATGATTTTTCAGGGTGTTGGTTTCTCAATAAAGTCCATGTATGGGACTAAGTGGGTATGAAAAAAAGCCTTACCCTTAGAGGCGACCGGCCCTTTATGGCGGAATCCGATTTGGCCCTACATTCCGGCACCATCGTGGAAGGAGTCGGCTGCGCAGACCGCGCGGTAATAGCGCAGGTAGTGCTCGACGATGACGGGAGCGGTGAAGGTGGTTTGGGCACGGACGCGGGCGGCTGCGCCCATGCGCGCGCGGGCAACCGGGTCGGTGATGAGCGTTACCAAGGCATCGACCAGGCCAGCGACGTCGCCTGCTTGCGCAAGCAGGCCGGTTTCGCCATGGAGTGTGACCTCGGGAATACCGCCCACCCGGGTAGAGACGCTGGGAAAGCCAAACGCCATCGCTTCCAGAATACCCAGGCAGAAACTTTCGCTTTCCGAGGTAAAGAAGCCGAGGTCCGCCGCCTGGAGGTAATCTTCGATGGCGGTAATGTTTTCTCGAACGATAATGCGTTCGCGGATGCCGAGGCGGGCGATCTCTTCGGAGAAAGCGCTGAAGTCGCCTCCGGCCAAAACCAGCAATTTGCACGGTGCCCGGGACTGCACGCGGGCAAAGGCCTCCAGAAGGATGTCGAAGCGTTTTACCGGGCGCAGATTGGAGGAGTGAAACAAGAGGACTTCGTGGTCGTCCACCCCGAGCTCGCGGCGGACGTCCGCGCGAGAGCGGGACGGTGGCTGCGGGGTAAAGAAATTATAGATGACCTCGATGGGCCGGTTGACGGCGATTAGCTTTTCCGTCTCGGCGCGCAGGAATTCGGATACGGCGGTGATGCCATCGGCGGCCTCCAAGGCGTGGCGGATGGCGGGGCCGTAGCCGGGATCGCGTCCGAGCAGCGTAGTATCGGTGCCGTGCAACGTGGTGATGACCTTCGGGCGTCGATGGGCCGGCAGCATGTCGCGGGCGAGCAGCGCGGCGGTGGCATGGGGGACCGCATAGTGGGCGTGGATGATATCGAGCCCGAAATCGCGGGAGGTCTCGGCGAGTTTGACCGACAGCGGCAGGGTGTAGTCGGGATATTTGAACAGCCCGTAGCTGTTGATTTCGACCCGGTGAAAAAAGAGCCGCGGGGTATTGGCCGGAAGGCGAAAGGGCCGTTCGTAGCTGACGAAATGAATTTCGTGCCCGCGCGCAGCGAGTTCCAGGCCCAGACTGGTAGCGAGGATGCCGCTGCCGCCGACGCTGGGGTAGCAGGTGATGCCGATTTTTAGCGGACGTTCGGGTGGCATGGGTGAATGCGGTAGGGACGACACCGAAGGGTGGGGGTTAGAAATGGCGCGCCGCGCGCTCCAGAGGTGCGAGGGAGGCGAAGACCAGCGGGTCGTTCGGGTAGAGCGCGATGGCGGCGGCCGAGCCGCAACGAGCGCCGTTCACGCGGGCGCGGGCGAGTTGCAGGGCCGGGTAGTCGCGGGTGCGGAGTTGCGAGGCGTGGGCGTGCATCGCGGCGGTCCAAGCGGAGAGAACGGCGGGGGCGGACACATCGATCAAGACGGGGGCGAGGTCACGCGGTTCGGCGTCGGTGGAGAGCGCGTAGTAGAGGAGTTGAGCGCAGGCGTGGGCGGGTTGGTCCTTCAGCTCGGAGAGACCGCCGTAGCGGGCGAGGCGGGTGGCATCGCGCACCATGCGCCCGAGGCGGGAGTGATCCGGGTGTTGGTTTTCAACCAGAGAGGGAGCGAGGATGAGGGCGGGGCGATGACGTCGGATGAGGCTGGCCAGCGCGATCACGTGCGCGGTGCGGATTTCCAGGTGGGCGTCGCCGTCGAGTTCAAGGAACTCGATGGTGGCGCCAAGGAGCGCGGCGGCGCGTTCGGCCTCGGCGGTGCGTTCGGCGGGGGTGCCGTGGGTGCCGGCTTCGCCTCGGGAGCAGACGACGAGGTGTACTTTGCGACCGGCGGCGGTTTCGAGGGCGAGCACTCCGCCGACGCCGAATTCGATGTCGTCGGGGTGGGCGCCGAAGGCGAGGAGGGGAGGGTGTTCAGGCATCGGTGTAGGCCTCGTCGGAGCGATCAATCGGATCGCGCGCGACAAAGGTGATTTCGGGTGCGTCGGCGGGGTTGAGGTAGGCTTGTTCGCCGGCTCCGGCGATGTAGTGGGTGCAGCCCAGGACCGACTGCATCCAGCGGAGACGGCTGTCGCGCGCTGGGCTGATTTGCTCGGCGGTGTAGGGGGTCGCGGGTAAGGTGATAAACGAATTTCCGCCTTCGTGGAGTTGGAGGCTGCCGGTGGCGGAGCGGCGGGCGCGCACGAGTTCGCCCTCGTGGGGCACATCGACAAAATAATCGGCGATCGGACAGGCCGCGCGGCGGAACGCGGGATCGCTGGAACGGACCACGCGGATGCCGTCCAGCAGCGCCATGGAGCGATACAGCTCCAGGCAGAAATCGGCGACCGTGGTGGCGCTGGCGGGGATTTCTTTAAAGGCGCGGACCCACTGCGGGGCGACGTAGGCCGGGAGCTGGCGGGCGGTTTGTTCGTGCCAGCCGGGGGGGATTTTTTTGGCGTACAGCGGGGTGAACTTGCGTTGGGTTTTGTTAAGGAAAGTGAAGTTGAGGGTGAGCGGGATGTCGGTTTTGCGATGTCTTAGCGTCGTCTGGGTCTCGCGCGGGTCGTGGTCGCTGTCGTGATAGAAAAAGACGATTTCGCCGCCGAGTTCGGCTTGGAGGCGGCGCGCGGTGACGAACTTGGCGTACAAAAACCGTCTCGGGAAAAACCCGCAGGGTTGTTGTCCGAAGCAAATCACCGGAGAGGCTTTCATGCGGTAGCTTGGGTCGCTTGCGGGCGGGTGAGTTGCAAGAGCACGCCAAAGAGCATGCAGGCGGCGCAACCGATGAGGTTGTACCAGAGGTAGGAAATCGCCAGGGTGTTGTAGAGGACGATGACCAGGGTCTGGGCGATCAACGCGGCCCAGAAGACGGCGGTGCCGCCGACCCGCTTGAGAAAAAAGGCGACGAGGAACAAGCCGAGAACCACGCCGTAGAAGAGGGATCCGATGATGTTGATCGCCTCGATGAGGTTCTCGGAAAACCCGGCGAAGAGGGCAAAGGCGATGGCGACGAGGCCCCAGATGGCGGTGAACCATTTGGCGACGCGCACGTTTCTGCCTTCGTCGTGGGCGGAGAGGGGCCGTAACTGACGCCAAAGGTCGATCGTGGTGGTGGTGCCGAGGGCGTTGAGTTCCCCGGCTTTGGAGCCGAGGGCGGCGGCGATCATGACGGCGATGAGGAGGCCGATCACGCCATGCGGAAGCTGGGCCATGATGAAGCCGATGAAGACGTAGTCGGAGTCCTTGGTTTTGGCGCGCGGGTCGGCGGCGGTGAGCGCGGTTTTGGCTTCGCGACGCACGGCATCGGTCGCGGCGTTGGCGGCGACGAGAGCGGCG
Organism: Verrucomicrobiota bacterium; assembly: GCA_026398135.1. Classification (GTDB taxonomy): domain Bacteria; phylum Verrucomicrobiota; class Verrucomicrobiia; order Opitutales; family Opitutaceae; genus IMCC26134_A. The sequence goes on from JAPLTN010000094.1 coordinate 12,383, forward strand.
CGTGCGGCGGGTTCGGCGGCGGGGTCGTGGTTGTCGCGGGCGTCTAACCAAGCGGCGAGTTTCTGCTGCTTGGCGATGTGAAGCGCGGCGTGTTCGGCTTCGAGGGCGCGGAAGGTGGCTCCGTCCGGACCTTGGGTGTAGCGAGCCCAATCGACCTGGTTGTAGAAAATCGGGGCCGGTTGAAATTGGTAGAAAACGAAGACGAGCGCGCCGAGCAGCAGGATGAAGAACTGCATCGGGATTTTGATCAGGGCGTTGAACATCAGGCCCAGCCGACTTTCGCGCAGGGATGCGCCGCCGATGTAACGCTGCACCTGGGATTGATCGGTGCCAAAGTAGGAGAGGGAGAGGAAGAGACCGCCAAAAAGGCCGGTCCAGAGCGTGTAGCGTTTGCCGGGATCGAGGGAGAAATCCACCGCATCGAGTTTGCCCAAAGCTCCGGCCACGTGGGCGGCACCGGTGAAGCCCAGTCCTTCGGGCAGGCGAAACAGCAGAATGATAAAGGCGGTGACCATGCCGCCAAAGATCACGCCCATCTGCCATTTTTGCGTGAGGCTCACCGCCAAGCTGCCGCCGGTCACGGTGTAAACGATCACCAGTAAACCGGTGCTGATGATCGTGAGATCGAGCCGCCAACCCAGCACGGTGGCGAGGATGATGGCGGGGGCGTAGATGGTGACGCCGGCGGCTAGGCCGCGCTGCAAGAGGAATAAACCGGCGCCGAGCAGGCGGGTTTTGGCATCGAAACGTTTGCCGAGGAATTCGTAGGCGGTGTACACGCCGAGCCGCCGATAGATGGGCAAAAATACGACACTGATAATGATGAGGGCGAGCGGCAGGCCGAAGTAGTTTTGCACGAAACCGATACCGCTCTCGAAGCCCTGGCCGGGGATGGATAAGAAGGTGATGGCGCTCGCCTGGGTGGCCATAACGGAGATGCCAATCGTGCCCCAGCGGGCGGTTTGATCGCCCTTGAGGTAAGTATCGAGGTGGTTGGTGTGACGCGTGCGCCATGCTCCGTAGCTGGCGATGCCCAGCATGGTCACGAGCAACACGATCCAATCGAGCGTGTTCATGCGAAAGCGCGGGAGAACCAAGTCAGCGCCAGGACCACCACGACGAAGGCGGCGAAGACGAAAAGGTAAACTCCCCGCCAGGTGCGAAAGCCCGGCACGCCGGGAGAATCGTCGGCATTCGGGCGGGCGGGGAGCGGTGGTTTAGGAGGCGGGGGCACGCTCATGGGGTGAGCGAGACGAGATTAGCGAAGAGCCGGTAAGCGCCGGGCACGCCGGCCGGAAGTTGCCGGAAGAAGGCGAGCGAGGTGTAAACGAAGTAGCCCCGGCCATGACGGGCCACCAGCACGCTGCTGGTGAGCGGATTTTCTCCGGGATCATTCATGGCGAGTAAGGATACGAAACGCTCCTGGTCCCAGCTGCTGGGGAAATACGCGCCGCGCTCCTGGACCCAGCCATCGAAGTCGGCCGGGCCGAGGCGATTGGGGGTGGTCAGGGCGGGATGCTCGGTGGCGAGGAAGGTGACCGGCGAACGTTCGTCGGTGACGCGGAAATCCGGCGCGGGGCCAGCGATGGAAAGGGCGTAGGGCGCGAGGGTTTCGGTTTTGAGACCGTTGGGACGATTGTATTGGGCGATGACGGTGCCGCCGGCTTCGGCGTAGGCGAAGAGACCGGGGAGTGCGTCGGCGAGGTCGGTGCGATCGTTGAAGGCGCGCACCCCGATCACGACGGCGTCGAGCCCGTGCAGTTTTTGCGGGGTGAGATCGGCGCCGGTGAGTGACGTAACGGTGTAGCCCATTTGCTGGAGCGCCTCGGGGGTGTTGTCGCCGGCCCCGGGCAGGTAGCCGACGCGCTTGCCACGGGTGGCGAGTTCGAGCGAGACGGCACGGAGTTGGGTCGAAGGCTGAAGCAGCAGCACCGGGAGGTGTGGGTAGCGGATGGCGAAACGCTGGTTGTCGAAGCTTACCCCGCCGAGATCCGCGATGGCACGAATCGTGGCGGAAGCGGCTTGGGACGGGGCGGTGAGGGTGAACGTGAGTCGAGTTTTCTCCCCGGCGGTTTTGAGGAGAAACGTTTGGCTGGCGGGGCTGACGGCCCATTGGGCGGGGACATCGAGTCGAAGGGTGCCGGGGGTGTTGGCCCGGGCGGCGGTGATTTCGACCGCGACGTTTTTTGTGGAGCCGGGGGCGAACAACTCGACTTCCGAGGCGAAGGCGAGGGCCACGGGAGCGATCACGTCGAGGCGTCGGCGGGTTTGGGCGGCGGAGGCGTCGGGCACGATTTGAACGGGTTCATCAACGACGACCAGGGTTTGGCCACCGACCTCAAAGACGAACTCGACGGGGAAGGCGGGCGGATTTTCGGGGAGACCGATCAGTTTGGGATCATCGACCTGGCTCAGGCCGGGGGTACCCTCGGCGCGCAGCCAATACGGCTGGCTGGGTGGCGTAGTGGGCGGGATCGTGGGCGTGGAGGTGCGGGTAACCGTGATGCCGAAGGGCAGAGGGACTTCCAGAGGCCGGTCGAAGTTGAGGGATGGATAACGCAGGCCCACCCAGCGCACGGGGACGGAGGAGCGAAGGGTCGCTTGATGAGAGAGGGCGAGGACCTCGCCGGGGACGACCTCGGCTTGGGGCAGCAAAGTGCTGACGGAAAGGCCGAGGCAGGCCTGCAGGAGGTGGTCGAGTTGGGTGCGTTTCGCGGCGACGACCGGATCGGCGGGAAGGTCGGCGAGTTTTTGGCGAAGGAGGAGCAAGGCAGGGGCGCTGGCGGCGGGATTAGCGGGGTCGAAGCTGGCGATCACGGCGTCGGCGAGATTGCGGATACTGGCGCCGACTCCCGGATAACGATCCCAGGTGGGTTCGATACCGTCGAAGATGCTTTCGGTGGCGGGTTCGCCGGCCAGGGGGGCGAAGGTTTCGCGGCGGGTGGTGGCGGTGGCGGCCGTGGCGCTGGCGAAGTTTCCGAAGCCTTGGGTGATGTGCATCGCGCGACTGCGCGCGGCGATGGAGCCGAAGCTTTCGTTGGTCACGGGATCGAGTCCGCCTACTTCCAGGGCGAGGTTTCCGGGGGCTAAAGTGGTGGGGGCGTCGGGGGCGGGGCGGAACGGCGTGTTGTTGTGGAGGATACGCTTGGGTTGCCAAGGCGTGAGGCCGCCGGGGCCGAGTTGTTCAGGGAAGGCGGCGGGGTCGCCGGAGAGGTGGAACGCTTCGAGGGCCAGGACGGCGGAGGCGGTGTGGTGGCCGTGGGTTTTGCCGGGCTCGGGGGAGAAGCGGGTGATGACGACGTCGGGGCGGAAGGTGCGAAGTACGCGCACGACGTCGGCCAGCACTTCGCGACGATCCCAGATGCGGAGCGTCTCGTTGACGTCTTTGGAAAACCCGAAGTCGAGGGCGCGAGTGAAGTATTGGTGACCGCCGTCGAGTTGGCGGGCGACGAGGAGCTCGTGGGTGCGGGCGAGGCCGAGTTTTTCGCCGAAATCGGGGCCGCTTTCGTTTTGTCCGCCGTCACCGCGGGTGAGGGATAAATAGCCGGTGCGGTAGCCGCGACCGCGGGCGAGATAGGTGATGAGGTGGGTGTTTTCGTCGTCGGGGTGGGCGGCGATGTGGAGCACCGAGGTGAGTTCGCCGAAGGCGCGCAGGTCCTGCTCGATGGGGGAGCGAAGCGCCGGGGCTGGTAAAGTGGACGGTTCGTTTGCGACGAGGGAGCCGGGGGCGATCACTAACGAAAGAGCGAGGGTGAGGCAGGATAAAAACGAGAGATTCACGGCGGCAAGGCTCCTGGAAAAAGCCCCGGCATACCCATGCCGGGGCAGTGCGAACGGGATTGGATTCAAGGGGGAGCTTACCTTAGCGAGGCGATCAGCTCTTCGTTGAGTTTGGTGTATTCGTCGCCGATGGGGCCGCCCGCTTTTTTGGCGGCTTCGATCGAGGCTTTGGCGGTGGTGATGGCTCCGGCTTTGTCGCCGGCGGCGGCAAGGACGAGGGCTTTGCGGTAGATCAGGTGGGTGGCACCCGGCTGGGCGGCGATGGCGGCATCCATCCAGGCGGCGGCTTTGGTGAGATCGAGGCCATGATCGAGGTAGAACATGGCGGCGTTTACGTAGGGTTTGCTCGCGGCATCGGACGACATGAGCGCCTCGATCTGAGGGACCAGCGGGGTGACGACATCCACGGTGAGTTTTACGGGTACGGAAACCTTGCCCCAGTTGAGGGAAAGGGTGGCGGAGGTGTCGCGCAGGTCGCCGATATCAATGGTGAACGATTCGACGGGAGCGGCCTGGGTGACGGGGGTGACGGTGACGCGGGCGACGTCGTTTTTAGCGTCGTATTTGTAGGCGCCCCATTGGGAGGAGTCCTTGTGGATGATGACGGTCCATTCCTTTTCGCCGGGGATGGAAAAGAGCTCGTAGGTTCCGGCGGGGATGGGGGTGCCGCCGAAGTTCATGGCGGAAGAGAATTTGATCTTGGTCGCGGAGTTTGCCCCGGTGCGCCAGACTTGGTTGTAGGGGACGAGACCACCGTAAACTTTTCGGCCCTTCATGCCGGGGCGCGAGTAGCTGATTTCGATGTCGGTGAGGCCTACGCGTTGTTTTAGGGTGGCGGCGGGACTGGGCGCGGGGAATTCGATCTTGGGAGCGGGCGTCTGAGCGTGGGCGGCGATGGCGGTGAAAACGGCGGCGGAGGCGAAAAGGGCGGGGAGGAGGTAACGGGTGAGCATAGGTAGAACAGGTTGGTAGCACCGACCATGCCGACTGGGCTTTTAACGCGCAAATCGCAGGGTGTGAAAAGCGGGTTACGAGCCCGTCGTTTATTTGGGGGAGGACTGAAGCTGGTCGGCGGGGTGCGGTGCGGCGGGGTGCGGCGACCCCGCACTACATGGGAAACAGGGGGTTAGGTTAAACTTAGTCCGAGGTGGCGGGCGAGGCGGTGTTCGCGGATGCCGTAGAAGGCGGCTAGGGCTCGGGCGCGTTGGGCGGGGGCCGGCAACAGTTCCGTCTGCGTGTTGGTGGGGCGGTAGGCGGCGATCATGAGGTTTTTGGCGGTGTGCTCGCTGTCGATGAACTCGAAGACTTTGGTGCGGTAGCCGGCTGCTTCTAGCAGGAGGGCGCGGAGGGCGTCGGTGATGAATTCGGCCTGGCGTTCTTGAAAGATGCCGTGGCGGAGGGCGTCGGCCAGCACGGGGGGCGCGACGAGCTGGGGGCGGAGCTCTTTTTGGCAGCAGGGTGAGACGACGAGCAGGCGGGCTCCGGCGGCGTGGCCGGCGGCGAGGGCGTCGTCGGTCGCGGTGTCGCAGGCGTGGAGGGCGATCAGCACATCGAGCCTCCGGCTCGATGGGGTGGAATGTCCAATGTCCGCAGGGGAATGACCAATGTCCAATGACGAATGACCAAGGGCGGAGGAGGGCGGGACGGGGATGTCGCCTTCGATGAAGGTGAGGTGGGGGGCGAGGGCGCATTCGCGGGCGATGTGGTTGCCTAGGGCGACGAGGTCGGCGCGGCGTTCGATGCCGGTGATCTGGGCGCGGGGGCCGAGGAGGGTCGCGAGGGCGAAGGTGAGGTAGCCTTTGCCGGAGCCCATGTCGGCGATCTGGAGCGGGCTTGGAGCCAGGAGCGTGGAGTTTGGAGCGGGGAGTTCGCTGGTGAGGCCGCTTTCGGTGAGGAGGGTTTGCAGGAGTTCGGTGAATTTATCGATCTGGCGGTATTTGTGGGCCATGCCCTCGCGGGGGTGGCCGCGGTCGTTGGTGATGCCGAGGGCGCGCAGCCAGGGGGCGTCGGTGGGGAGGAGGCGGGTCTTGGCGCGGTCGTGGGTGGGCGCGGGGGCGGGCGGGGCGGAGTCGGCGGCTTTGACGCGCAGGCGGGCGGGTTTGGCGGGATCGGGGTTTTGTTCGAGTTGGGCGGTGGCGAGCGGGGTGAAGAGGTGGGCGTCGAGAAAGGTGTCGGCGAGGAGGGCGGCGAGGGCGGCGGGGGCTTCGGCGGCGGGGATGTTTTTGGTGATGTCGCGGGTGGCGTGGCGGTAAACGAGGGTGAGGTGGGGGCCGGCTTTGAGGGTGACGAGGCGGGCGAAGACGTTGCGCAGGGTGGGGTCGGCGGAGGGGCGGGGTTTGCCGAGGGTGAGTTTGGCGAGGGTGCCGTGGGCGATGGCGTCGGCGAGCAGGGCGTGGAAGCGGGCGAGGGCGGGAGGAGGGAGCATGGAGCGAAGAGCTGGGAGCGACGGAGGACGGAGGACGGAGCTGGTAGAGCTGGTAAGCTAGTAAGGCTAGTAGTGCCGATGAAGAAGGTCGGAGTTTTTAACCACTAATGGGCACTGATGGGCACTAATGTTCGGAGTTTATGGTGCGGCGGGTGGATAAGGGCGGGGCTCAAGTAATGGAACCCCGATCGGCGATCGGGGCTACATCGGAACTTTTAAATGGTTTGATTTAGCGAGGCTTAGCGGAATTTAGCGGTTTATAATGGCGCTCATTCTTCGGCGGTGGCGAAGAGGTGGCGGACGGCGCTGGTTTCGGGGGAGTGGGGGCGGAATTTGTGCTGGTCCACGGTGCAAACGGGCATGACGCCCATGAGGGAGTTGGTGAGGAAAACTTCGTCGGCGGCAAGGAGGTCGGCGAGGGTGATGGGCGTTTCGTGGGCGCGTTCGGGGCCGACGAGGGCGAGTACGCGGGCGCGGGCGATGCCGGGGAGGATGCCGGCGGAGAGGGGCGGGGTGTGAGCGTGGCCGTCTTTGACGATGAAGACGCTGCTGGCGGAGCCTTCGAGGACGTGGCCGGCGGGGGTGACGAGCAGGGCTTCGTCGTAGCCGGCGGCTTGGGCGGTGCGGCGGGCGAGCAGGTTTTCGAGGTAGTTGAGGGTTTTGTGGTGGGTGAGGCGTCCGTCGCGCGCGCCCTGGTGTTGGGTTTGCAGGCGGAATCCGCGCAGGTAATCGGGCGCGGTGTAGGGCAGGGTGCGGGCGGTGATGAGTTCGGCGGTGCGGTTGAGCTCGCGATAACGAACGATTTTGACGGCGGCGTTGGGCAGGCGCACGGCGGCGAGCAGGCGGGTGATGCGGTCGGCCAGTTCGGGGGCGGGCGGGGGCGGGGCGAGGTCGAGGGCGGCGCAGGTGGCGGCGAGGCGGGCGTGGTGGGCGGCGAAGAGTTGGGGGCGGCCGTGGCGTGCGCGGATGGTCTCGAAGGCACCGTGTCCGAAGAGGAAACCGTCGCAGAGGGCGGAGACTTTGGCCTGGGCGGCGGGGAGGAGCTCGCCGTCGAGGAGGACTTGGGGGGCGATGGACATGGGTTGGGAGCGGGCTGAAGAGCGGAAAAGCTGAAAGGCTGAAATGCGGAAATGCTGAAACGAGGTGGGAGGTGAGGAATGACTAATGACGGGCGACGGCGGGCGGGGGGGTGAGGGCTTGGTGGAGAGCGCGGCCTTTGTGCAGGGTTTCTTCGTATTCGGCGGCGGGGTCGCTGTCCCAGGTGATGCCGCCGCCGACGTGGTAGCTGGCGCGGCCATGGGTGCAGGTGATGGTGCGGATGGCAATGGCGAGGTCGGCGTCGCCGTCGTAGCCGAGGTAGCCGAGCGCGCCGGTGTAGGCGTGGCGTCGGGTGGGTTCGAGTTCGGCGATGATTTGCATGGCGCGGACTTTGGGCGCGCCGGTGATGCTGCCTCCGGGGTGCAGGGCGCGGAGGGCGTCGAAGCGGTCGAGGCCGGGGGCGAGTTGGGCGCGCACGGTGGCGACGAGGTGGTGGACGGTGGCGTAGGTTTCGAGGTCGTGGCGGGCGGCGACGTGCACGGTGCCGGGGGTGGCAACGCGGCCGAGGTCGTTGCGGGCGAGGTCCACGATCATGAGGAGTTCGGCGTGATCTTTGGCGCTGGCGAGCAGGCGGGCGCGTTGGGCTGCGTCGTCGGCAGGGTCGGGGAGGCGGGCGATGGTGCCTTTGATCGGGCGGGTTTCAAGGGCGCGACCGGCGACGCGGAGCAGGCGTTCTGGCGTGCTGGATACGATTTGGTGGTCGCCAAAATCGAGGTAGGCGGCGTGGGGGGCGGGATTGAGGGCGCGGAGGCGCAGGTAGAGGGCGGCTGCGGAGTCGGAGAAGGGGGCGGTGAAGCGTTGGGTGAAGTTGACCTGGTAGGTGTCGCCGGCGGCGATATAGGCGCGGATGCGAGCAAGCGCGGCGGCGTAGGCGGCAGGGGTGAGGTCGGGGGCTGGAGCGGGGAGCGGGGAGCGAGGAGCGGGGAGCTGAGGGCGGGGAGCTAGGAGGGGGGAGCTGGGAGTCGAAGTGGTGAAGAGGGCGTGGAGGTTTTGCAGGGCGGAGGGGTCGGGGGCGACGAGGGTGGTGAGGCCGGTGGTGTGGTCGTGGACGACGGCGGAGTCGTAGAAGGCGAAGGCGGCGGGGGGGAGGGCGGTGTCGTCGGGGGCGCGAGGCGGGACGCGTTGGAGGGTGGTGCCTGCTTCGTAGCCGAGGTAACCGATGGCACCGCCGATAAAGGGTAGGCCGGGCGTGGCTGGGCAGGCGCGGGCGGTGAGTTCGCGGCGCAAGCGGTCGAGAAAGACGTCGCAGGGTTCGTCGGGCTCGGCGCGGAGGACGAGGGAGGGTTCGCAGCAGAGAATGCTGTAACGAGCGCCGGAAGACGGGAGCGCGGAGTCCAGAAAAACGGCACCGTTGCGCTCCGCGAAAAGGGGAAACAACTCGGCGGGCGGCGGGCAGGTGCCGGGCGGGAGAGCGAGGGTGAGCGGAGGCGGGCGCATCTGACGGTGCAGGGTGGGAAAACGTAGCGCGGGTGCTTAGGCGACGGGTATGCGGCGGATGCCGGTTTGGTTGAGCAAGGCGAGGTGTTGGGCGAGGGTGCGACCGGCGATGATGAGCTCGGGGGCGAGGTCGCAGAGGGGGGCGAGCACGAAGGCGCGGTTGAGCATGGCGGGGTGCGGGAGGGTGAGGTGGGGGTCTTGGCTGGTGGTGTTGCCGTAAAGGAGGATGTCGAGATCAAGGGTGCGGGGGCCCCAGCGTTCGGCGCGGATGCGGCCTCGGGCTTGCTCGATGGTGAGGCAGGCATCAAGCAGTGCGCGGGGCGCGAGGGTGGTCTCCAGCTTGGCGGCGGCGTTGAGGTAGTCTTGCTGGCCGGCGGGGCCGAGCGGGGCGGTTTCGTAGAGGCTGGAGCGGGCGAGGAGGCGGGTGCCGGGCAGGGCGGAAAGGGCGGTGAAGGCGGCGTCGAGGTGGGCTTGGCGGTCGCCGAGATTCGTGCCCAAGGCAATGTAGGCGATAACGGGCACGGTGGGTGGCACGGTGGTCACGTTGCTAACGCGCTAGGGTGGTGGTGAGGGCGATGCCGGCGTGGTCGCCGGGGATGGGCACGTGGGGTTTGTGAATGGTGAGGGTGGCGCTGAGCACGCTGGGGTGGGCGGCGAGCACGGCGGAGAGGATGCGGTGGGCGAGGGTTTCGATGAGGGCGAAACGTTCGCGGGTGACGAGGTCGCGGCAGAGTTCGTAAACCTCGGCGTAGTTGACGGTTTGGGTGAGGTCGTCGCTGGCGGCGGCCTGGGCGATGTCCACCACGAGATCGAGGTCCAGGATCCACGGTTGGCCGAGCACGGCTTCCTCGGGGAGCACGCCGTGACGGCCGTGGAAGCGGAGTTGTTTGAGATGGATGGTGGCGAGCATCGGCGTAGTACTTATCGGCGCAAAGCTGTGCGCTGGGCGCAAAGGGAAACGGTAGCCGGGACGAAAGGCCAAGGACTAATGATCCTCGCTAGCTTGGCGCTATTCTCAACGTCACCCTACGAATATCCCAACCTTGCGGTTGGGATTGGGCTCTTCATTGGTCAATACGTGAACCCAGGTGGCGACACGAACCTAGGCGGCCTAAAAAACGCGATCCAAGCAAATCAGCTTGTTGCGGTTATGGGCACCGGCGTGTCGTTAGCGGTAAGCGCTCCGCTCGAAGTCGAAGGATTCAAGGTGGCCTCGTGGCATGGGCTCATCCAGCACGGGATTCATCGTTGCCGGGAGCTCGGTATGCTCACCGATAAACGCTCGGACCAGCTCAAGGAAATGGTTGGATGGGACAACGTCGACGACCTGATCTATGTTGCCGAGTCGGTCACGAAGACGCTGCGGGGGGCGTCGGCTGGAACCTATCAGAAGTGGCTCAACGATACCGTGGGCAAACTGACGGTGAATGACCCTCGGCTGATTCATGCGTCGGATCGCATCTGCAAGCTCCTCTCGACACTCAACTACGATACGCTGCCGGAAAAGGTCCTCAAGCGCGTGTCGGTGAGCTGGAATGAATCTGACCAAATGAGCCTCGCGGTGAATGGCCAGAAGGTCGAGGCTGCGGGGAGCGACCACGATACAGTCATCCACCTCCATGGCGTTTACCAAAAAGCCGAATCGGTGGTCCTTGGCTCCAGCTCGTATCGCGCCGTAGTAAGCCACCCTCATACTCAGGCCGTCCTGACGCTCTTCGGGGTCGGCTACACGATGATGTTCGTCGGTTGCGGCGAGACACTGGCTGACCCCAATTTCAGCAATTTTGTCCGCGTCGTCACCGAATTCCTTGGCGAAACCACGAAGGCTCACTACGTCCTCTGCCTCGAACAAGACGTCGAGAAGTGGAAGGCGAAAAAGATCCCATGGCTGCACCCGGTGAGCTACGGCAAGAAACACGAGGATCTCGTTCCTTTTCTGGAAAGCCTGGCAAAATATCGGGGCGAGCCGCCGCCGGAACCTCCGAAGGGCGAACCGCTGATCGATCCGGCGGGCGGATCGACGTTCGCGAGCGAGTGGGCGCGCCTGATCAAGCGGGTTCCGCCTGACCTCGCCGCCGAGTTGGTGCTGTTGGGGCGGAAGACCGCTACCGAAAAACTTGCGCTGGTCGAAAAAGGCGAGGTGGCGGAGTTGGGCATTCAAACCCGTTTCCCGGACGAGTTGGTCACCTTTATTGCCGGATTTCTCGCGTCACATGGTGCGTTGGACACAGCCGAAGGCGCGCGCTGGCAAATCGTCCGCGACACCAAGTCCTGGCAGAAGGCGGTGGATGAGAAGGCCGTGAAGAATATTTTGGTGGTCCATCCGGATCTGGATTACGAGGGAGGCCGTTCGGAATTCAGCCAGGCCGCGGCCGCTAACGGACACGCCGTTGTGTTTGGCACGCTGCTCAGCCGGCCTGACACCGAGAGCATTGTTCGTCTCGGCCAGCCGGCTCGCCACGAACTTGTCGCTGTTTTGAAAAAGGGCGGCGTGCCCGACGCAAAAGCGGAGCAGCTCGCCACTCGGTCGAATGGCAACATTCCGTTGGTGCTGCGTTATCTGGCCGGAACGCCTGAACGTCCGATGTGGGCCAAGCCGGAAAATATCGAGAGAATCCGCCCGCTCGCGCTCTTGGGAGGCTGGCGTTCCGATAACCCAGCGGACGTTGCTGCGATAGGCGTTGTGGCCGGAGGAGACTATCACGCGTGGATTTCCGAACTCTTTCCCATCCTCCATGGCGCGGAGCCCCCCTTCGTTCACAACCAGAACAATTTTCGGCCGGTTTCGCGTTACGAAAATTGGCAGCTCCTTGGTCCTTATCTTACGGACGCGCACCTTGATCGTTTCAATCACGCGGCGACCACGGCGTTGCGCGACGATAATCTCCGGTTGAGCGTTCCCTCTGAGATGCGGCTCTATTCCGTCGCAGACGATTCCACTCCCCGGTGCTCGGAGATATTGCGCCAGGGACTGGCCGAGACTGCGGCACTTCTCGGTGGTCAGTCCGCAGCCCTCTTACAATGCAGTCCGAACAAGGCGCGTGAAGTGGCCTTCTCGGTCGTCAGTTCCGTGCTCAAGGATGCGGATTGGAAACGCTGGGCGAGTTTGGGGTCCCTGCTGTCGCTGTTGGCCGAAGCTGATCCGGAAACCTATCTCGGAATCATTCGGGCCGACCTCAATAAGAAGGAAGGTAGTGCTGTCCGGCATTTGTTCGGTGAAGTCGAAGGGGGAGTTTTTGGCAGACTCTACCATAGCGGCTTGCTCTGGTCGCTCGAAGTTCTGGCTTGGAAGCCAGAGTATCTCAGCCGCGTAGCCTTGATTTTGGCCGAGTTGGATCGTTCGCCACTTCCGGACAACCTAGGAAACCGCCCTCTCGGCTCACTACGCACGACACTGCTTCCGTGGTTGCCTCAGACGCTCGCCACAGTCGCGGAGCGGAAGGTTGCGGTCGAAACGGTGCTCCGCGATTTTCCAGAAGTCGGCTGGGAATTACTCCTAGATCTACTGCCTGCACATCACGGTAGCTCCAGTCCGAGCCAGCGGCCGGTCTGGCGCGATTGGATCCCGCCGGAACGTGACGACGGTGTCACCTACGGCGAGCGGCGCGAGCAGGAGACGATTTATGCCGAACTCGCGCTCAAGTGCGCGATCGGTGACTCGTCGAAACTCAAGAAACTGTTCGAGCATTTGCTTTACCTTCCGAAACCGGCCTTTGATGCGATCATTGCCGCTTTAAAAAGCGCAGTGGTGACGGGGATGCCGGAACGAGACCGCCTCCCGCTGTGGCAACGTCTCGTACAGGAGGTCAAACGCTATCGGAAGTATGCCGATGCCGATTGGGCCGCGCCTCCGGAGATCGTAGCGCTTCTGGAAGAACTCGCCGCCACCATCGAGCCGAAGAGCCCGGAGGTTCGATACCAATTCTTGTTCAATTTTGGTGCCCACGATTTCTGGGAAACGGACGACTACGACGCGGAAACCATCAAATTCCGGGAACAGTGCCGCCGAGCGATTACGGATCTTTATCCGCGGATTGGATTGAAAGGGATTTTGGCCTTCTCCCAAGAAGTCGCGCATCCGTTCGACGTCGGTATTGCGCTAGGCTCGGTGGACTCAAACGAGCCCGAAATAGCTCTCCTGCCGGCCTCGCTTCGCGCAGACGAAAAATTGATCGACCTTGTCCGTGGTTTCATCGCGGCACGATTTGAGCAACGAGGTCTTGCGTGGGTCCACGAATTGCCGCTCTCGTCGTGGGTGCCCGCCGATGTGGGACTATTTTTTTCAATTCTTCCGTTCACCCAGCTGGTATGGGAGGCGGCTGAGAAACTACTGGGTGACAGGGCCGCAGAATATTGGCAGCACATTGAAGTTTGGCCAAACGGGGATTCGGCGTGGTTGTTTCAAGCGACCGAGAAATTGCTGCAATATGATCGCGGATCATCGGCCTTGCGGGCGATCAACAGTGCACTTTATCAGGATAAAAGCGTCCCCTCGGAGCTGGCCATCCGCGTGGTGAAGTGCTTTCTGCGCACTTTCTCGGGCAAACGCCCCGACGATCTGCACGATCTTCGTGAGGTGATTAAATTTCTGCAGTCTGTGCCTGACATCAATGTGGAGGAACTCGGCGCTATCGAATGGGAATTACTGCCAGTGCTTGATCGCTTCAGCGGTGGATCGCCCAAAATTCTGGAGCAGAGCCTTGCCACGCAGCCCAGCTTTTTTGTCGAAGTGATCAAGGGCTGCTATCGCGGTAAAGGGGAGCCTGCGAAGGAAGCACCAGAGAGTGACGAGAAGAAGACGCGGTTTGCGGAGCGGTGCTATCGTCTTTTGCACAACTGGCATTCATCGCCCGGATCAGCCAATGACCGTCTATTCGATCCCGCAGCTCTGCGCCAGTGGATTTACGAGGTTCAAAAGCTGGCGGAGCCGACGGGGCACTGGGAAGTGGCCCAGTCCCACATCGGAAAAGTAATGACATACGTTCCGCCCGATGACGACGGCCTGCCGATGAACCGGGGAGCCGCTGCGATCCTCGATGCTAATGATCACGATGACATGCGTCGTGGTTACCGCATCGAACTCTTTAACCGTCGTGGAGCTTACTTTGTCGGCGGCGGACAGGCAGACCGCGAAAAACAGAAGGAATACCAAGAACGAGCCAAACAGATGAACGAAGCGGGATTCACCAATATCGCGGCCATCCTGCGCTCGATGGCCGAAGAGTATGGCTACTCCGCCGAGCGGGCCGAGAAGAGCAATAATTCGGACTTTTAGGGCCGTGTCGAGCTGATGGGTCTGAACTGGTATGGACTTGGGTTGGGGCTTCAGAAAAAAGAGATCTGCGTTGTTTCTTGATTTTTTGGAGTCGGGAAAGCGGAGGCCCGGCGAGCAGGACGTTGATTGCTTAAGCGATGAAGAGTTCGGCGCTGACTTTGAAACGGCCGGTGAGGCGGCGGATGTGGTCGGTGGTGAGGTTGCGCGTGCCTTTTAGGAGCTTGTAGGCGGTGGAGCGTTCTACGACGAGGAGCGCGGCGAGGTCGTCGCCCGTCATTTGGTTTTCTTCCAGTAAGAACTTGAGCGCTTTCAGTCCTTTGAGCTCGGGCGGGGGGCCGAGGTGCTCGGTTTCGTAGGTTTCGATCAACTGGCTGAGGAGTTCGAGGTAATCTTCCTGGTCGGCGTTCAGTTTGTGGCCGGCCAGAGCGTCTGTGATTTCGACCGTGTTATCGTAGGCGGTGCGGTCGTGGAGTGGACGCGGGACGTGCATCGCGATCAGGTCGGCGTAACGGACGGGAAGCTTGGCGGGGAGGGTCGTGGAAGTCTTTTTCATAAGGTGTTTTTCCATGCGGCGCGGTCGTATTCGGCATGGGTAAGTACGTGCAGAATATATATGCAGCGCCGGTTGTAGTGGATGGCGGTGATGAGCCGGTAGGCGTTGGTGAGATTAAAAATGGTTCGATCAGCGGATCACTTGGAACGTGAGTGCAAACCTTGGCCGGGGACGGCCAACACTACAGCTACGGAGTCGGTGGCTTTGCGGGCAAACCCGTGGATTGGTGATATTTTATTCTGCGCGCAGGGCGGCGGCGATCAGGGCGGCGCGGCGGTTGGCGGCGACGTCGTGGACGCGGTGGAGTTGCACGCCTTGGGCCATGGCTAGGGCGGTGGCGGCGAGGGTGGCTTCGAGGCGGTCGGCGGGGGTGGCGAGTTCGGGGAGGAGGTGGCCGAAGACGGATTTGCGCGAGACGCCGAGGAGGATCGGGCAGCCGAGGGTATGCAGGGCGGAGAGGTTGCGGAGTAGGGCGACGTTTTGCGGCTGGGTTTTGGCGAAGCCGATGCCGGGATCTAGGATGAGGCGGTCGGCGGGCAGGCCGGCGGCGGCGGCGAGCTCCAGCGAACGGCGGAAGAAGGCGAGGACGGAGTTGAGGAGCGGGGCTGAAGAAGCTGGTAGAGCTGGTAAGCTAGTAGAGTTAGTAGCGGAGATGGTAGGGTCGTGGTGCATGATGACCAGGGCGGCGCCGGTGTCGGCGGCGAGGCGGGCGAGGGCGGGGCCGCCGGGGCCTTGAAGGCCGTGGATGTCGTTTACGAGGTGCGCGCCGGCGGCGAGGGCGGCGGCGGCGACGGCGGGTTTATAGGTGTCGATCGAGAGGGGGATGGCCGGGAATTCGGCGGCGAGGGCGCGGAGGAGGGGCGCGGTGCGGGCGATCTCTTCGGCTTCGGAGATTTCGGTGTAGCCGGGGCGGGTGGATTGGCCGCCGATGTCGAGGAGGTCGGCTCCTTCGGCAACGAAGCGGCGGGCCTGGGCGAGGGCGGCTTCCAGGGTGGGCTGGCGGGAGTCTTGGTGGAAGGAATCGGGCGAGGTGTTGACTATGCCCATGAGACGCGGCGCACCGCCGAGTTCGAGGCGGAGGTGACGGCAGGGGAGGAGGCCTTGGAAGGGGGGGGGCACGGAAGTGGAGCTGGTAAGCTAATAAGCTAGTAGAGCTAGTAAGTTAGTAATGCGGGGGGCGGGCAGGGAATGACCAATGTCCAATGACGGAGGATGGGGCGGCGGGGTGTTTTTAGGTGCGGGGCTCAGGGGCGGCGGGGTGCGGCGACCCCGCCCTACAATTTTGGGGCCGGGGGGAGATATTCGGTGCTCATGACGTCGGGCACTTTTAGGGCGCCGGGGGGGAGGAGTTTGAGGTCTTCGACGATTTTTAGCTGGCGGGCGTAGCGGGCGGGGTCGAGGCGGCCGATGCGGGTGGCGTCGGTGGCGTCGCGGCCGATGACGAGTTTTTCGTCGATGATCATTTGGCGGGAGAAGGCGAGGAAGGCGTCGGTGTTGTTGGGGTTGGCCTGCTTCATGGCGGCGTGGGCCGGGGCGGGGTCGCCTTCGAGGTAGTCGCGCCAGCCCCGAATGTACGCCGCGAGGAAGGCGCGGAGGGCGGCGGGGTTTTGCTTGGCCCATTCGGGGTTGGCGATGAGCACGGCGTAGGAGTCGTAGCCGGCGTCCCAGGCGTAGAGGTATTTGGGGGCGGGGGCGCCGCCTTGGGTGATGAAGAACGGCTCGGCGATGTAGTAGCCCTGCTGGATGAAGGCGGGGTCGGCGATGAAGTTGGAGACGGAAAAATTGAAGGGGATTACGGTGAAATCGATGGCGTATTTCTGACGCAGGTAATCGAGGAAGATCCAGCCGGGGCGGGCCATGATTTTGCGGCCGGCGAGGTCTTTGAAATCGCGGACGGGGTTGTCGGCGTGGAGGAGAAAGACGGAGGGATCGTTTTGGAAGACGGCGGCGACCTGGAGGAGGGGCAGGCCCTTGTGGACGTCGAGCAGGGTGGTGACACTTTCACCTTGGCCGAGCTGGGCCTGGCCGGTGGCGATGCGCTGGTTGACGAGGGCGTTGGGGCCGCCGGGGACGAGCGTGACGTCGAGCCCGGCTTCGCGGAACCAGCCCCGGGCCTGGGCTTGGAAGAGACCGCCGTGCTCGGGTTCGGGGACCCAGTCGAGCTGGACGGTGACGGGGGTGAGGGCGGGGTTGGCGTTTGAGGGCGAGGCAGCGTCTTTTTTGGCGCAGGCGGAGAGGGCGAGTGCGACAAGGGTGGCGAGTATCAGGCGAAGATGTTTTTTCATTTTTCAGAAGCAGAGTAGCTGTCGTGCCAGTGGTGGAGGGTGAGCCAGGCGAGGGCGGAGACGGCGGCGACGAGGGCGAAACCGAGGGCGCAGCCGAGCAGGGCGGTGGCGTAGAGGGCGGGGATCTCGTTGCGGGCGCTGAAGAGCAGGGCGGTGATGCCGAGGCCGGATTTGCCGCCCGTGGTGGTGCCGACGAGGTAGTCGGCGGTGAGGGCTCCGATGGGGGCGAGGATGGCGGAGATGCGCAGGCCGGTGAAAAAATACGGCAGGGCGGCGGGAGCGCGGAGCAGGAGGAGTTCTTGCCAGCGGGAGGCGCGACCCATGCGGAAAAGGTCCACCTGGGCGCGCTCGACGGAGAGCAGGCCCTGGGTGGTGTTTACCACCAAGGGAAAAAACGAGATGAGGAAGGTGACGATGACCACGCTGGGCGCGCCGGGCCCGACCCAGAGAATGAGGATGGGGGCGATGATGATGATGGGCACCATTTGCAGGGCCATGAGGTAGGGGTAAAGGGTGACGCGAATCAGGGAGGAGCTGGCGAGGAGCAGCGAGGCGGCGACTGATAGGGTGGCGGCGAGGCCAAAACCGGTGAGGGCGGTCAGGGCGGTGTAGCGGGTGGCGGAGAGGAGGGCGGGACCGTGGTCGCGGAAGGCGCTGAAAATGCGGGCGAGGTCGGGCAAGAGGAAACGCCTGGAAGCGGGGAGCGAGGCGTGGAGAAGTTGCCAGCCGAGGAGGAGCAGGGCGGCGAAGACGAAAGGCAGACACCAGCGGAGGAGGCGCGAGTTCATGGGGCGACGGGGGCGGAGGCCGGGGCGGAGGCGGCGTTCTCGGGGTCGAGGGCGCGGAGGCGGGCGGAGATGTCGGCCACGAGCTGGAGGTATTTTGGGGTGAGCCGGGTTTCGCCGCTGCGCGGGCCGGGCAGGTCGATGGGCAGGTCGTGGGCGATGCGGCCGGGGTGGGCGGCGAGGATGAGGATGCGTGAGGCGAGGAAAACGGCCTCGGCTACCGAGTGGGTGACGAAGAGGGCGGTCCAGCGTTGGCGGGAGTGGATGGCGAGCAGTTCTTCGCCGAGGCGGTCGCGGGTCATTTCGTCGAGCGCGCCGAAAGGTTCGTCGAGCAGGAGGATGCGGGGTTCGAGGGCGAGGGCGCGGGCGAGGGAGACGCGCATGCGCTGGCCGCCGGAGAGCTGGCGCGGGTAGGCGGAGGCACGGTCGGAGAGGCGCACCAGGGCGAGGGCGGCGTCGCGACGGCGGGTGCGCTCGGCGGCGGGCATGCGGCGGAGGCGAAGGAGGGTCTCTACATTGGCGGCGACGTTTAGCCAGGGGAGCAGAGTGGGGTCTTGGAAAACGTAGGCGAGGTCGTCGCCGCCACCGGGAGCGTGGCCGTTGACGGAAAGTTGGCCGGAGCTGGGGGCGGCGAGGCCGGAGAGGAGGCGGAGGAGGGTGGATTTGCCGCAGCCGGACGGGCCGAGGATGGCGACGAATTCACCGGGATCGATGGCGAGGTCGAGCGGGGCGAGGACCTCGGGGCCGGTGGGGCCGAAACGCTTGGTCACCGCTTGGAGGCGGATTTGCGAGGGGGGCGTGATGGAGCTTGGAAAGGGCAAGATGACTCGGGCAATTGGACTGGCGAAGGAGAAGGGCGCAAATCCGGGCGCAAAAAAACCCGCAGCCGTGGGGGCTGCGGGTTTTGGCGTGGTGGTTTAAACGACGCGGGAGGAGGGGTTAAACCTTCTCGACGAGGCCGGCCTTGATGGCCTTGACCGAGACGAGGACGCGTTTGGTGCCTCCGTTGGCGGTTTTGATGCGGATGCGCTGCAAGTTCGGTTTGAAGGTGCGCTTGGTGATCGACGTGATGTGGGTGCCGATGCCGCCGCTTTTCTTGGACTGACCCTTACGGTGAATGATGGAACCCTTGGTGGGGCGTTTGCCGGTGATAGCGCAGATGCGAGCCATGGTAGTGCGTGGGTTGAGTTAAAAGGTTCAGAGAAAGGGGGGCGGGGTGAGGGTGTGCAAGGGAAAAGACCGACGATTTTATTCGAGGTCGGAAACGACGGTCAGTCCCGGGATTTTTTGGTAATGCTGATCGAAGGTGAGGACGGTCGCCTGGTGTTCCAGGGCGGTTACGCCGATGATGATGTCGGCCAGGGGGATGACTTCTCCGCGACGATCCAGCTCCCATGCCAAGCGGGCGACCCGCTGCCAGCCGGAGGCGTTGAGATGCAACATGCGGGTGAGCGAAAAAGCGCGGTCGTAGCGATCACGCAGGTGCGGATCGCTGCGACCGCGCAGGACTTCGGCCCAAATGATGCCGTTGATGGCGAATTCGTAATCCAACTCCAAGGCAGACAACAGGGAGAGGGGATCTACGCGACGATTCTGCCACGTAATGTAATAGCTGCTGTCCACCAGCACGAGCGGATGCTTCATGGCTTGGGCTGGCCGTAGGGAGCTTGGGGCTCGTTTAGCGCGTAGTCGCCCGCTGCGAGCCGGGCGCGCCGCAGACGGCGCTGGTCGTAAGCCGCAACCGCCCGTTGCACGGCGGCTTCATCGATGTCGGGCGCATCCAGCAGATCGGAAGGCTTGGGCGCTGCATCGGCCGCCAATTCGTCGGGAGTGAGGCCGAGACCTTCGCTCCAGACCCGGCGCCACTTGGCCCGACGGGCGGCCTCGCGCAGAGCGAACTCGACCGCTTCGCGTTTGGTGGGGTGGCCGGTAAGCTGCATCAGCTCGGCCAAGATGTCTTCCGGTATCTCGATGGTCATTTTCATGGCAAATCTAAGGATTGGAGCGTAGTATGGGTGTTGGCCCATATTAATCAATTTAAATCGTATGGGCTATATCCCAAATTTATGTATTTTAAATATTAACGATAATTTTAGCGAGGTGGTTTAAGTGATGTGGGAGATAGGCTTCAAAGCATGGAGAACTTGGAATTTTTGCCCCATCTGTCCGGGGTGAAGCAGGTGCATGAGCGCTTGTTTACGAGGGCTTATGCCAGGGCGGGAGGATTCGCGGGTGAGGGCTTCGCTGATGAAGTCGTCTGCGTGGTGCACAATAAAACTCTCCTGCGAGACGACGGTCGGTGCAGCGCAGCCGTGAGCTGCGAGGGCGTTGGCCAGCCAATCCCAGCAGACATGGGCGGTGAGGTCTTGCTCGCCGGGGCGGTCGAGCAAGGCGTTGGATTGGGTGTGTTGAAAGTAGGCGCGGGCGGTGCCGGCGGGATGCGAGTGGCCGAGCTCGGCGAAAGTTTTGCCGTAGTCGAAGGCGACGAAGAGGCCGTGCCAGGGCTGGGCGGCGATTGCAGCGGCGAGGGTGGCGGCGGCAAGTGGGGCGTCGAACTGGTAGCCTTCGGGCGTGAGTTCGGGCGGAGGAAGTCGGTCGAGCACATCGGACGGGGCGGGGCCAAGGTCGGTTTCGGATAGACCGATGCCATCGTCGCAGAGGCGCACGCCGATCTCGCGCCAGCCGGAGGCGTCGCGCCGGAAGCGGCGCAGGGGCTGGGCGTCGAAAAGTTCGTTGGAGAAGATCACGCAAGGGCCGTTGAGGGTGATGGTCTGGCCGACGCGCACGGTGCGGCTGGCGGCGAAGGGATGGGTGGCCACGCCGGAGAGCACGCCGCCGGTGGGTTCGGCCCCGATTTCAACGAAAGTGTGGGCGGCCGGATCGAGACCGGCGGCTGCCAGCAGGTGTGCGCTGGCGGCGGCCACGAGTTCGCCGAAGAGCGGCCCGATACTGGTGGCGGTGTAGAAATCGGCGGTGCGGTGCCGTCCCACCCGCAGCTGGTCGCGGCGATAGTAACCGAGCTGCGGATCGTAAAGGGCGAGGGCCATGAAGGCGTCGAAGCGCAGCGTGCGCGCGGGACCCGAGGCGCGGGCGAAGGCGGCGGCAAAAGCGGGTGAAAGCGGGGCGGGAGTCGGGTTGGACGATGCCATTTACAAGAGGGAGCGCATGGCCACAGTGCGCGCATGTTCAAACGGATAATGACGCTCAGCCTCGGTGCGCTCGCCGGCTATTTGATGACGCTGGGCGTGGTGCAAGTGGCGCAAGGCTGGGGGTGGTGGCCGGACCGGGAGACGGCCCGCGCGGCGGCGCAGGTGCGCGAGGTTATGTTGTTGTTGAACAAGTATTACGTGGACGCGGCGGACGTGACACCGGAAAAGCTCTCCGATCACGCGATCCAGAGCATGATGGGCGGGCTGGACCCGTATTCGGAGTTTTTATCCAGCGCGGCCTATGTGCGGCTGGAAGAGGAGGTCGAGGGGGTGTTTGGCGGCATCGGGGCGCAAATCGAAAACGTGGAGGGCCGCATGGTGGTGGTCGCCCCCATTGCGGGCACGCCGGCGGACCGTGCGGGGATCCAGCGCGGGGATGTGCTGGTGAAAATCGACGGTGAGGAGGTGGCAGGGGCGGAGCTTGATCGATTGCTGGCGCGGTTGCGTGGAAAACCCGGTTCGCTGGTGGATTTGACCATAGAGCGCGGGGAGCCGTCGCAGGTCCTGGAGTTTAAACTCAAGCGCGAGGTTATCCTGGTGGAGAGCGTGGGAGAGCCCCGCTGGCTGGAACCCGGACTGGGCTATGTGTCGATCGCGATGTTTGGCGAACACACGGGACGTGATTTCCGGGCGGCTTTGCAAAAACTGCGTCGCACGGGAGAGTTGCGGGCGCTGGTGCTGGATCTGCGCGACAACCCGGGCGGATTGCTGACGGCGGCGGTGGAGGTGGTGTCGCCGTTTTTCCGTGACGGAGAACTGGTGGTTTACACCGAAGGGCGTGCTCCGGGCATGCGGGTGGAGTTGCGCGCGGATAATGCCGGCGCGCCGCTTGTGTTGCCCTTGGCGGTGGTGGTGAACAGCGCGAGCGCGAGCGCGGCCGAGATCGTTTCCGGCGCGTTGAAAGATACGCAACGCGCCGTGCTGGTCGGGGAGAAGACCTTCGGCAAAGGCTCGGTGCAGACCGTTTTTTCACTCAAGAATGGCGCGGGGCTGCGCCTGACCACGGCGAAGTATTACACGCCGTCGGGCGCGGTGATTCATGAGCGTGGCATCGTGCCGGAAATCGAAGACGTGCTTAACTCCAAGGAGGAAAAAGCGGTCCGTTTGCATCGTTTACGGCCGGACGTCACGGATCCGAAGGTGTTTGAACAGAAATTCGGCGTGCCGCGTATCGCGGACAGCCAGTTGGAAGCGGCGGTGAAGGAACTTAAGGCGGAGCTCGCCGGTGCGCCTCGGGCGGAGGCGGTGCGGAAATCAAAACCGCTGGCAGCGCCAGTCGAGGCGGTCGAGGCGGAGGTGGCCCCATGATCCTCGCCATCGAGTCTTCCTGCGACGAGAGCGCGGTGGCCTTGTTTGACCCGGCGCGCGGGCTCACCGCCGAGTGGGTGCACAGCCAGATTGCCATTCATGAACGGCATGGCGGGGTGGTGCCGGATCTGGCGACGCGCGAGCATTTGCGCACGATCGAGCCCTTGCTGGCGCGGGCGGGCGAGGCGTCGGCGGGGTTTGCGGAGGTGACGGAGGTGGCGGTGACGCAAGGTCCGGGTCTGGCCGGGTGTCTGGCCATCGGGCTGGCCTCGGCCAAGGCGCTGGCGCTTGGGCTGGGAGTGCCGCTCAAGGGAGTGAATCACTTGCGTGGGCACGTGTGGTCACCGTTTATAGCTTTGCATGCGGCTGAGCCGTCGGCGTTCGAGGCGACCCTGGACAGTCTGTTGCCGCATTTGGCCTTGATCGTTTCAGGCGGGAACACGCTTCTGGCGGTGTTGGACGAGCAACGGCACATTCGGGTCCTTTCCTCGACCAGGGACGACGCGGCGGGCGAGGCGCTGGATAAAGGCGCAAAACTGCTTGGTCTGGGTTATCCGGGTGGTCCTATCGTGGAGCGGCTGGCAGCGGGCGGACGGGCGGATGCCTATGATTTTCCCCGGGGACTGGGGCCGCGAGGCGAGTTGGACTTTAGTTTTTCGGGCTTAAAAACCTCGCTACGTTACCAGCTTGAAAAAATGACGCCGGCCGAAGTCGAAGCGGCGAAACCCGATTTGTGCGCGAGCTATCAGCAGGCGGTGATCGACGCCCTGACGCGCAAGGCGAAGTTCGCGTTACAGACCGCGCCGTTCCGCAGCGTGGGGCTTTCTGGCGGGGTGGCGAACAACCGGGTTTTGCGGGCGGCGCTGGGCAGAGTCGCGGATACGGGGAAGGTGCGCCTGCTTGCAGCCGAACCCAAACACAGCGGGGACAATGCCGGTATGATCGCCTTTGCCGCCTGGGCGGATCCGGCGGTGAAGGCGCGCTCAGTTGCGGTTGGTGGAAACGGGATCGCTTTGGAAATTCAACCTGGCTGGGAGTTGGGCAGCGCCTAGCGGGCGAGGATCTTGCCGTCGGCGTAAACGGGTTTTCCGGAGACGAAGGTCTGGCGCACGCGGCCGCGAAGTTTTTGGCCGTGCCAGGGGCTGTTGCGCGATTTGGAGAAACCGGCCTTGGCATCGTAGGTCCACTCGGCGTCGGGGTCGAAGAGCACAAGGTCGGCGGGCGCGCCTTCGGCGAGCGTGCCGGCGGGGAGTTTGAGCAACTCGGCCGGTTTTCGGGTCCAGAGGTCGATCACGGTCGCGAGTTTGAATTTGTTTTGCCGCACCAGAATTTCGAGCGACACGGCGAGGGCGGTTTCGAGGCCGAGGATGCCGTTGGGCGCGAGGTCGAATTCGCGGTCTTTCTCGTCCGGGGTGTGCGGGGCGTGGTCGGTGGCGAGGATGTCGAGGGTGCCGTCTTTCAGGCCGGCGATGATGGCCACGCGGTCCGCCTCGGTGCGGAGGGGCGGGTTCATCTTGAAGTGGGTGTCGTAGGTGGCGAGGCAGTCGTCGGTCAGGGCGATGTGGTGGGGGCAGGCCTCGCCGGTCACGCGCACGCCCCGGGATTTGGCGCGGCGAAGGATTTCGACCGCGTTGCGCGAGGAGACGTGCTGCATGTGGATGTGCGCGCCGGTGTATTCGGAAAGGATGCAGTTGCGCGCCACGATCAGGTCTTCGGCGGCGTTGGGCCAGCCCTTGAGGCCGAGTTTTACCGAGAGGGCGCCCTCGTTCATGACTGCGCCGACCGTCATGGAATGATCCTGGCAGTGATCCATCAGCGAGAGGTCGAACATCTTGGCGTATTCGCAGGCGCGGCGCATGAGTTCGTTGGATTGGACGCAGTCGCCGTCGTCGGTGATGGCGACGACCCCGGCGCGTTTGAGCGAACCGATGGGGGCGAGGGCCTGGCCCTTCATGCCCACGGTGATGCAGCCGGTGGGGTAAACGTGGACGCAGGCGGAGCGCGAGGCGGAGTCCTTGATCAACTGGATGGTGCCGGTGTTGTCGGCCACGGGGGCGGTGTTGGGCATGCAGACCACGGAGGTGAACCCGCCGGCGGCGGCGGCGCGGGAGCCGGTCTCGATGGTTTCCTTGTGGGTCTGGCCGGGCTCGCGGAAGTGGACGTGGACATCGACGAGTCCGGGTGCGGCGACGAGGCCGGCGGCGTCGATTTTTTTGGCCTTCTTTAGCTCGGCGGCGGAAGGGCGGGCGATGAAAACACCATCGCGCAGGAAGAGTTCGCCGTCGGCTTCATCGCGCTTGGCGGCGGGGTCGATAACGCGGGCGTGGGTGAGGTGGTAGAGAGGCATGGGTGTCGAAATCGGAGTTGAGGATGGCCGCAAAAAGGCGCATAGGGCGCAAAAAATCAGAGGTCGATAGAGTTTGGGTCAGTCAGGGCGTATTTGCGCACTTGGAGAACGGGTGCGCCGAAATTAATGAGAAGACCGTGCTCGATGCGGGATGAGCGAAGGTAGCCGAGCAGCTGGGCGACATGTTCGTCTACCAAGGTGCGGCAGGCTTTTAGTTCGATGATGAGTTGGCCTTCGACCAGCAGGTCGGCAAAATATTCGCCGAGGATGGTTCCGTCCTCGTCGTAAACGTGCAAAGGATGTTGCTGGGTAACTTGCAGACCTTGTTTGCGGAGTCTGTGCGCGAGGCCGTTTTGATAGACTTTCTCCGCGTGTCCGTGGCGGTGGTATTTTTGAAGCGAGAAGGCGGTTTCCCTGACTTGATCACACAGGGCGAATATCGGGTCTTTTTTCATTTTTGCGTCTTCTGTGATTTTTTGCGGCCAAATCGGATCGGTTTATTCCCCGGCGGTCACGGACGCGGGGTTGCCGCCGGCGCAGAGGAAGAGGCAGGCCATGCGCACGGCGATGCCGTTGGTTACCTGGTCGAGGATCACGCTGCGGTCGCCGTCGGCCAGGTCGCTGTCGATTTCGACGCCGCGGTTGATCGGGCCGGGGTGCATGATGATGGCCTTCGGGCTGAGCCAGCTGGCGCGGGTGCTGTTGAGGCCGAACATCGAAGTGTATTCGCCGAGGCTGGGAAACATGGTCGCGGTCTGGCGCTCGTGCTGAATGCGCAGCAGCATCACGACCTCGGCGTCGGCGAGGGCGGAACGCAGGTCGTGGGAGACCTTGACGCCCAGACCTTCGAGCGAGCGCGGCACCAAGGTGGACGGGCCGCAGAGGGTGAGGTCGGCGCCGAATTTCACGAGGGCGTGGATGTTGGAACGGGCGACGCGGCTGAAAAGAATATCGCCGAGGATGACGACGCGGCGGCCGCGCAGATCGGGTCCGAGGCGCTCGCGCATGGTGAAGGTGTCGAGCAGTCCCTGGGTGGGGTGCTCGTGGGAACCGTCGCCGGCGTTGATGACGGGGATGTCGAGGATATTGGACAGGTAGAGCGGCGAGCCGGCGCAGTTGTGGCGGATGACGATCATGTCCGCGCCGAGCGCGGCGATGTTTTCGGCGGTGTCGCGCAGGGTCTCGCCCTTGGTGGTGGAGGAGCTGGCGGCGTCGAAGGAGATGACGTCGGCGCTGAGACGCTTGGCCGCCATGTCGAAGGCCATGCGGGTGCGGGTGCTGGGTTCGAGGAAGAGGTTGACGATGGTCTTGCCGCGCAGGGCGGGGATCTTTTTCACCGAGCGGCCGAGCACTTTTTTGAAGGCGGTGGCGACGGTGTGGATTTGTTCGATTTCGGCGACGGAGAGTTCCTCAAGGGTGAGAAGATGGCGGCGGTTCCAAGTCATGGGAAAAGGGAGTGCGGGTTAGTGTTTGGAGGCGGCGGATTCGACGCGTATGGCGTCGTGGCGCGGATCGGTGGCATGCAGGACGACGGTGACTTTTTCGCTGGGAGCGGTCGCGAGCGTGATGCCGGTGTAATCGGCGGCGACGGGCAAAGTGCGCCCGCCACGATCCACCAGGACGGCGAGTTCGACCTTGGCGGGGCGGCCGTGGTCGAAGAGTTCGTCGAGCGCGGCTTTCACGGTGCGGCCGGATTGCAGGACGTCATCGACCAGGATCACGGTGGCACCGGTGACGTCGATCGGAATGATGGTCGGGGTGAATTCCTTGGGGATTGGGTTGCGGTCGATGTCGTCGCGATGGAATGATATGTCGAGGATACCGGTGCGGGGGCGGGCGCCTTCCGGGTAGAATTTGCGGAGGAGAAGTTGCAGCCGGGTGACGACGTGAACGCCGCCATTGGCGATGCCGATAAGGATGAGCCGCCGGGTCGTGGCGGCGGGGTGGCGGGCGGCGATGGAGGCGGCCAGTTGATCGAGGGCGAGTCCGATTTCGGAGGCGGCGACGCCGGGTATCGGGGGGGGCGTGGGTGTAGGGCGTTTGGCGGGCACGGTGAAAGTTATGGGCTGGGGAAAGAGGCCGAGACCTTCGGAAGCTGGCGGGCTGGTGGCAAGTGCCGGAGTGGGAGAGGTGGGTAAAAGCGGATAATGCCCGGCATAAAACAAACGTGTTCCTGATCTCCAAGACACGGCACCCCGGCACCTGGCTCGGAAAACGCGTTTCAACTTTCAACGAAGCCAAGCGTCTCAGCCACAAGTAACCCAATAGGTTACTTGTGGTTTTTCGCCCGCTGGTAAGGAGCGGCATCAAGTAACCCAATAGGCATTAGTGTTCGGCAGGTATTAAGCTGAAGGGTTGGCGGATGTTCGTAACGTGATTGGCGCTATTTTGTCACCGGATCGTAACTGTACATTTGTGGCGATAACTGGCTTAATGCACGCGTGCCACGCAAACGCGCCAAAACCAA
>JAPLTN010000116.1 GCA_026398135.1 Verrucomicrobiota bacterium
AGCCTAAATCCGGCAGCAGGAATTAACCACGGAGAGCACGGATACACGCAGTTGCCGATCAGATATCTATGAATTAAAATCACCCGCAAGGTGAGCATAGCGAGTTCTATAATGCCGTGATAATCCGTGTCTATCTGGAATCTTTGGTTCAAATGTTTTTTCCAGGTTCAGGGCCTCCGCTAAAAGCGCCCAGGGTTAACCGGCTCGACCGGAATGCCGTCCTCATACTGTGCGGGGATGGAAGTGGCCGGGCCGACGCGAATAACGGGGTGATCTATACCGGCCAGATTCTTGGGGATGATAATGACGAGCTGGCCTGAGGAGTTGAGTTTTACTTCAAGTAGTTCGTGGGTCTCCAAGACTTGGGCGCGAAACTCGGCAGCGGGGGTTTCCAATTTGAGGGGCTGGGGCAACGTGAGTTCACCGGCGGGCAGCGGCGTGAGCACGAAGAGGTTGAAGCAAGGGCGGGCCGCGTCAGAGCCGAGAGTGGCGCGTACGTTTTTCGGCAGGACTGTGTCTGAAAAAGGACTGCGTGCGGAGGGCTGGAGGGCGGATTTGTTGATGGCCATCCAGGAGGCGAATTCCTTCAAGCGGCGGGTGGCGCCTTTGGGGAAAGAGCCGTCGGGCAGCGGGCCGACGTTGAGGGTGATCGCGCCGCCGTGATGGGCATTGGTTATGAGCGAGTTGAGCAGATCATCAAAGGAGCGCCATTGGTAATCGAGACGATGGTAACCCCAGGAGTGATTCATCGTTGCGGGCGTTTCCCAAGGCACGTTGGGCGCGTTCTTGGAGTCCGGAAACTGGTTGTCGCCCATGGAGATAAAATCGACACCGGTGGGATCGTGGGAAGAAATGCGTCCGTTAATCATGCAATGCGGCGCTTTGTCGCGGATAAGCTTGATGAGTTGATCGCGGCGCGGGGCGGTCACTTGATTTTTGGCTCCCTGGCCCCAGGAATCGAACCAGAACATATCGGGCTGATAGCGTTCGATCAACTCGGTGACTTGAGGGAGGCATTTGCCCTCCCAGTAACGTGCAAACTCTGCGTCGGCGGGCTGTTTGCGCGCCGGATCGCCTTTGGCTTCGGGCCAGGGCGGGAGCGCCCCTCCCGAGTACTCCCAATCCTGCCAGTGTGAGTAATAAAACCCCAATTTAACGTCGTATTTGCGGCACGCGGCGGCGAGTTCGCCGAGGGGATCACGGCCCTCGGCACCGAAAGGAGTGGCGGCGATATCGTAGTCGGAGACGGCGGAGTTCCAGAGGGCGAAGCCGTCGTGGTGTTTGGTGGTGACGACAAAGTAACGCATGCCGGCCTGGGCGGCGAGGCGGATCCACTCGTCGGCATCGAAGCGGGTGGGGTTGAACTGGGTGAGAAGGTGATCGTAATCGGCTTTGGGTATGCCGCCCTCGGGTTGCGGCCAGCGCCATTGGGCACGGATCCACTCGGCGTAATGATTGCGCCCCATTTCTTCGCCTTTCCAGATTCCGGCTGGAATGGAGTAGAGCCCGAAAGTGACGAACATGCCGAAGCGGGTATGAGTCATCCAATTGGTAACGGAAGCGGCGGCGGTCTTGGTCTCTACGCGATCCCCGGTGCAGGGTGTTTCGACGGCGCGGGTGGCTGGCGGAATAATGCTTATGAGGAGGGCGACGAAAGCGAGGGGGGGCGGATGTTCATGAGAGAAAGAGGAAGCTGAACAGGGTTGATCCTAGAAACCGCAGTTCAAAAAAACCACGGATAACACAGATTGCCATGGATCAAGACAGTTACGGAATAATCACAGGGAACAATCCACCCACCCGCCGGGTGAATCATCATTATTCTCTAAATAGTATTATCCCTGTGCATCCGTGATTAAAACTGCCGTTTCCGGGTTGATGGTCGGGGTCTGAATGATAAAAGGCGGCTGCTTTAGCCGCCTCGCTCCGCGATCACTCGGCCACGGTGCGGTTGCGCTCCACTGTGATCGTGGTGGCGTCGCAGGAAGGCTCGACCACCACATCGCGCCGGCACCACGGGCTGGTAAGCACGAACTCGTTGTCGGATACGACGGCATTGGAAACGTGATCGAGGCTGACGCCCGCGTACGTCTTCCACGCCGGCACACCGCGGTAGTCTTGTTCCAGTTTGTTTACGCCGGGATTGACGATGCGGTTGTAGCGGACCGTTGCGTTACGGGTGTTGCGCAACAAGATGCCGAACGAGGAGGCGTTGATGATGGTGTTACCTTCCAGGCGGAAGCCGGAGAACAGCCGCCCGGCGGTGGGCTTGACCGTGTTGGCCCACACGGAAATGGATCCCGAGCCGTCGAAGCCGCTAACCGCCGACCAGACCGGGTTGTCGCGGATGACGTTGTTGCGGACGATGAAATTGCCGGGCATGGGCCCTTCCCACCAGTACTGCGCGAACTGCATGCTGATCGCCGGGCCGGCACTGCGGAGAAGAAGGTTGTTTTCGATCAAGCCGCTGGTGGCGCCTTGCAGTAACATGATCTGGGCAACCTGGTCGCGAAACAGGCAGCCGCGCACAGTGATGTTATCCGCCCTGTAGTTTGAATAAACGATCATCGCGTACGGGGGAAGCGCCACCGGCCGGTCCAGCTTCGCGCGCCAGGCGCCCCGGCCGGCCTCGGTGATGCGATGTGCCTGGCAGTAGGCATTCAGGGCCGCGAGGGTTTCGGGCTCCTTCAACGCATCGGCATTGACCACCCGGGCCTCGCCCAGGTTCCGCCAAGTCATGAAGTCGTAGAACGACAAGGTGGCGCCGGGCTTGGGTGCCGCGTACCCGGACACGACCACGGTGTCGGGCGAATCCTGGCGCTGCACCGCCGCCATGGTGGAAAGCAGATTGATGCCGTCGTCCAGGTGAGGGCCGAACTCGCAGTTTTCGAACAAGAACGAGCCTCCATCCTTGGAAAACTGGCCGAGGCCGGCGGTGATTTCGAGGCGGTTGGTGCCGGGGCGGGGAATGTTGCGCCAGTCGCGATAGACGGTGCGGCCGGCGGTGCCGTGATCGGCCGGGGAGCCGCCGCCGTTGAACACGCGAATGGATTCATAGGTCATGTCGCGGCAGCGCGTGGCCGAGTAAACACCGTGAGTTCGGGTGCCATGCCCCACGTTGTTGTGCAGGGTCAGCAAATAACCGGGCCGCAAAACCGTGTTTTGGATGCGAGGGTTGTTCAGCGAAGCCGACGTGAGCCGCACCCGGCGTCCGCCCAGCGGCTGCACTTTGGACCAGCCTATCTGCTCAAAGTTGGCCAAGGCTCCGTTGGGTCGGAAGGCGAGCATGCGCTCATCCTGGGGGATATTCATTTCATAACCGGGCATGATTTCCACATCCAGGGTATTGGCCGCGACATTCACCGCGTGGATGAGCGCCAGGCTGAAGGGCAACTGCTCGGAATCGATGCCGAGAAACTGGCCGGTCGCGGCGGAATCACCCTCGGCCCGACCGGTCAGCGTGACTTCTTCACAGTCTGTAAAGACAAACGCCCCGCCGCTTTTTTCCGAGTCCACGATGATTTCGACGCCCGGGGCGTGGAGCGTGAATTGCTTCAACCGGGATATTTGAAGCTGATTAACGTCCACGCGGTAAATGCCGGGCGGGATCGTGAAACGACGCGGTTCATTCACGTTGCCGGAGAGTGCCAGCAGGGCCGCGGCGAGCTGGCGACCGGCGGCGCGCTGCGCCTCTTTTTGGGCATCCGTGTAGGTGATCAAACGCTCAGGATCAGAGGCGTGATAACTGCGGCGGTCGCCGGTGTCGGGGAACCGGGCGATGATTTCCTTCTCGATATCGCGACGTCCTTCGTAGCGGGCCTGCGCGATATTGGACCAACTGCCGGGCAGCCCCTGCCGGGCAAGCGCGGCCACGCGCAAGAAAACCGTATCGCCAGGCTTGATGTCGGGCTTATTGACGTAAACCGGCAGACGGCGTTCGCCAGGCCAGCTTTTTCCAGCGGCGACAAACGTGCGGCCATCGTAAGACATCTCGGCCAGGAAGCCTTCGGCCGGTTCACCCTCGAAGGTCCATTCCGCATCGACCCAGCGGTCGGTGGCGGAAGCTTGCAGCACCGGAGCCGCTCCGGTGGAAGGCATTGCCAGGGTAGCGATCTGGTCAGGCGCAGCGGGCGGGCTGGTCCACAGTCGCATGCCCACGGCCAGGCGCCCGCTGAGGGCGACCAACGTATTGGCCGGTTCACCACCGCGGGCGAGCTGCACATCGCCCGGCGAAAAACTGCCGCCGAGCACGGCGGGGGAATTGGCCGGATCTGTGATCACGAGTCTGCCGCCGCCGCCGCCCACGCGGAGAACGCCGCCGGCGGGCGTGATCCGGCCGGAGTAAGTGAAGGCGCCCGTCGCGCCCAGCGTCGCCCCGCGCAGGAGGGCACCGGAGTCCGAATTAAAATCGAGCGGCTGGGCGCTGTCCGCTCCGAGCGCGACGGTGAACAGCATGGCCGACGGGCTTTCGATCCGTTGCAGGAAGGCGTTGTCCACGGGGTATCCCGCCGCGACCACCGTGCCGTTGGCCGGACGTATGGAGCGGCCGGAGCCGGCCACAGACTGAGGGGTTTTAAAAAGCAAGGTGCCTTGCGTCACCACGGTGGGTCCGTCGTAGGTGTTGACCCCGGCCAGCGTGAGCGTGCCTGCGCCCAGCTTGTTGAGCCCGGCCGGCGTGGAGCCGGAATTGGACACCGTGCGGTTGAGAACAACTTCGCCGGCGTCCACCACCACCGTATGCAACGGCGTGGGTTTGCCCTTGCGGTCCACCTCGGCGCCGGAGAGATCCAGCGGCAGGTCAAACACCAGCCGGCTGTCGGCGGTCGCGGTGTTGAGGCGAAGCCGCAGATCGCCCGGTGCCAGCCCGTCTTTGGCCGGCATCCCCCACACCAGCGCGGGCACGCCGGTGAGCCGGACGGTGAAAACGCCGCCACGCGCACTGAAACCGCTGCCCGAACCGGAGCTTTGGATCAGCGTCACGCCGCCCTGGCCGTCCGGGCCGCCAGGCACCAGGGGCCGGGTGAATTCGCCGGAGCTTTCAAAAATGCCGCCCTGCAGCACCAACCGGGCTGCGGCGGGCAGACCCACTCCGTCGCGGGCCCGGAGCTGAACCGCGCGTTCCACCTGCAATCGGGTGCAGGTGTTGGGCTCCGCGGGCGACAGCTCGACCACATTCGGAATCGCGTCGTCCGAACGGGCGTCCTTGCCGACAATGATCAGGGTGGACGAAGACACGGTGCCGGTGACCCGGAGAAGCGAGCCCGCCTCCGCCACGAATCGCAGGCGGGAGTCCCCGGCGGTGACTTTGCCCGACAGGAGCGCGGTGCCGCCGCCCGAGTTTTTGATCGAAGCGCGGCCGCGCAGTTGAATCGGGTTGGGCACCGTGCGGTTGTTCAAATCCAGGAAGCACGTTTGCTCGTTGCTGAGCGGAGCTCCCAGCGTGACGACGCCGGGTGGAAGGGCTCTGTCGTGTCCCAAGCGCAAGGTCCCGCCGTCCACCTGGACGCCTCCCGTAAAGGTGTTGGCCGCGGACAAAGTGACCACGCCTGCGGCCCCCGGACTGCCGATGACCAGAGCAGTGTCGCCTTTGATCGCGGAACGGATCTCGAGGTGCCCGCCGCCGCCGCCGAGCCGGAGGGTTTTGCCGACCGCCCGGAAGCCGCCGTTGACGACCACCGTCCCGCAGGCGCCCAGCGCCAGGTTGGGGTAAAGCGCCGCGAAGCGTTCGAGGTTGAGCGGCTGATCCAGGGTCTCCTGGCCATCGAGCGCGAGCACGCCATCCGAGCCCGGCGAAATCCAACCGCTGTTTACCCACGCCTCTATGCCCGTGCACGCGCCGGAAGCGGCCAGCGCGGCACCTTTGGAAATCGTCAGGCGGGTGTCGGCCGCGAGACTGCCTGGCCCGGCGCGGAATAAACCGCCCGCCACGGTGGCGGAGAGTTTGACGGGCCGGGGCGGTGAAAACACCACTTCGCCGAGAGAACACGTGAGGGCCACCGCGTCCGACCACGGTCCTTTGAGGGTCACGAGACCGCGTTCGGTTTTCTCGATGCTGCCCGTCCCGGTCACCGCCCCCGTGAGCTCCAAAGAGGGTCGGTAGGCGGCGAGGGTGAGCCGGGCTCCCGGCGCCAGGTCGATCGGATTGGTCAGCACGATGTTATCCGCAGCCGCCAGCAGGCCGACCTTACCGGTGATCCGAAGCGGCAGGCCGCCGAGCGCCTCGGGCGTGAAAATCCTGAGCTTGCCGGCGGCCAGCAAGAAACCTCCGGCGGGCGTGTTGATGGCGGTCAACGTGAGCTGTCCCTGGCCGGTCTTGGTGACGGCGCCCGGCCCCTTCATAGCAGACGCGATGGTCAGCTCGCCTTCATTGGCCACGGTGAGACCGTCGGCGGGAACGCGCAAGGTGCCGCCGGCCAGTTCCATCCCGCCGGCCTCGATGCCGGAAGCCTCAATCTCACCATCGATGAAAACCAGGGGCGCCGCCGTATCGGCAAAAACCGCAATGGCACCGGGCCGCCACGCTGCACGGGGACCGGTGCCTTCAGGCGTGGAACTCCATTGGGCGGAGGTGGCATCCCAGCGTGCCGGCCCGCCTTGCAGACCGGGCTGATCGGACGTGTCCCAATAGAGACGGGTGGCTTCCGGAGCTGCCGCGAGGAGTGCCCCGCTGGCGAGAAAAAACCACGCCTGCCGCGCCTTTGGCAGGCACCGGCGGAGCAAGGAGCGACAAGGAGAGAACGATGAAATTGCAGGGGTAGATGCCATGATGGGGTTGTTTTAAGAGGGATCCTGAATTCACTTCCAAAACGTGATTTTTAAAACCCGCCAATAGCGAGCGGAAATATGGTTACAATGGATGCAGTCTGTGTTTGAGCCATCGAAAGAACAGTTCGATTTGCCAGCGGTGACGATAATGCTCGGCTATGATGGCGGCGCTGAGCTCCCATTGATTGGTCCAGAAGGCAAGGAGGCGGGAGTGCTCGAAGTCGTAAATGCTGACGCGACGCAAAAGACCGGGCCAATGCTTCGGAGCAGCGGTGCCGTTGAGCCGGATGGACTGGTCGGATCGCAGGTTGGTAGCGCGGTCAACCTTGCGGGATGCGGCGACATAGTAACGCACGTCAGGACGATCTCTGATGACAAAGATGGCGCCAGCATCGGCAACGCGTCGCAGACGACGAAAGTCGATGTAGCCACGGTCCATGATGTAGAACGCACCGGGCTCGATGGGCAGCTCGTCGAGCCAGCAGACATCGCCGTAAGTCGCTGGCGTAACGTTGAGAAATGCGGGGATGGGGCCGCGCAGATCAAGGGCGGCATGGAGCTTTACCGCTGCATTGGTTCCGGTCCGGTTGGCCCACGGGCAAAGCGCGAAACTCAAATCTATAATCGAAGAGTCCGCGGCGATGACCGGTACGTCGCACGCGGTATATGCACGCTGAAACTCCCAGTGAGGAATGCGCGCCATGACTTGGGTGAAGACGGTTTGACCGGTGTTCATCCGGAATCCGACCTCGAAAAACGCCCTCCGTGCTCAAATCGTGAGCAGACTCTTAACGCTACAACTCCATGCAAAATTAATTCTTACGTCAGACCTTCGGTCACTGAGTGGGACAGCATTGCCGCCGGCCCCTCCATATTCGACTGCCCTGCGAGGATAAACACCTTAAGTAGCTTCGCTTCCGCGCTGACCGAGGCGCCAAGTGCCGCAATTAGTAATAAACCTAAAAAAGCATTTGAACTACAGATTCCACAGATAGACACGGATTATCAAGGCATTAGAGAACTCACTATTCTCACCCTGCGAGTGAGTTTTTATTCATAGGTATCTGATCCGTAACTGCCTTTATCCGTGCTCTCCGTGATCCGTGGTTAATTCCTACTGCCGGATTTAGGTTTACGGGTCCTCAGGATTTCTTGTTTTAGGTTCATTCCTTGCGCTCGAAGAATTCAGAATACGAGCCGTCGGGGCGTTTCTGGATCACTTTGGTTGCCGGGGCAAAAACCGTGTTTACGGTCTCAAGTGAAAGGGTGTTTCGCGGCGCGGCCACTTGCCCGTAACGCAGCAAACTGTGGAGCATCTGCCGCGCCACCGGACTATCCTGCTTTTGCAAGAGCCCCAGGGTGCATACGAGCAACTTACCCTTATCTACATTGGCCTCAAACAAGACGCCCAGCTTCTGGTTGCGATCAAAGTTATCAATCACTTGTATAATAGGGCGAAACGTCGCCGGGGTGGCGTCCAACACCAGGGAACGGCTGCCCATCACCAAGTCCCACCATTGCCAGTTGCTATGAGTCTCGGTCGGGAAATCCGCCAGGGCGGGGTGACCTGCGTCAATGAGCAGGCCCAGCGTACCCGGGGGCACGGGTTTTTTGTTCCCCATGCTGATGCTGCGAAACATGGTATAATTCCAGAAATCGGGCGTGAAATAACCATCGATGCCGGTGAGTTTTTCCAAGGGCGGTATAAGCAATACGGTCTTGCCGTCACGCAGGAGCTGCTGCGTGTTCGCATCCCAGGCCTCGCGAAGGCTCACGGCGGGCGGCGGCGCGGTGTCCACCTGATCGGGGTAAATCCAAAGGGGATAATTATTTTGATAACCGGTGGAGCCCAGGCGCAGGTGCAATTGATAACGGGCCGGTGCCGGGAGTTTATCGAGCGGGATGGATACCTTTCCGGCCGGGACCAAGCCCGAGCCATAATCGCGCGCGGGTAATTTACCTCTAGCCACGGTTTTGCCCTTTGCATCGGTCAAAGTCCAGATCAGCGGCACACGGGTTAAATCGTTCGGACCATATTGAGCCACTTCGATTTGCGCGGTAAAGGTCTGGCCCTTCGTCCAGGTGTAGCTTTCCATGCGGGCCAAAGGCACCACCGGACCGCAGAAATTGCGCCAGGCTTCCGGGGTAATGAAACCCTTGCTTTCCATGAACGGGTTAAGGATGCCGACCAGGGCGGTCCCCTGTCCCGGATAATCCTGCAGGTCGAGCAGTTGAAATCCCGCGAAGCCGGGCGTACGCAGCGCGGCCTCCACCTCCTCGCGATAACATTGCACCATCAGCGCGCCGGAAGCCGCCAGGAAGGCGTCGGCCTGGTCGAGCATTCCCGCCGCATCGAGACGGCGGCGGAAAACCTCCAGATTCCATGGCTTCTGCACGCCCGTGTATTTATTAATCTCCCGAAAATCCGGGAATACTTGAAACTGTCCGGTTTCATGGCCGATGACCGGCACGGGAACAGCCTTGATGGATTCCCGATAATCATACGTGGTGGCGGGACGCCGACTTTGTATATGGCCATTGGGTTCGTCGGCGTGGGCAAAGGAGCCGCGTATATTATGATCCACCGTACTTCTCAGCGTTCGTCCGGTGGTCCAGTAATCGTCGCCCTCCACCAGAGCCGGCCGGCCGAATTCGTTGTTCGAGCCTTGTACGTACAACCGGGTCGGGTCGAACGCGCGGAACGCCGCCACCGCCTGCGCACGAATCGCCCGCCCGTCCCATATTTCGTTGCCCAGGGAGAACATCACGAACGAGGGATGATTGCCATAAGCGGTCAAAATCCGCTTGCCCTCGGCGATGTTATAGTCGCTCGCGGCCCCCGCCTTGGAAGCCCCGCCGAATTGATACAACTCCGGTTGCATATACATGCCCACGCGGTCGGCCGCCTGAAAAGCGGCCTTCGGCGGGGTGCCGGTGTGAAAGCGGTAATGATTGATACCGTAGGATTTCGCGATCGTAAGCACTCGAACCCACTCCGCGAGGTCCATGGCCACATGGCCCGTGATGGGAAAAATCATGGCCTCATGTTTACCACGAAGCAGGGTGGCGCGGCCGTTGATGGTAAACTGGCCGTCTTTGGCCCGGAAATCCCGCAGGCCGAATTCATCACTCACGGTGTGGCGGAACGTGTTTCCGGCGGAGGCCTCGGTCTCAAGATCGGCAAGCAAAGTGTACAAGGCCGGATGAAACTCATCCCAGAGCAGTGCATCCGCACCCAGCGGCAAGGACAGGGTGAGCACCGCGCCTCCGGGGGGCGCGGTAAATTCGCCGGTGAGGCGGAGCGGTTTGCGTCCCTTGGCCTTGGGTACATTAAACGCGGTGGCCGCCATCGTGATCTGGCCGCGTTGCGGGGTGCCGGAAGTGTTGCCGATGGAGAGCGTGACCGTGGCCGTTTTGTTCGCCACATCTGGAGTCACCCGCATGGTTTCGATCCAGACCGGATCGTGGGCGCGGAGGTGAAGGTCGCCGATCAGCCCGTTCCAGCGTGTTCCCGTGCTGGTATCGAGCATGTGGCTGTGGCCGGGCACTCCCGGGGGAAAGGTTTTGCTATCCACCAGAACCGTCAGGCGGTGGGCTCCCGGGGTGAGTTTTCCTAATTTATAAACTTGAGCGACCCCCAAGGCATCCTGGGCTCCGAGGCTGGTGTCATCCAGCCAGACTTTGGTTAACTTCGTGCGTTCCAGAAAAAGTTCGACATGACGCCCGTTCCAATCCTGCGGAATATTAATGGTCCGTTGATACCAGGCCCAGCCGGTATAATTATATTCCGAACTCAGCGCATCCGTTTTTTCGGTGGGCTCCGCAAGAGGGCCTTTTTTATTTTGCGCGATGGTTCCGGGCAGTGAAACGGTATCGGGCAGGTCTTGGCTAAACCATTTCCCGGTCTCTCCCGCGCTTTTCGGATCGAGTGCAAAGCCCCAGGTGCCGGCTAAAGGCACGGTGTCGGCGGCGTATATCCAACGGGGGATCATGGTCAGAAAGACCATTAGCAGCAGTGATTTAATTATGGAGGGTTTCATTTTTTAGTTTGGTTTGAAAAAGGGGCGGTTACGAAATCTATATTTCCATTTCCGGATTCAGATAGATCTTGACCGCGAAGGCCAAGATCCGAAGTCGGGGCAATCGGAATTCGGTTTAGAATCCTTCAAGACCTTGGTATTACTACCGCAAAGATGTGGGAATAGCCTCGGATGCCAGAGGTGCCAACTCGGGGACTGGCTCCTCTGCTGGCACCACGGGGACATCCACGATCAAACGCACAGGTATGGTCTTGTTTTTATCCGAGGCGGTCTTCTCGTATATCAGCGCGATGGTCCGCGATCCCTGCCAGGCATCCACTCCGGTATCATAAAGTAAACCACCACCTATAAACTTAACCGACAAATTGGAAAGCGCGGGACGTCCCGGATCTTTGGCCGCCGGGTAACGGGCGGTGATGCGGGTTCCAGCCGCAATTTTTATCACCTCTTTATCAATCTGACTGAGCAAATCAGTCGTACTGAAATTCACTACACGTAAGCTATCCGGGGGGAAACTTTTTAGTCCATCGTCCAAACTTCTGCCAACGATTTTAAGTGGTTCTCCTGTCTCATTTGCTTGCGCCAATATAAAAAGGGCATTGGTCA
>JAPLTN010000095.1 GCA_026398135.1 Verrucomicrobiota bacterium
CGAAGAAGAGGACGTTGGCCTTCACGCCTTGGGCGTAAAAGATGCCCGTGGGCAGTCGGAGGAGGGTGTGGACGTCGGCTTGCTGGAGGAGTTGGCGGCGGATGGTTTCGCCGGCGCCGCCTTCGAAGAGGACGTTGTCGGGCAGGACGACGGCGGCGTGGCCGTGCTGCTTCAGAATAGTAAAAATGTGCTGGAGGAAGTTGAGCTGCTTGTTGCTCGTGGTGGCCCAGAAGTCGTCGCGGTTGATGGTGAGCGATTCCTTGGACTGTTCGCCGTCGGCGCCGATGATGGTGACGCTGCTCTTTTTGCCGAAGGGCGGGTTGGCGAGGACGATGTCGTATTCGCCGTGTTTGCCGGTGAGGGCGTCCTTGGTGGTGACCGGTAGCGAGGTTTCGAAAGAAAGGCCGTCCGCCTCGGACCCGCCGATGCCGTGGAGCAGCAGGTTCATCGCGCAAAGGCGGGTGACGCTGTCCACCAGCTCGATGCCGTGGAAGGTGCCGTTTTTCAGGGCGCGACGTTGGGCCCGATCAAGACCGGGGAGTTTCGAGAGGTGCTCAAAGGCGGCGAGGAGGAAGCCGCCGGTGCCGCAGGCGGGGTCGCAGATGGTCTGGCCGGGTTGCGGAGCCATGACCTCGACGATGGCGGAGATGAGGGAGCGGGGAGTAAAATATTGGCCGGCGCCACCTTTGACGTCTGCGGCGTTCTTTTCGAGCAGGCCCTCGTAGGCGTCGCCCTTGAGATCGGCGTCGAGGGAGGTCCAGGTTTCCTTGTCGATGAGATCGGCGATGAGACGGCGGAGTTTGGAGGGATCCTGGATCTTATTCTGCGCCTTGCGGAAAATGATGCCGAGCATGCCCGGACGTTTGCCGAGCTCTTCGAGGGTGCGGCGGTAATGGATTTCGAGGTCGTCGCCATCGAGGGCGACGAGTTTGTCCCAACCGAAGCCCTGGGGGATGGGGGAAGGCTTGTTAAACGGCGGCCGGCTCTGCTCGTCGGCCATTTTGAGGAAGAGGAGAAACGTGAGCTGCTCGACGTAGTCGCCGTAGGACAGACCGTCATCGCGGAGGATGTTGCAGTAATTCCAGAGTTTCTGAACGAGGGCGGGTGCGGTCATGAATGATGCCTTGCAATCGAAGGGAGGTTGAGTCTTGTTTTAATCACTGGATTGGGAATTCCCGGTCGGCAAAAGGTCTCGGTGAAAACCGGGGCCTTTCGTTTTTTAAGGGAAGATTTTGAGGCCGTAGCCGTTAATTTGTCCCCCGGAACCACGGCGAAATTTGGGTTCAAGAATGGCGTAAGCCCGGTTTTCCTGGGCTGGGTTCATGACGTGTCGGCCGATGGGGCGGGCGACGAGGTCGGCGATCTGCAGGCCGGGCAGGTTTGCCCGCTTATCGCTGAAACGGATGTCGAAGCCGGTTATCCGGGGCGCAACTCGCCGGAATTCCAGTTCGAGCTCGTCGTCTTCTTTTCGACCACGGCTTTCGCAAATAAGGGGTGTGAGTTTACCAGTCTGGTTTTGAGTATGCAGCCACTTCGACACCCGTTCCAAGCCATATTCCAAGGCGAGGTGATACGGGTTTCCCGGCTTGTGATACTGTTCCTTCAACTTGTCCTTACGGATAACCACCGCGACCAGCGTCATGGGCGTTGCTTCCATTAACGCGTTCAGGTCAGGAAAGAATATCTCGCGTTTCGCCGGGTTGAGCAAGAAGGCGAACTCCCCTTTGGCTTTCTTGATCTCATGTTCATGCAACACGGCCAGATCGTGGCCGAAGTGTTTAAATTTAAAGCGCTGCACCGCAGGCGTGATGACATCTATATAGTCGCTTTTTCGGATGATGCAGAAGGCCAGGACAAAGACCGGATATGCCGGATCACAAGGCTCCAAGCCGTGGTCGCCGCTCTCGTCCACGAAGACCATGAAATCTCCATAGGCTGGGGTGGACACGGCAGGGAATGGGTTGTCGGGGCTCACTGATTATCAGCGGAGAAACGGGAAAGCCCGTGCGGCCCGCACCTCGATGGAGTCGCCGTAAGACAGGCCGTCATCGCGCAGGATGTTGCAGTAATTCCATAGCTTTTGAACGAGGGCGGGGGCGGTCATGTATTCAGTTTTGTCTGCTAAACCCCGCAGAAATTACGCAAGATGTTTAATCGTTCTTTAATAGAACTGGCGTCATTTGTTCCCTGCTGAGAAAGGCGATCATACTCAAGAAATTCAAATTGGGCTTTGGTTATATCTTCAGATGCAATTTCCCGATTTTTTTGCCTAGCCTCATTAAATTTTATGAAAATGCTTCGTGATAATTTATTGAGTTTTCCTTCGGTGATGGCCTCTCGAAATAGAAGGAAGTAAACCGGTATAGAGGACTGCGCGATTAATAGGTTGTCGTTATCAACAAACACCTGGGACATTTCTTTAAGTGTGCTGGCAACTGCTGTTTTCAAGCGTGCAACTTTTGTTGATTTTCCAGCCCGATGCTCGCGAACAAAGGCATCGAGAAACGGCTTCTTTGTGTCTACCACTTTCCCTTCATCAAAGCATTTTTCGAGGAATAGTAGGCGGACGGCACCTTCTTTATGTT
The DNA here is from genome assembly GCA_026398135.1 of Verrucomicrobiota bacterium. Classification (GTDB taxonomy): domain Bacteria; phylum Verrucomicrobiota; class Verrucomicrobiia; order Opitutales; family Opitutaceae; genus IMCC26134_A. Next base: position 2,586 of record JAPLTN010000095.1, read on the forward strand.
GATAGCGGGTGTTCTTGAATTTAACTTTTTTAGTGAAGAATGAATTTTTGGACACCTCTGTTACTGTGCGTGCCATTTCACCGCCAATTGCATTTCTTTTTTCGGCGGCGTTTAGTGGAACTGCTTCATTGAGTCGCGAAAACATCTCCTCAATTAACTCTAAGTCGTCCGTTTCGACGCAAACGACAGGAAGATTAAACGCATCGAAGCGCTGTTTGATTCGAGGGTATTTCTTTGCGATGTCATTCGCATTCAGCCCTCGCATGTCGACTGTTTCGTCGAGCAGGTATTCGAAATCATCAGCTAGCTCATATTTGCCATCCATGAAATCAAAGATGGCCTCCAAGCGCTGCCTGCCATCCACGACCGCATACATCTTATTCGACGACTTTATGGCCTGTCTGTCTAGCTTATGGAAATAGAGCTTAGGAATGTCGTAGCGGTTAAGAATTGAATCGATTAGTAGCTGGCGCTTTTCTTTCGACCATATCTCACCTTGGCGTTGATAAGTCGGATCCATTATAATCTGATCTCTATCTGCAAATAAAGTCAGAATATTGCTATGTTGGAGCGGATTTGTGTCGATGTAGCTCATGATAATGCCCCCCGAATATTTTCTCCGATACTGGTTAATTCTGGAAATACTTGAAACTTGTTGAATCCGAGTAAGCGAAGGTCTTCCTGGATTTTCGCTTTGGATGCGGACGGGATAGTATATTTTGCAACGTGCTTCTTATTCCCAATGTCCTCAACTGGGGTTTTGGTGCTATGGCTAATTGTAAAGGCACCGAGTTGCGCTTGGATTCGCGCGTTGTTTCGTGTGGCGATAACAGCAACGGGCAGAATTCCTGTTAAGTTTCCTTTTTCGACGGCAATCGTGGCGTAATTCTTCAGAGCATCATCCTCAAACGAGGGAATGTATTTTGCTTCGTCAGGCTTTGCCGTAGTTTGTTTATTTAGGGCACTTTGAAGAATCGTTTTTCTTAAAATATGGGGCATGAAAAGCGCGCATAGGTTTCAACCGTGAAAGCGGTTTAGAAGTGAAGCGGTCTTTATTATCACTGAACTTGTTATTATGTAG
>JAPLTN010000077.1 GCA_026398135.1 Verrucomicrobiota bacterium
ACGGACTGACCATCCCCGACGAAATCCAGCGCCGGCAGGAGCGCAAAGCCAGGCTGGCCCGAGCCAAAGCCGAGATCGAGGCCCGGGCCCACGCCCGCTTCGTGGCCGAACAGGCCGATTACACCGAAAAACCGGCCCGCCGCGAAGCCCTCCAAGCCGAAGGCAAACCTGCCCGGGGCCGCCCGCCCGAACCGCCCTCGTCCGCGCCCGGCGGGAAAGACCGGGTCAACTTCACCGACGAGGAAAGCCGCATCATGCCGACCAAAGACGGCTTCCAACAGGCCTGCAACGCGCAGGCCGGGGTGGAGACCACCTCCCGGCTCATCGTCGGGGCCCGCGTCACCCAGGCACCCAACGACAAACAACAACTCGTCCCCACCCTGGGCGCGGTGCAGCAGCACGTAAGCCCCGCCACCATGCTGGTGGATAGCGGCTTCGTCAGCGAGACGGCGGTGACGCAAGCCGAGCGGGAGACCCCGGGCCTGAGCATATTGGCTGCCTTGATACGCGAGCCCCACGGCCGCACCGTGGCGCAGTTGGAGAAACGAGAAGATCCGCCCGAGCCCGCCCCCGAGGCGTCCTTCGCCGAACGCATGCGCCAGCGCACCGCCACCGCCGCCGGCCGCGCGCTCTGCAAACTGCGCCAGCAAACGGTCGAACCGGTCTTCGGAATCATCAAAGAAGCGATGGGGTTCCGCCGCTTTTCCCTGCGAGGCCGCAAAAAGGTGTCGCTGGAATGGGATCTGGTCTGCCTGGCCTGCAACGTGAAACGCCTGCACCGGCTCGGAGCCGCCCCCGGCGGCGGCCGGGGTTCCCGAGACACCGAAAAACCGGTCTCCCCGCGAACTGGCGCGCGGTTTGCCGTCCGAAAATCGGCTCAAGCCGGCTTTGGCGGCGTTGCGGCAGGGTTCCAGCCGCTCGGAAAACCCACTCCGTCACCTTTTGGCGCGCCTTCGTGTCCGCCTCCACGCCAACTCCGCAAAAATCCACTCTTCCGGCTGCTTCCTAAGCCCGACAGGATGCTAGGATGTCCTGAATGTTTTTGGAGAAGCCGTTCAGGTAGTCCTCGAAATCGGCGAGGAGCTGCTGCCGGGAGGCGCGGGACTTCAGGGCGCGCAGGGTGAAGCGGGAGGTGTTGTAGAAGGCCTGGCCAGCGGCGGCGGCGAGGGCGGCGGACTGCTCGGTGATGCCGGCGGTGTCGAGCATGGCCTTGGTGTCGAGGACGGCCTTTTTGGTGGGTTCGAGGACGGCATCCATGCGGCGGAGGACGCACATGGGGAGGATGACGTCGGGGTATTTGCCGCGTTTGAAAAGATCGCGAAGGACATCGTCGGCGATGCCCCAGAGGAAGGAGACGATCTTGTTGTGGGTGGCTTGGTCCATGGTAGGTAAACCGTGGGCCAACGCCAGATGGGGCGGCGAGTTGCTAACTCATAAATCTAACACCTGCGTGCGGTACGCGCACGCGGCAGAGGGCGCACAAGAGGGAACACAGAGGCCCCAGAGTTTTCAGCAGGCGACGCGGGTTTAGGCCCAATGCCGTTAAGGCATAGGCACGATATTTAAGGAAACCATGCCCGAAGAGCTTGGCTGGGAGGTTTTTCTGGGCCAAGAACTGACAGGCTGGCGGATTGCTCGGGGACAAGATCGGGCGCGGCGCGGCGGCAATAGCG
>JAPLTN010000038.1 GCA_026398135.1 Verrucomicrobiota bacterium
ACGGACTGACCATCCCCGACGAAATCCAGCGCCGGCAGGAGCGCAAAGCCAGGCTGGCCCGAGCCAAAGCCGAGATCGAGGCCCGGGCCCACGCCCGCTTCGTGGCCGAACAGGCCGATTACACCGAAAAACCGGCCCGCCACGAAGCCCTCCAAGCCGAAGGCAAACCTGCCCGGGGCCGCCCGCCCGAGCCGCCCCCGGCGGCGGCCGGGGTTCCCGAGACACCGAAAAACCGGTCTCCCCGCGGACTGGCGCGCGGTTTGCCGTCCGAAAATCGGCCCAAGCCGGCTTTGGCGGCGTTGCGGCAGGGTTCCAGCCGCTCGGAAAACCCACTCCGTCACCTTTTGGCGCGCCTTCGTGTCCGCCTCCACGCCAACTCCGCAAAAAATCCACTCTTCCGGCTGCTTCCTAAGTCCGACAGGATGCTAGTCTAGGTCGTCGCGTTTCCCATGCGCTCGCCCATGCGCGCATAGACTTCGCGCTGTTCCGCCGCGTGCTGCACCAGGTCCGCGTCAAAGCGGATTTTTCCAGCTTGAAAAACGGTGATCACGCAAGAGCCGCCAAACGCAAAAAAGCCCTTTTCATCGCCCTTCGCCACCGCCCGGCCGGGCACATACGTTTGCATGATCGCGCCCACCATGGTGGCGCCTACTTCCAGCACCGCCACTCGCCCGAAACGCTCGGAGTCCAGCAAGGTCACCATGCGCTTGTTTTCGACCAGATAGCCCGGGTTCACCCGCAGGGCGAGCGGGCTGACCGAGTAAAGCCAGCCATTGATCAACCCGGCATCGGCCGGCACCGCATCGACCGGAAAGTGGAACCGATGGTAATCCACCGGGCAGAGACGCGAAATGATCATCGCCCCCCCGGCAAACTCCCCGGCCAGTTCCGCCGAGCCCAACAGCTGCGCGAGCGTGAACTTCTTCCCCTTGGTGTAAAACCCGTCGCAGGCGTCCACGTTTTGATAGGCAAGATGCCGCCCATCGGCCGGAAACACCGCCACCTCGGCACCCGCCGCCACCGGACGCGCGCCGTTGCGCAGTTTACGATAGAAAAACTCGTTAAACGTGCGATAGCCGGTCGCCGGTTTGGCGAATTCCTCGGCGTCCATATCGTAATCGATAATGAAGGGTAACACCTTCGCGACACTGGCCTTGGCGTTCATGCGCCAGCCATACCAGGCGGAAAACCATGCCCGGCGCACCACCGCCGCCAGACTCAAACGTCCCAACGGATTCCCCCCATAAATAAACCGCAGCCAGGACTCGCCATAAATTTGCTCCGTTTCGATCCGGCCGGTGATTTCATTTCGTGCCCTGTATTTGCCAACTCCCCGCAGGCCCCACTCGCTACTGCACGTATGACCGTGCCCGAACCCACGCCTGAGCTCAATCTCCCGAGACCGGAGTTTCGCGCTGGCCGTTTCCAAAACCCGCGCCGTCACCAAGACCGCTCCTGGTGGGAAGTTCTGCGTTGGAAACTCACCACCCGTCCCGCCCCGTGGCCCGATCGCATACCACTCACGCCGGGAACCGTACCCCCTGCGCCCGCTGCCGGGGTAAACGCGACCTGGGTCGGCCACTCCACGTTTTTGCTCCGCTTCGCAGGCCTTTCCGTGCTGACCGATCCACAATGGAGCGAGTGCGCCGGACCCTTCGGCCGCCTCGGTCCCCGCCGGGCTCACGCGCCGGGCTTGCGCTTCGAAGACCTGCCCCCGCTCGATGCGATTCTGCTCAGCCACGACCACTACGATCACTGCGATTTGCCCACCCTTCGGCGGCTCGCCCGCGCCCACCCCGCCGCCCGATTGTTTGCCCCGCTCGGCTTCGCCCGCCTCGCCGCCCGGGCGGGTTTTGCCCCCGCGCGCGTCCACCTTTCCGACTGGTGGCAAACCCACGAACTTCTCCCCGGCTATCGTATCACCGCCACCCCGGCCCGCCATTGGGGCAACCGCCTGTCCGGCGCGCGCAACGCCCGCCTCTGGTGCGGCTGGCGCCTCGCCACCCCCGGCTGCGGCGTGCATTTCGTGGGCGATACCGCCTACGACGCCGACATGTTTCCCGCCATCCGCCGTCACCTCGGCGCACCTGACCTCGCACTCAACCCGATCGGAGCCTACGCCCCGCGCTGGTTCATGCACGAACAACACTGCGCCCCCTCCGAAGCCGTAAACATTCATCTCGCGCTCGGTGCCCGCCGCAGCATCGGCATGCACTGGGGCACCTTTCCCCTGACCGACGAACCACGCGACGAACCAAGCCAACACCTTGCCACGGCTGTCGCCGAGGCGCGCTTGCCCCCCGATGCCTTCACCACGCTCGATCCCGGCGCGACCTTGCTCGCCTGATCCCGACCCAAAACCAGATCGTAAAAATCGTTTGCGCGCGCCGCCTCGCCCCCTACTCATTCCCCGGCAACTCATGAATCCAGTTGCATCGTCCTCCGCCTTCGACACCGACGCCGACTTCTACCTGCCGGCCAGCCAGTTCTTCCCGGCCAACCTCCCGGTCGCGCTGACCTTCGACGACGTCTCGCTCGCCACCCTTTACTCGGACATCCTGCCCAAGGACGCCGACACCGGCACCAGCCTCTCCGACGCCCTGCAACTCTCCATCCCGGTAGTCTCGTCCGACATGGATACCGTGACCGAATCCCGCATGGCCAAGGCCATGGCGCTCAACGGCGGCCTCGGCCTCATCCACTACAACATGCCCGCCAAGGATCAGGTCAAAGAAGTGGCCCGCGTAAAACGCCACATCCACGGCCTCATCCAAGACCCGATTACCGTCACGCCCGATCAATTCATCGGCGACATCCTCGCCCTGGTTGAAGCCAAAAAATACGGCTTCCGCACCTTCCCCGTGCTCGACGAAACCGGCAAACTCGTCGGTCTCCTCCCCGGCTCCGCCGTCCGCGAACGTTATCGTGCCCGCACCGTCGCACAGGCCATGACCCCGCGCGGCGACTTGCTCACCGTCAACGCCCGCCAGCTTCAGCCCGATCCCATCAAGGCCGCCGACGCCTTCTTCACCGAACACGTGGGCATCCACAAAATGCTCGTGGTAGACGACCACGATCACCTGCGCGGCCTCGTCACGTTTTCCGACGTGGATCGCATCATGACCGACTCCAAGTCCCGCCGGAAACCCGCCCGCGACGCCGATTTCCGCCTCGTCGTCGGTGCCGCCATCGCTCCCGTGCGTCTGGCCGATGGTACGCTTGATCAGGAAAAAATCCTCGGCCACGTCGGCGCGCTCACCGACGAACACATCGACGCCGTCGCCATCTCCACCGCGCACGGCCACACCGCCGGCGTTGGCGACATGGTTAAAATGATCCGCGCCTCCTTCCCCGCCCTCACCATCATCGCCGGCAACGTCACCTCTGGCGCGGGCGTCGCCTACCTCGCCGATTGCGGGGCCAACGTCGTCAAAGTCGGCCAGGGCCCCGGCTCCATTTGCACCACCCGCATCGTCGCCGGCGTGGGCATCCCCCAACTCACCGCGCTCTACGTCGCCTCCCGTGCCGCCCAGTCCAAGGGCGTTAAAATCCTCGCCGACGGCGGCATCACCAAATCAGGCGACATCGTCAAAGCCCTCACCCTCGCCGATGCCGTTATCCTCGGCGGCCTGCTCGCCGGCTGCCGCGAAGCCCCCGGCGAGATCATGGAGATCAACGGCAAGCTCTATAAGCAGTATCGCGGCATGGGCTCGCTCGCCGCCATGCAGGCCGGCAGCGCCGCCCGCTATGGACACGACAAAACCGACAAGACCCGCAAACTCACCGCCGAGGGCATCGAGGCCCTCAAGGAGGTCTCCGGCAGCGCCGACGAGGTGTTGGCCAACTTGGTCGGCGGCCTCCAAAGCGGCATGGGCTACCTCGGCGCGGGCGACCTGCAAACCCTGCGCGCCAAGGCCCGCTACATTCGCGTCAGCCCCGCCGGCCAGAAAGAAGCCGCCCCTCACGACGTGGTCGAGATCAAGACCCAAGCCAAAGGCTGACCCGCATTCTTCCAGTCACGACTCCCGTCCGCGCCCAACCCCGCCATTTCCCACTCCCATGAACGACACGATGCGCAAACCCGCCTGGCTCCGCGCCAAGCTCCCTTCCGGTCCCGGCTACAACGCCGTGCGCAAACTCGTGGACGACTCCAAACTCCACACCGTTTGCCAGAGCGCCCAGTGCCCCAATCTGGGCGAATGCTGGTCGCGCGGCACCGCCACGGTGATGATTCTGGGCAACATCTGCACCCGCTCCTGTAACTTCTGCGCCATCCAGACCGGCCGCCCCACCGAATACGATCTCGGCGAACCCGCCCGCGTCGCCGAAGCCGTGGTCACCATGAACCTGCGCCACTGCGTCATCACCTCCGTGGCGCGCGACGAACTCAAGGACGGCGGCGCCGCCGTCTGGGCCGCCACCATCCGCGCCATTCGCGCCAGCTCCCCCGCCACCGCCATCGAGGTGCTTACCCCTGATTGGAAGGGCCAGACCGAGCTGCTCGACCTCGTCCTCGACGCCGGTCCCGACATTTTTAACCACAACCTTGAAACCGTGGAGCGCCTGCAAAAACCCGTGCGCGTCCAGGCCCGTTACGACCGCTCCCGCCTCATTCTCCGCCACGCCAAATCCCGCGGCTTCACCACCAAGACCGGCATCATGCTCGGCCTCGGCGAGGAGGAGCACGAGATTGAGCAAACCCTCCGCGACATCGCGGCGGACAAGACCGACATCCTCACCATCGGCCAATACCTCCAGCCCACCCCGCAACACTGGCCGGTGGCACGCTGGGCCCACCCCGACGAATTCGCCCGCTGGAAACAAGTCGGCCTCGCCCTCGGCATCGGCGTGGTCGAAAGCGGCCCCATGGTGCGCTCCAGTTATCACGCCGACGAGCAATCGAAGAAATACACCGGCGTCGAACACCTGAACAACGTCAACGCCCTCGCCGGCGTTTGAGGTCCCCCACCCCGGCCCGCCCTACCCTGCGGCCGAAATCCCGACCACGATGAAACTCTACTTCATGGGCATTTGCGGCACCGCCATGGGCAACGCCGCCCTCCTCGCCCGCGCCGCCGGGCACGACGTTTCCGGTGCCGACACCGGCGTCTATCCGCCCATGAGTTCCGTGCTCGCCGAGGCCGGCATCCTTCTCCACGAGGGCTACGACGCCACCCGCCTGGCGCGACTCGCCCCCGATCTCGTCGTGATCGGCAACGCCATGTCGCGCGGCAATCCCGAGGTCGAATGGCTGCTCGATACCCGCGCCCTCAAGTTCACCTCCCTGCCCGCCCTGCTGCACGACACCGTGCTCGCCACCCGCAAAAACATCGTCGTCTGCGGCACCCACGGCAAAACCACCACCACCGCCCTCGCCGCCTTTCTTCTGCGCGAAAACGGCCGCGACCCCGGCTTCCTCATCGGCGGCGTCCCCCTTGATCCCCCCGCGGGCAACCACCTCGGCAAGCCGACCGATCCCTTCGTCATCGAAGGCGACGAATACGACAGCGCCTTTTTCGACAAACGCTCCAAGTTCATCCACTACGCCCCGCACGTCGCGGTGTTGAACAACCTCGAATTCGACCACGCCGACATCTTCCGCGATCTCGCCGACGTGCAGCGCACCTTCGCCCACCTCGCCCGCATCGTCCCGCGCAACGGTTGGGTGGTCCTGAATGGCGACGACGACAACCTGCGCGCCCTAGGTCCCCTGCCTTGGACACGTGTCGTGCGCGTCGGCACCGGCGAGCACAACGACATCCGCATCTCCGGCTTTGCCGAGAACGCCCAAGGCGTGCGTTTCTCCCTCACTTGGGCCGGCCGCCTCTGGGGTGAAGTCACCTGGTCCGCCCCCGGGATTTTCAACGCCCGCAACGCCGCCATGGCTGCCACCGCCTCCGCCCTCGCCATCGCCGGTGAATCGCCCGCCGCCGCCATGGCCGCGCTTTCCCTCGCCCCCCTCGCCCGCTTCCGCGGCGTGAAGCGCCGCCAGGAAAAACTCGTCGAGCGCCCTGGCCTGACCGTGATCGAGGACTTCGGCCACCACCCGACCGCGCTCGCCGAAACGCTCACCAGCCTGCGCGCCCGCTATCCCGGAGCCATGCTCACCGCCGTCTTTGAACCGCGCAGCAACACCGCCCGCACCAAAACCCTGCAAGCCGGTTTCATGCGCGCCCTTGCCCTGGCCGACGAGGTTTTCATCGGCGCGGTCAACCGGGCCGACAAACTCAAGGAAACCGAACGCTTCGACGCCGAGGCCGTGGTCGAACACCTGGAAACCCAAGGCGTGCACGCCGCCACCGCGCCGACCAACACCGAAGTGCTCGTCCTGCTGCAAGCCGCCACCCTCGGCGCGGCCGCCGGCACCAAGCCGCGCGTCACCGTGTTTTTCTCCAACGGCAGCTTCGACGGCATCATCGCCGCCTACGCCACCGCCGCGAAAAACTAGGTGGTGGTTTATTTCATTTCGCGGTAAAGATGGGCCGGAAGTTTAATTGGCCGAGCACGGCCAACGCTACACAAAGCATTATATTTAAGTTAGATACGTATTAGATGTAGGGTTGGCCGTCTCGGCCAATTCACTAAACTTGAAGGCGAATTAGAATTAGATTTCTCGTTGACCCCGAAGAATTTAGACTTCAGCCCAATGTAGGCCCGACCGGTGGTCGGGCTTTTCCCTGATACCCCGACCACCGGTCGGGGCTAAATCAAGCGATGCATAAGTCTAAAACCAAAGGGTAATGGTGTTAATTTTTGTGACTTCTGCGACTTTTTGCGGCC
>JAPLTN010000102.1 GCA_026398135.1 Verrucomicrobiota bacterium
TGGCCATGCCGGAAATAACCGGTTTGCGGCCTCGGAATCAATACGAAATATATTGTGTTACAAGATACTAGTACGGCATAGGAGTTCTACTTTGTTAACGTGCGCCAAAAGCACTCGGAAAATTGGCCGGGGACGGCCAACGCTACACAAACCATCTGATGTGAGTAAGCTATGCATTACATGATAGGTTGGCCGTCTCGGCCAATGCAGCTCAACTTGTAAGCGCATTAAAATCTAGGACCTCCCTTAGATTGGCTCCGGACTCCGGGTTGAAATTCCGGCATTATACCAATTCCCCCATGGTTTTAGACTTATGAAACGATAATTGGTGTACCAGAGCCGGTCGCCGACCGGTGCGGTTTAAAGGGCGGAACCGGTCAGCGACCGTTGCTACATTTTGCCAAAGTCTAAATTCATCGGAACTTTCGTATTAGCCGGGGTTTGCGAACCCGGCGAGGACGGACCGCCTAAAGGCGGAACTCCAACACTTATTATTAAATTGATCCGTACAATTATACCAAAAGGCCCAAAGATTCGCCCTTTAACTGCGGATTGGCGGTCTGTCGCTTTGCTCGAAACGCGGATGGGCTCAGATATCCGAACTACGTATATCTGATAGCAATTACACCTCGTTTTGGACTTAAACGCAGACGCAAAAAGGCTCGGGAATACGCCAAGAAATCCTTCTCTTTAAGAACTTTGCGAACTTCGCATCTTTGCGTAAATACAATCGTTTCTTGAGCGCGGGGATTAAGCCTTGAAGAAGTTCACGATCATCGGCGAAACCTGTTCGTAGGCGTCGTCGGCGACGTAGTGGCCGGCGTCGGCGATCAGGTGCACTTTGGCTTCAGGGATATACTTGCGCCATTCCTCGAAGAAATTGGCGTCAAAACAGAAGTCGTTCGCACCCCAGATCATCAAGACCTTGCGGCGACGGAACTGATCCAAACCGTCGGCGACACGGCGCAAGGTGGTGAATGAGGGGTGACCCGCGTCAGGGATGTCTTTGATGAATGCGTCTATCCCCACGCGGTTATCGAAGCTATCGTAAGGGAAGAGGTAACCGTTTTTCTCATCATTAGTAAGCGTGCGGCGGTTCATCGCCAGCTTGGTGGCGGCGCGGGCGAAACCGTTAAACGTGCGCACGATCAAGCTGCCGGGGAACGAGGTCTTGCAGAGGGCGATGGACTTGGGAATCTGATCCATCGGGTAGGCTGCGGAATTCAGAATCACGATGCGCCGGATGAGCTGAGGATGCCGGACGGCCAACCCAAAACCTATCGCACCACCCCAATCATGCACCACCAAGTCGATTTGTTTCAGCCCAAGCGACAAAACCAAGGACTCCAAATCGGTGATCCGCTGCGCCAGCGTATATTTATAATCCTGAGGCTTTTCCGAAAGGCCCATGCCGATGTGATCCGGGGCGATGCAGCGGCGGCCGGAAGCGACCAGGGCGGTGATGGCGTGACGATAATAAAATGACCAAGTTGGGTTGCCGTGCACCAGGAGGACGGCGGAGTCGTCACCGGGCGACTGGCCGGTGCCGCGTTCGTCAACGTAGCTCATCTTCGCTCCGCCGGAGGTGGCGAAGGTCTTGAGCGTGAACGGATAAAGCATGCGTAGCCAGGCGGGAAGGGTTTGCGTCGAGGCGGTCATAAGTGGTTAATAGGCGTCTGGATCAGAAGGTGATTTGCGGCGTTCAGCAATAGTGATGCCAGCGGGGGAGCTTGCTACCATTTAAGCGCGAGCATGAGTGAATTTAAGCCGCTGCCGATTCCTAAAAGCGCGACGCTGTCGCCATTTTTAATGGCCTTGGCCTCGATGGCGAGGGCCAGGGTGGCAGGGAGGGCGACGGACCCGGTGTTGCCGAGGGTCTCGAAGGTGGAAAAGTCTTTGGTCAGATCCAGGCCCAGCGCTTCGTAGAGTTTGCGGCGATGGGTGCTGCCGACTTGGTGGCAGATGGTGCGGTCGAAGGCGTTGCCAAACTCGGCGGTGAAATCGCCCCAAGTCTGACGCGCCAGAGCGAGCCCGGCCACCAGCAACGCTTCGCTATCGGTCTGCATGGCAAGGGCTTCCGTTCCGTGGTTATCGCCTTGGCAGAGTTCGCTGTGCTCGGTCGCGGCCCGGGCAAAACCGCCCAGGATGCGGTGCGGATGCGCGCCGGCGGGCAACAGGGATTCGTGGCAGAGCACCGCCGCCACCGCGCCGGAACCGATGGTGAGGTTGGCAAAGTAGGGCTTGATTCCGTTTCGGTCGAGGGGAGCGGAGAGGAGGGTGGACAGGGTTTGCTCGACCAGCGGGCCGCCGTTTTCGCCGGAGCAGACCAGGGCGCAACGGATCTGGCCGCTCTCGATCAGGCCGGCGGCGACGGTGAGGGCGTTGACCCAGCCGAGGCAGGCGTTGGAGAGATCGAAAATCTGGGCGGTGGCGGGCAGGCCGATCTTGCGGTGGGCGAAGCTGGCGGTCGCCGGTTCGAGCATGTCGCGGCACACGGCGGCATGGATAAACAATTCGACCTGGTCGGCGCGGAAGCCGGATTTGGCGAGAACGGCACGACCGGCGGCGGCGCTGGCATCGGAGGGACGCGTGCCGGCGGGCCAGACGCGGCGTTCGCGAATGCCGGTCATCAATTCGAGCCGTCCCTCGGGCAGGCGCAGCCGGGTGTAGAGGGGCGCGAGGCGGCTTTCGATCTCCGTGGTCGTGAGCACGGCCTCGGGCAGGGCGACGGCGATGCTTTCGATGCAGGTGTGGGCGAAGCGCATGGGCGGAGGGTCGGCCTTAGTTCTACTTTATTAGAAACGAAACATGGCCGCAAAAAGGCGCAGGAGTCGCAAAAAATAAGGCTTGGTTTTGCGCGTTTTGAGCCTCTTTGCGGCCATTCTGTGGTGTTTTCACGGTTGTTCTACCAATTTAACAAAGTGGAGTCAGCCCTTGGTTTCCATACGCATGGCGAGGCGAACGATGTCCTTGTCGAAATAATTGGAGCCAAGTCCGGCGTCCACCGTGAGGGTGGTGCCGTTGAGTCCGCTGCTGCGTTCGCTGAGGAGGAATAGCACGGGATCGGCGACTTCCTGGGTGGCGAGGTTGCGTTTCCGGAAGGTGAGTTTTTCGGCGTAGAGGTAGCTTTCGAGATAACCGGGAATGCCGGCCGACGCACTGGTTTTGAGCGGGCCTGCGCCGACCACGTTAAAACGAACTTCGGAGCCGCCCGAATCGACCGAGAAGCTCTTGGCCAGGAAGCGCACCGAGGATTCGAGGGCGGCCTTGATCGGGCCCATGTAGCCGTAGTTGTCGGGTGTGACCAGGAGCGACGAGATTCCGATGGTGACGACGGAGGCACGAGGGGCGAAGTGGGGTTTGAAGGCGTTGGCGAGCTCGACCAGGGAGAAAGCCGAGATGGCGGTGGCTTGGAGAAAATCTTTCCGCTTCGTCTCGTGAAAGGGTTTAAAACCCTCCGAGTAGTTGGCGAACGCGATGGAATGGACCAAGCCGTGCAAAGGGCCGAAACCGCCCTCGGCATAGGCGGCGGCGAGCCGGGCGGCCGCGCCTTCCTCCTCCACGTCGCAGACCAGCACGGGTTTGCCCGCGAGCTGGGTTTCGAGGGATTTTTTGCGGGCTTCGGAGCGAACGGCGTAAACGACGCGCGCCCCGTGTTCTTCGAGGGATTTGGCGACGTGCCAGGCCACGCTCTTGCGGTTGGCCACACCTTGGACGAGCACGGTTTTGCCGGTGAGTTGGAGAAAGTCGGGCATGGGGAAACGGGGGCGGTTGGGCGGCGGTTATTCTAATTCGCAGTCAAGATGAGCAGAGCGTAGGAATTGGCCGGGGACGGCCAACGCTACACCAGTTATGCAGGGTTGGCCGTCCCGGCCAATGCAGCTTAACTTGAACGCGCACATAATGTTGAGCTGAACTGTGTAGATTCACTGCGCCTGCTGGGTCTGGGCTTGCTGCGGCTGGCCCTCGGGGGTTTTCCAAGCCACGGTAAAATCCACGCTGAGCACGCGTGTGCCGTCGGCTTTTTTAACCGTGCCCTGCATCATGGTGAAGCCGGCCACGACTTCCTTTTTCTTCACCTCGATGTGCACGGTGTCGCCGGGGTAAATCGGGGTGCGGAAACGTACGTCGCTGATCTTGGAGAGCAAAGGCACGCCCGCGCCCGGCGCGGCCCCGGCGGCCTGGGCCTGACGGGCCATGAACAAAGCACCGGTTTGAAAAACCGCCTCGCACAACAAGACGCCCGGCGTGATCGGCGCGTTGGGGTAGTGCCCGCGATAAAAATCCTCCTCCGCGCGCCAGGTGCGTTTGGCTAGAAGCCCGTCGGGGCTTTCCGACAAAATCTCGTCCACAAAAAGGAACGGAGGGCGGTGCGGGATCAGGGCTTGGACGGCGTCGAGGGCGGACATGGAAGAATAGGAGGGAGCAGGCAAAACACCGGTCCCTCCCCCACCCTGCAAGGTCGTAAAACCGAGGGGACGGAATGCGAACGGGGGCGAAGCGCGGAACTTATCCGATCATCGCCGGTGCAGAGACCAAGCCGAGGGTGCGGTTCGCTTCATCGCGGACTTTCCCGAGCAGCTCCTTGTCCTTGGCCAGGCTCTGCCCGTAGCTCGGAATCATGGTCTGGAGTTTTTTCCTCCACTCCACGCTCTTCATCTCGGCCGGGAAACACTTGTTGAGCAGATCGAGCATGATCGAGACGGCGGTGGACGCGCCCGGCGAAGCTCCGAGCAGGGCGGCCAAACTGCCGTCTTCGGCGGAAACCACCTCGGTGCCGAACTGGAGCACGCCGCCTTTTTGGGCGTCGTATTTGATGATCTGCACCCGCTGTCCGGCGATTTCCAGACGCCAATCTTCGGACCGGGCCTCGGGATAATATTCCTGCAAGGCGGAGAAGCGTTGAGCCTTGGATTGGAGGACTTGGCCGATGAGATACTTGGTAAGGTCCACGTTGTCCCGCGCCACCGCCAGCATGGGGCCGAGGTTGTTGGGTTTGATCGAAGTGGGCAGATCAAGGAAGGAGCCTTCCTTGAGAAACTTAGTCGAAAACCCGGCGTAGGGTCCGAACAAAAGCGACTTCTGGCCGTTGACGTAACGCGTATCCAAATGCGGCACCGACATGGGCGGCGCGCCCACCGAGGCTTTGCCATAAACCTTGGCCTCGTGCGCGGCCACGACCTCGGGATTGTCGCAGCGCAACCACTGGCCGCTGACCGGGAAGCCGCCGAAGCCGCGCCCCTCCTTGATTCCCGATTTCTGCAGGAGCGGAAGCGCGCCGCCGCCCGCACCCAAAAAGGCAAACTTGGCCGCGACCTTGCGCACGCCGTCGGGCCCTTTGACTTTGAGTTTCCAGCGGTTGGCGGAGTTGCGCCGGATATTCGTCACGCGCTCGCCCAAGTGCACCGAAACACCGGGAAGCTTGCTCAAGGATTCGAGCATGCCCTCGGTCAACGCGCCGAAATTCACATCCGTGCCTTCCACCGAGCGGGTCGCGGCCACGGGTTCATTGCTCGCCCGGCCGTTCATGGCCAAGGGGGCCCACTCGGCGATGCGCGCGGCGTCCTCACTGTATTCCATGCCGGAAAAAAGCGGGTGTGAAGCCAGGCTCTTGAACCGGGTGCGGAGAAACTTCACATCCGCGCCGCGCACGAAGCTGATGTGCGGCACCGAAGAAATGAAACTCGCGGGCTTGGGCAGACGGTTTCTCTGCACCAGATAGGACCAAAACTGCTTGGAGACCTCGAACATCTCGTTGATCTGAATCGCCTTCGAGACATCGACCGAGCCATCCGGTTTTTCCGGGGTGTAGTTCAGTTCACACAGCGCGGCGTGGCCGGTGCCGGCGTTGTTCCAGGGGTTGGTGCTTTCCGCCGCGACGGTATCCAGCGATTCGATGATTTCGATCGTGAGCTCGGGCTGAAGCTCTTTGAGGAGCGTCGCCAAAGTGACGCTCATGACGCCGGCGCCGACGAAGACGAGATCGACTTGGAGAGTGGGAGGACGGTTGGACATGTTAAACGTGGTTAACCGCCACAAAGTGACGGGACCGGTAAGCAGTAGCTAGGCTTGGGCCGCGCCAGCCTGCGCTAAATTAAGACGCGTAAAATAAGCGGACGTAACGGCGGCGACGCCTCGCGCTAATACCGCTTAAGCTAAGACAAGCATCTCGACATCAAATATTAACGTAGCATTAGGCGGGATGGCACCTGGATAACCGGAGCGCCCGTAGCCAAGCTCGGGCGGGATGGTGAGCTTCACTTTGTCGCCCACCACCATGTCGGCCACGCCTTGGTCCCAGCCGCCGATGACCTGGCGCAGGCCAGGATTAAATTGAAACGGCTCCTAGCGACCGCGTCTCTGCTCTCCGACACGCTTGGCCTGTAACGAGATCAGCAGCGCGGACTACTTCGCGCGGCCCGCGAATCCGGTCGCAAGCACCGGCAACCGGTAAACCGCCCCCCGGCCCACCACGTAGAGCGTTTTCTTATCCACGCCTGAAAACGCCAGATTCTGCGGCGGTTTGGGCGTGGGAATAATCCCCAAGGCCGCGCCCCCGGCGGTGAAAACCTCGATCCCGAGCGCGGTCGCCACGTAGAGACGGCCCTCGGCATCCATCGCCAGGCCATCGGCTCCGCTCGTCGTCCCGGTCTCGGTCTGGCGAAATGCCGCCAGCTTCGCAAAATCGCGGCGCCCACTCAGCGTGCCGTCTTCCGCCACCGTGTAGGCCAGCACATATTCGCCCGCCGTATTCGCCAGGTAGAGCGTGAGTTCATCGCGGCTCAGTTGAATGCCGTTCGGGCGCGCCACATCGGTGACCAAACGCCGCAAACCCGCCGCTGCGGTGTAATAATAAACCGAGGGCGGAGGTCCGGCCGGTTGTCCGGGTTTCGCCGCCACGCCGGGGTCGGTGAAGTAAATTCCGCCGTGCCGGTCCGCCACCAAATCGTTGGGCCGTCCGAAAGGCTGGCCATCGAACGACTCCGCGTAGATTTTTACCTGATCCGCCGGATAAATCACCCCGAGACGAGGCGCGGCCGTTTGCACGCCCACCAGCAGTCCCTGCGCGGTCCAGGCGAGGGAGTTGGTTCCATGGGTATCGGTCAAAAACACCGACACCGTGCCATCGACGGCGACCTGACTGATCCGGCTGGCGCGCGTTTCGGTGAAAATCAAGCTGCCGTCCGGCATAGCGAGGGGGCCCTCGGTGCCCTCGAAGCCGTCGCGGATCAGCTCGAAACGCGAACCCTCCGCCACCACGCCGGGGATCGCGGCGAGCGCACCGGGCTCGGCCGCGAAACTAGCAGCCGCGAGGCCGAACAGGCAGACTAACTGGAGCACAGTCTGACGAAGCCAGTTGGGTCGGGTAAAAAGGTTAACCATGCGGCTCCGGGAGCAAGAAGCCAGCCAGCGCCCCATCGAAAGCCGCCGCCCCGCCCATGCGCTCCGCGCCAAAACTTCGCATATCCTCGGCCAGCGCGGCCCGCCAGACGCGCCCGCCCAGGCCCTCCGCATTGCCCAGCAACTCGATGCGGGCGCAGTGCAGCGCCTGCCGGGGCAGCAGGAGTTTGGCGGCCAGCTCGGGGGTCCAGCCCCGGTCGATAAACTCCAGATAACAACGCGCATCCGGGCCGTAGATTTTGTCCCCCACCACCGGGAATCCGAGCCATTGCGCGTGCGCCCGGATCTGGTGCTTGCGTCCGGTCTCGATTCGCACCTCCGCCAGCGTGTAACCGCCCGCGACCAACAAAGGGCGAAAATGCGACCTAGCCGGTTTTCCATCCGCCCGCACCGTGGTCTTCACGAAAACCGGGCTGTGTTCGTCGTCGCCCAGCGCTTGATCCACACTCACCGGTCCGGCCAATTCCCCGACCAGCAACGCGAGGTAGGTTTTGCGAATGCGGCCGGCTTGTAACGCTTTTTGGATACGGCTCGCCGCCCGCTCGTCCTTGGCGAAAAGCACGATCCCGCTGGTCTCGCGATCGAGCCGGAAAATCAAATGCGCCTTGGCCAGGCCGAACCCCTCTTTGACCGCCCCGGCCAGACTCGACCACGGCCCCGCCTTGGAGGGATGGCACACGACGTCACCAGGTTTGTTAATTGCCAGCACATCGTCCTCGTCGGCGAATCGCCAGGCCGTCAGCTCCGCAGCCTCGATCATCCGAACTTTGGACGGATCCTGCGGCCTCGGCGGCCAGGCGCATACGCGCAGGCGTCCGCCGTAAGTGCCGTCGTCACCGGGCGCGATCGCCAAGCTCACGCCGAGCCTCCGCCGGACTGCGTCACCCGGCTAAGCCGGAAACGAGCGAGCACCGCCGCGCCGAGCCGGGCCGCCCACGGTTTCGGCACCCGCGCGGAAAACGCCGCGACCAGCCAGTTTCCCCAACCGCTGACCACTTGGGCGCGACCGGCGGCGAGTGCCAGCCACGTGGTCAACACCACGTCCTCGCTGGTTTGCCCCCAACGGTCGCTGACCGCGCCCTGCTTCAAACCGGCGCGTTTGAAAAACTCGGTCGCGGTCGGACCCGGGCACACCGCCAAAGCACGCACGCCACTGCCACGCAGCTCTTCGTTTAACGCCAGACTCCAGTGCAGCAAAAAGGCCTTGGTCGCCCCATAGGTGGCCAGAAACGCCGTGGGCTGAAACGCGGCCGTGGAGGCGATGTTTACCACCGCCCCACCCCGTTGTTTGAGCAAAGGCAGCAGGCGCAGCGTCAAATCCACCACCGCGCGCATATTTACATCCATCATTCCGAGTTGATGCGTGCGCTCGACTTCGTCGCTGCGACCATAGCCGCCGAAGCCGCTGTTGTTGATCAACAGGACTTTGCCGAGCGGAGCCACGTTATCGAGGTGCCGGAGCACCGTTTCCGCCGCCTGCGCCAGAGCGTGAGAATCTGATAAATCCACCGGAACATGGCAGGACTTAAGCTGACTAAAAATAATGTCCGGCTGACGGCGTGAAAGATTGCAAATGACCACATTTGAATTCAACTTCTGGGCGTGTTCGATGAACGCCTTCCCGATTCCGGAGGAGCCCCCCGTCACGATGATGACGGAATACTCGGACATCAATTTACGGAGCGTGTGCATACCACGACTTCGCACCCCTTCTGGCCAAGGTAAACCCAGATAAAAAGAAAACATGAACAACACCCACGACCTGATCGTTTCCGGCATTCACCTAGAACTGACTCCGTCCTTGAAGCAGTTTGTTCAGGAAAAATCCGACCGGCTATTCCGTCACGAAGAGCGTATCATCCGCCTGCGCGTTGAGCTCGAGTGCGACCCGAAGCAAGATGTCTCCCACCGCTTCACCGCCAAAGGCCACATTGCCATCCATGGCCCCGATATGAACGCCTCCGTGAGCACCGATGAATGTCATAAAGCTGTTTCCATGCTGGTAGATAAACTCGACCGCATGCTCACCCGCCGCGCCCAACTGCAAAAAACCAAACGGCACGTTGCCGTCGCTCTGCCCGAAGGCATCTGAAGAACTTTTCTTAGAGTATCGTTCGCCGCGCCGCGTCTTGTTTGGCGGTTAGCGTTTAACCCCCCGGTGTCGGGGTCAGGACACCACCCGAGAACCCGCCGCCTCACCTTGGTCACGGCGGGTTTTCCATTTCTTTACAACGCGCACCGAGGTAAACGCCCGCACGGAAAGACAAAAAAACGGGCGACACCCGAGGGCATCGTCCGTTTGATGATTAGCGGTATAATTACCGTCAAACGATTGAGTTACTTGATTTCTTTGTGGACCGTGTGGCGCTTGAGGAAGGGGTTGTACTTCTTCTTTTCGATGCGCTCGGTGACAGTCTTCTTGTTACGGAAGGTCAGATAACGGGAGACGGGTTTGCCCTCTTTGCGGGCTTCGGTGCATTCCAGAGTGACGAGTTCTTGGGCCATGGTGTGATTGGTTAAAAGGGAAGAACGCAACGATCCGCCTTCCCCGGCGCAAGCCCTGATTTCATCGATCACAAAGCAAGCATCCATATCTCCAGGTCCGGTCCGACAATTAACGCACGGTTTCGGCCAATCGCCGCACGGTCGTAACCAAGGATAATCGCTAGGGTGTCCGGGCAAACCAACAACTATGAGACTTCATCACCTCTTGCCCCTCGCCCTCCTCTCCCTCGGCCTGAACGCCGCCCCCGCCCCCGTGCCGGTCGAAACCGTGACCACACCCAGCCCATGGTCGGTCGCCCTGCGTGCGACTTATTTGGTGACCACCGACGGCTCCGATGCCTTCGGCACCAACGCCAGGGACGCGATCACGATCGAGGACAAACTCATCCCCGAGTTCGATATCGATTACCGGATCAACGATAATTGGGCCATCGAGCTGGTTTTAACCGTTCCGCAAGAGCACGACGTCAAACTGAACGGCGCTCCCATCGGTAATTTTAAGCACCTCCCCCCCACCCTCCTGGCCAAATACTATCCCGGCGAATGGGCCGGTCTACGCCCCTACGTGGGCGCAGGTGCGAACTTCACCCTGATTTTTGACGAAACCATCGCTGGCGGCGCGCTGAAGCTGGAAAACTACAGCGTCGGACCCGCCGCTCAAGTCGGCGTCGATTACGCCATTACCAAGCAAATCTCTCTGAATCTCGATGTGAAGCGCGTCATGCTCCGCACCGATGTGGAAACGGCCGGCGGTGCGAAGGTCACCAACCTGCAATTGGATCCGTGGTTGCTCGCCCTCGGTGTGAACTACGCATTCTAAACGGATCCGGGGTTTAGTCTAAGTTTAGCGTTTCCTTCCCAAAGCCCGCCCGGCGCTTGCCCGGCGGGCTTTGTCGCGTATTCGGTTTGGCCGATGCGCCATTACACCTTTCCCCAGAGCTTTCACGCCCTTTACCAGCACGCCGTCCAACGCTTCTCCGCAGGCCAGCGCGGGGCAGAAACCTTCTTCGATGCCGGGCAAACCGCCTGGCTCGCCGCCAACGGATTGAGCGCGCAGGCGTTCTACGATTACGCGGAAGACCAGCTCGCGGGCGGAGAACCCGGCTACGAGCAGGCTCTGCAAATTGAAACCGTCCGCCGCGACTATTTCTTAAACGCGCAGCAGGGCCAGCCGTCCACCCATGTGGCCGATCCCGACACCTGGCCCGGCAAGTCCGAAGCGGTGAACGGCATCGAGTGGCTCCCGCGAATCATCCCCAAAGCACGCGCCAAGCTACGCGGGGAACTCCCTGCGAGCTTGATGTTCGGCTGCGGCGGCGACCGGCGTTTTTTCAAAGCCCACGATATCCTGCCCGCCGAGTTGCTGAGTCTGGTCTGGCGTCACGAAGGGGACGACACCGCCGTCATCGCCTGGGTCACCGCCCGCTCTGCCGCCTCACGCAGTAATTCGTAACCCGTCGGGCAGGCTTAAGTCCGCCCTGCGTAGCTTTATCGATAACTGAATTCGAGCTGAACTCGTCGATCCGTTGCGCAAGTGCGATTCCGCCCTTGCCACCCGCTGCGTCGGCCCTGCACGCTCTCCCTTTTTCCGAAATCCAAGCACCTGCCAGAATCCGCACGCCTACGTCACGAACATGAACCAAAACATCCGTAACATCGCCATCATCGCCCACGTTGACCATGGCAAGACGACTCTCGTCGATAAACTTCTCCAAGAGGGCGGCGTCTATCGCGCCAACCAAGCCGTGGAAGTCCGCGCCATGGACTCCATGGACCTCGAAAAGGAAAAGGGCATCACGATCAAGGCCAAGAACACCTCCGTTCACTGGAACGGCAAGATCGTCAACATTCTCGACACCCCCGGCCACGCCGACTTCGGCGGCGAGGTCGAGCGCGCCATGCGCATGGTGGACGGCGTGCTCCTCCTTGTGGACGCCTACGACGGTCCCCAGGCCCAGACTCGCTTCGTGCTCCGCAAGGCCCTGGCCCTCGGTCTCAAGGTCGTGATCGTGATCAACAAAATCGACCGCGACAACGCCGACCCGGTGAAGATGTACGACAAGGTGCTCGAACTCCTCATGGAGCTCAATGCCACCGAGGAGCAGTTCGATGCTCCGGTCGTTTACGGCTCCGGCCGCGACGGCTACATGATGTACAAGCTGGGCGAGGAAAAGAAGAACATGACCCCGCTCTTCCAGACCATCATCGACCACGTCCCACCTCCCTTCGCCAAGCCCGAAGACCCGTTTCACATGCTCGTGTCGAACATCGACTGGTCCGACTACGTCGGCCGTATCGCGGTCGGCAAGATCCTCGGCGGCACGGTCAAAGTCGGCGACCCCGTCTTCGTCCTCCGCCACGCCGAGGGCGGCAAAAAAGTCCGCGCCAAGGTCACCAAGATTTTCGAGTTCACCGGCCTCGGCCAGCGTGAGGTCGAGTCCGCCCAAGCCGGCAACATCGTCGGTATCTCCGGGTTCGAGGACGTCGATATCGGCGATACCCTTGATATCCGCGACGACGCCCATCCCCTGCCCTTCACCCAGATCGATCCGCCTACGCTGGAGATGCAGTTCTCCGTCAACGACGGCCCGCTCGTCGGCCAGGAAGGCAAACTCGTCACCTCCCGTCAGATTCGCGAGCGTCTGATGCGCGAGCTGAAGACCAACGTTTCCATTTACATCGACGACGCCGACCGTGCTGGCGTGTTCAACGTCAAAGCCCGTGGCTCCATGCAGGTCGCCGTTCTCGTCGAGACCATGCGCCGCGAGGGCTACGAGCTCCTCGTCTCCCGCCCCACCGTGATCGAGAAGGTCGTCGATGGCGTCCGCATGGAGCCTTACGAGACGGTCTGGATCGAAGTGCCCGACGAGTGTGTCGGCTCCATCATGCAGAACTTGGCCAACCGCAAGGGCCAGCTCACCAACATGGAGAAGCTTTCGCACTCCACCATGATCGAAGCCACCATCACCACCCGCGGTCTGATCGGTCTCGAAATCGACGTCATCAACGCCACCTCCGGCCGCGGCGTGACTTCCCACTTGTTCAAGGAATACGGTCCATTCGCGGGCGAGGTACTGACCCGCCTCACCGGCGTGATCACGGCGACCGAAGCTGGCGAAACCACCACCTACGCCCTCCTCATGGTCCAGGAACGCGGCAAGCTCTTCATCGGGCCCGGCGAACAGGTTTACGAAGGCATGATCGTGGGCGAGAATCCGCGTAACGAAGATATCTCGTGTAACGCCGTACGCGAAAAAGCCCTCACCAACTTCCGTTCCCAGGGTTCGGGTGTTGCGACTGGTCTTATTCCCGCCGCCAAGATGTCGCTCGAACGCTCCATCGAATACATCGCCGCCGACGAGCTCCTGGAAGTCACCCCCAAGAACCTCCGTCTCCGCAAGCGCATCCTCAACAGCGGCGAGCGCCAGAAGGCCAAGAAGTCCGGCAAGTAAGCGAGTCACTTCCGCGTAAACTCAGCCGCGTTCCCGAAAAAGGAACGCGGCTTTTTTGTGCCCGGACGCAAAAAAAGGCCGACCCGAAAACGGGTCGGCCTAAGCTAAAGAGGCAGGATGCTTAGTCCTGCCTTCTGCTTAATAACGGTAGTGCTCGGGCTTGTAGGGGCCTTCGACCGGCACACCCAGATACTCGGCTTGGGCGGTAGTGAGCTTGGTGAGCACGACGCCGATCTTCTCCAAGTGCAGGCGAGCCACCTCTTCGTCGAGGTACTTGGGCAGGCGATAAACGCCGACCGCGTAGGTGTCCTTGTTCTTCCAGAGGTCGATCTGGGCGAGCGTCTGGTTGGTGAACGAATTCGACATCACGAACGAGGGATGGCCGGTGGCGCAGCCCAGATTCACCAGGCGGCCTTCGGCCAGCATGTAGATCGTGTTGCCGGCGGGGAAGGTGTAGGCGTCGTAGCCGGGCTTGATGTTTACGTGCTTCACGCCGGGGGCGTTCTTCAGGCGATCAACTTGGATTTCGTTATCGAAATGGCCGATGTTACACACGATGGCCTGATCCTTCATCGCCTGCATGTGCTCCAGGGTAATGATGTCCTTGTTGCCGGTGGTGGTGACGTAGATGTCCGCCTTTCCGAGGGTGCTCTCGATCGTATTCACCTCGAAACCCTCCATCGCGCACTGGAGGGCGTTGATCGGATCGATTTCGGAGACGATCACGCGAGCGCCGAAGCCCTTGAGCGAGAAGGCGGAGCCCTTGCCCACGTCGCCGTAGCCGGCCACGAAGGCGCACTTGCCCGCGATCATGACGTCAGTGGCGCGCTTCAAACCGTCGGCCAGCGACTCGCGGCAACCGTAGAGGTTGTCGAACTTCGACTTGGTCACGGAGTCGTTCACGTTGATCGCGGGCACAAGCAACTTGCCCTGCTCGTGGAGCTGATAGAGGCGATGCACGCCGGTGGTGGTCTCTTCGGAGACGCCGCGCCAGGCGCTCTTCAGGCGGGTGAACACACCTTTGTCGGCGGCGTGGATCTTTTTGAGGAGATCTTTGATGACCTGCTCTTCGTGGGAGCCGGAAGGGGTGTTGATCCAGGTGCTGCCGTTTTCGAGTTCGTAGCCCTTGTGCAGGAGGAGGGTGACGTCGCCGCCGTCATCAACCACGAGCTCCGGCCCGAGGCCGTCGGGACCGACGATGGCCTTCCAGGTGAGATCCCAATACTGCTCAAGGGTCTCGCCCTTCCAGGCGAAAACCGGCACGCCGGCGGCAGCAATGGCGGCGGCGGCGTGGTCCTGGGTGGAGAAGATATTACAGGAGGCCCAGCGAACCTTGGCGCCCAAGGCGACCAAAGTCTCGATCAAGACCGCCGTCTGGATGGTCATGTGCAAGGAACCGGTGATGCGCACACCGGCCAGCGGCTGGCTCGGGCCGAATTTTTTGCGGACGGCGATCAAGCCGGGCATCTCGTGCTCGGCGATGGAGATTTCTTTGCGGCCCCAGTCGGCAAGTTTGATGTCGGCGACATGGAAGTCGGCGCCAGGCGTGAAGGGAGGAGGAAGGTGGTCGGTGCTCATGTTTTAAAAAAGGAAGAAAGTGGAATGCTGACGTGGAATTAAGTTAACGGATACAAAACCGCCGCGGTTCCAATGGTGGGGTAACCGCGGCGGCAGGCAGGCTGGCCGGTGGACTGAGGTAAGGGCTTACTTCGAGAGTTTCTTCACTGCGGCAAGCAGTGCGTCCACCTTGGTGGTTTGCTCCCAGGGCAGGTCTTTTTTGCCGAAGTGGCCGTAGTTGGTCGTCTCGCGATAAATCGGACGGAGCAGGTCGAGCTGCTTCACGATGTCGGCTGGCTTGAAGGAGAACACCTGCTGAATCGCCTCGGTGATGAGTTCGTCGGCCACGACGCCGGTGCCAAAGGTGTTCACGTAAACGCTGACCGGCTTGGGATGGCCGATGGCGTAGGCGAACTGGACTTCGCACTGCTTGGCGAGTTTGGCGGCGACGATGTTCTTGGCCACCCAACGGCCCATGTAGGCGGCGGAGCGGTCCACCTTGGAGGGATCTTTACCTGAAAACGCACCGCCTCCGTGGCGGCCCCAGCCACCGTAGGAATCGACGATGATCTTGCGACCGGTCAGGCCGGAGTCGCCCTGCGGACCGCCGATCACGAATTTGCCGGTGGGATTGATCAGGTACTCGGTCTTGGCGTTGAGCAACTTGGCCGGAAGCACTTTTTTGATCACGTTCTTGATCAAGAAGGCCTCGATTTCGGAGTGGGCGACGTCGGCGGTGTGCTGGGTGGAGATAACCACGTTAACGATCTCGGTGGCGACACCGTCCACGTAGCGCACGGAGACCTGCGACTTGGCGTCGGGGCGGAGCCACTTGACCTTGCCGCTCTTACGTATGGCGGTGAGCTCGCGGCCCAAACGATGGGCGAAAATCACCGGAGCCGGCATCAATTCCTCGGTCTCGTCGGCGGCGAAGCCGAACATCAGACCCTGGTCGCCCGCGCCCTGCTCGGCGGTCTTTTTGCCTTCGGCCTTTTTGGCATCCACGCCTTGCGCGATGTCGGCGGACTGGGCGGTGAGGTAGTTGTTGATGAAAACGGTGTCGGCGTGAAACACGTCGTCGTCGTTCACGTAGCCGATGTGGCGGATGGCGTCGCGGATGACCTTCTCGACGTTAAACGCTTCGTCGATCGGTTTGGTTTTGCCGGTCTTTTTATCCTGAAGTTTTGGCAGGGTGATTTCGCCGCCGACGACGACGACGTTGGATTTTACGAAGGTCTCGCAAGCGACGCGGGCCGTCTTGTCGAAGGTGAGGCAAGCATCGAGGATGCTGTCGGAGATGAGGTCAGCGACCTTATCGGGGTGGCCTTCGCCAACGGACTCGGAGGAGAAAACAAAGGTATTTGCCATAGGAGGTTTAGGATCGATGCGAACACTCACCACGGCCCGAGGTTTATCAAGTCAAATATCAACATATTCAAATTTCCTGATATGTTATTTTCCGCAGTTGACGGTGTGGTGACGCAATCGGCTGAAACCCGTCTGACTGAAGTTTTTCCATCGCGATTTTGCTTTTTTTGGCTCTTTTAGCTTAGGAACACACCCTGCTCTCACCTGCCCAAGCTCCTGTCCTCTACAACCCACTCCGCCACCATGATCATCGATCCTGAAGCCATAGAGAATTTGCGTAGTTTGGGTGACGAGGGTGACGACACGTTTTTGCGCGAGATCATCACGATTTACCTCGAAGATGTTCCGCAGCGCCTGGCGGACCTAAAGAGTGCACGGGCGTCCGATGACCGCTCGTTTTACACCCGCAGCGCGCATACCATCAAAGGCAGTTCTTCCAATATCGGCGCGGTCGAGGTCCGCACCTTGGCCGAGACCTTGGAGCATCACTCACGCACGGAACCGCTCGCGTCGCTGGATAATTTGGCGGCGGAGCTGGAGTCTGCGTTTCAACGCGCGCGCTCCGCGCTGCTGCCTCTGTTGGGTTGAGGCTCGGTTGGGCTAGCCTTGGCTGGCAGCCTGTCGGACTTAGGAATAAACCCGGCCTAATAATTGCCAGGTAAGGATATATGGTAAAATTCATGAACATCGGCCGGGATACGCCGCTGTTGTTGCCACCGGACCTGAGGGACTGGGTGGCGAAGGATCACCTGGTGCATTTCGTGATCGATGCCATGGACTCGGTGGACACGAGTTTGGCGGTGGTCAACGAGCGCGGCGCCGGCAGCCGGCAGTATCCACCCGCGATGCTCTTGGCCCTGCTGGTTCGGCGCCGGCAGCCGGCAGTATCCACCCGCGATGCTCTTGGCCCTGCTGGTTTACAGCTACGCGACCGGCGTGTTTTCCAGCCGGCAGATCGAGCGTTCGACCTGCGAAAACGTGGCGGTGCGCCTGCTCTGCGCCGACACCCACCCCGACCACGACACCCTCTGTGTTTTCCGGCGCAAAAACGCCGCCCCGCTCTCGCGCGCCTTTGCCCGGGTGCTGGAACTGGCGGCCAGCTGCGGCGTGCTCAAGGTCGGTGCGGTTACCGTGGCCATCGACCGCACCAAGGTATTGGCCAACGCGAGCAAACACGCGGCCGTCAGCCACGGCCACGCCGGGCAAACCTTGCGCGAACTCGACCTGGAGATCGCCGAACTCATGGCCAAGGCCGAGCAAGCCGACGCCACGCCCCTGCAAGACGGACTGACCATC
>JAPLTN010000071.1 GCA_026398135.1 Verrucomicrobiota bacterium
GCGTAATCGGCAAGCGTGTGGGCGCGGCCGATGGAAGGGGCCGAGGCGAGCCAATCGTAACGCAGCAGGTCCGGATCCCAGAGGTGAACGTGGGCGTCGGTGAGCAGGCTGATGGGCGGCATCTTGGGGGGATTGACGCGGAAGTTTACGAAGAGCGATCAGGCGAATCGGTAGTAGAGGGCACCCATTGCCAGAAAGACGATCGCGGCCAGGAGCTTGTAGTTGCCAAGACCGGGCCAGCCAGGGGAGCGGAGGCCGTCGAGTGGGCGGGGCCAGTAGAGTTTTTGCGCGTCTTCCGTCGCGCGTTTGGGCACGGCCAAGGTGAATGCGACTTGTATGAGCACGCAGACGACGAACATGTAAAAAGCCATGAGCATGAACGCGGTTTCCGTGAAAAAAGGCGGCACCCAGCCGAAGGCGGCGGGTTGCCACGCGTGGAGGGTTTTTAGGGCGAAGACGACCGCACCCATGAGCGAGCCAAGCCACATCGTCCACTTGGCCCCGTGGGCGGAGGCGGCGGGCCAAAACACGCCCAGGACGAACACGCTGGTTATGGGCGGGGCCATGTGGGCGATGATGTCGTTGAGGCTGTTGAAAATGCTCTCGTAGTGGTCCAGCAGCGGGACGAGCGCGATGCCCAGCCCGATGGAGGCGACGGTGGCGATGCGGCCGATCAGGACGAGCTGTCG
Source organism: Verrucomicrobiota bacterium (assembly GCA_026398135.1). Classification (GTDB taxonomy): domain Bacteria; phylum Verrucomicrobiota; class Verrucomicrobiia; order Opitutales; family Opitutaceae; genus IMCC26134_A. Next base: position 690 of record JAPLTN010000071.1, read on the forward strand.
ATCACCCGTGGCGGGGCGGAAGCGCTTGACCACATCGTAACTGACCAGGGTGGCGATGGAGTTGGATGCGCTGGAGAGGTTGCCCATAAGCGCGGCCATGAGCGCGGCGGCCAGCACCCCGAGCACTCCGACGGGGAGCAACTCACGGATCATGACCGCGTACACTTCCTTGGATTGATAAACGCGCACCTCGGCGGGAGCGAGGATGGTGCCGTCGGCGGATTTCGCGACCGGCACGCCGGGGCCGAGGATGAGGGAGATTTTATCGGCCGCAGGAGTGGCGGGAGTCGTGACGAGGGTGCGCAGGTCGAGGGTTTCGCCTGCCTTGAGGGTAACGGGGGCGAGGGCGGCGAGGCCGGGAAGATCGCCGGTGACGGTGACGATTTTGACCGCGGCACCGTCCACGGTGAGGTTTTGTGTGACACGGACCTGGGCGACATTGTCCATACGGCCCTGCTTGACGCTGGTGTAGAGCATGACTCCCGGGACGATGAAAATGAAGACGGGGAGTATCTTGATCAGTGCGCAGAAAATGGAGCCCACGCGGGCGTGGTTCTCGTCCTTCGCTCCGAGGACGCGCTGGACGATCGTCTGGTCGGCGCACCAATACCAGATGCCGAGGACTGGATAACCCAGGAGGATGGAATACCAGGGCATGCCGCTGTCGTCCCCGTGGGGGCGGAGCATGCTGAGCATTTTGGCGTCAGTGGAGCCGGCGAGGGAGCTGCCGGCGGCCAGGGTTTCGGTCATGCCGGACCAGCCGCCGGTCTTCTGCCAGGCAAAGAACGTGATGAAACACGCGCCGATGAGCAGGACGATGGTTTGGATGGTTTCGGTGACCGCGACGGCGGCCAAACCGCCCGCCACGGTATAGATGCCGGTAAGGGCGCACATCAGAAGGATGCAGGTCCATTTCTCGATGCCCAAAATATCGTGCAGGATGAGCCATCCGGTCGCCAGGGGGAAGGCGATGTGAAAAATGATGGCTGCCAGCACGGAGACGACGGCGAGCCAGTCGCGGCACTCGCGGCAGTAGCGTTGCTCGAGAAAATCGGGCAGTGTGGCCACTTTGGAGCGAAGGTAAAACGGCGCAAAAAAGAAGCCCAGCAGCACGAGGGTGAAGGAGGCCATCCACTCGAAGTTTCCGTTGAGCAAACCGCTGTCGTAGCCGGATTGGGCGAGGCTGACGAGGTGTACGCAGGAGATGTTGGTGGCAAAGAGCGCCATGCCGATGACCGGCCACTTCAGGGTGTGGGCGGCCATGAAGTAGTCACCCGCCGCCGATTCCCCGCGGGCGGCCCCTTTTTTCTTGGCGTTGAGTCCGGCCCAGCAACCGAGGCCGACGACACCCACCAGGTAAGCCGCGATTACGATCCAATCCAGTAAACTGATGTGCATAAACAGAGGTCTGGGTTAGGGGTGAAGATCCGAAGACAGCCCGGGGTCCTGCGGGGTGGCGTAAACGCCGCCCTCGACATGCACGGGGTGGATGAACTGTTTGCGCAGATGCGGGATGTGCTCAAGAAAGACGGCGGGCAGGTCGATCCCGATGTGATTAAACAGCACAAGGTGCTGATGGATCTGGCCCATGTCCCCGACATGGGGAACCACCGGGACGCCGAATTTTTTACTGAGCAGACTGACGACGAGGAACTCGCTGACTCCGGCGACGCGCACCGCGTCCACCTGGATAAAACCGGCGCAGCGCAGCTGAAGGTAGTTTTTAAATATGACGCGGTTCGGCACGTGTTCGCCCAGGGCGAGCTTCACCGGGGCGATGGCGTCGGCGAGGGTGCGGTGGCCGACGATGTCGTCGGGGTGGGTGGGCTCCTCAATCCAGAACGGATTGATGGCGGCGAGCCGGGCGCATACGTCGAGCGCCTGCGGAAGGGTCCATTGCTGGTTGGCGTCCACCATTACGCGGGCCGAGTTGCCGGCCACCTCGCGGACGATGTGGGCGCGGCGGATGTCGCGTTCGGGGTCCTTGGCTCCCACCTTGAGTTTCATGGCGGTGAAGCCGGCGTCGAGGGCGCGTTTGCAGTTCTCGCGCACCTGGTCATCGGAGTAGTTGAACCAGCCCACGGACGTGTCGTAGCCCGGGTAACCGGCTTTGAGAACCGGCAGGCGCGACGAGCGAGTCGGTCGTGCGCGGCGCAGAAGCTCGACGGCCTGACTGGCCGTGAGCTCGTCCTCCAGATAGGAGAGGTCGAGGGTCGCGACGAGTTGCTCGTCCGCAAGATCAAGCAGCAACTGCCAGAGCGGCACGCCGCGGCGCTTGGCCCAAAGGTCCCAGCAAGCATTGGTTACCGAGGCAAGGGCCAGCTGTACGACGCCCTTGTGCGGGCCCAGCCAGCGGAACTGCTGTTCGTCGGCCATGGCATGTTGAATCCGGCCGAAGTCGGCCATGATTTGTTCGATGTCGAGGCCCACCAGGCGTTCGGCATAGAAGGCGGCGGCACGGCAAACCAAGTCGTTGCCCTCGCCCAGAGTGAAGGCGAGTCCGTTGCCCGTGAGCCCGGAGTCGTCGTGGAGCAGGGTGACGGCATAGGAATAGACCGGGTCCTTGTGGATGGCGTCGGAGCCGTGGCCGGAGCCGATGGGGTAGCGCGCGTCGCGAGTGGAGATTCGAGTAATCATGGTGACAAAGCGGGTGGTTAAACGGGGGGGGGATTCGGCCTGGCTGGCTGCTCAGCGGCGGTAGCCGATCTCGGCGCCGCCCGAGACGTGCATGATGTGCCCGGTGATGAAGCGGGCTTTTTCCGAGACGAGGAAAACGGAGGCGTCCGCGATCACGTCGCCCTCCGGGCAGTAACCGAGGGGATGAATCTCATCGAGGTAGCGGTTGATTTTCGCCGGGTCGGGCTGCTCGGCGCTCCACTTGCGCAACATCGGTGTCCAGGTGCCGGCCGGGCAAACCGCGTTCACCCGCACGCCGTAGGGCGCGTAGTCGAGGGCCATCGACTTGGTGAGGGTGTTCATGGCGCCCTTGGTTGCGGTGTACGCGGCGTGGATTTCCTGGCCGATCACCCCCACCAAGCTGGAAGTATTCAGGATATTGCCCTTCGTCGTTTTGAGTGCCTCCAGCCCATGGCGCGTGGTGTGGAGCACGCTGCGCAGATTGATGTCGAAAAGCGCATCCCACTCGGTGTCCGTGGTTTCATGTAACGGTTTGCTCGGGGTGGCGATACCGGCGTTGTTGTGGATGCAATCCAGCCGCCCATAAACTGAAAGTACCCGCTCAATGGCGGCTTTGACTTCGGCGTCTTTGGAGACGTCGCAGGCGAAACCGATATGCCCCTCGCCGAGTTCGCGGGCGGTTTCCGCCGCTGCCTGGCCGTCACGAGCTACCAAGGCTACGCGCGCGCCCTCCTGGGCATAGGCGATGGCGCAATCGCGACCGATGCCGGTGGATCCACCGGTGAGAAAAATAACTTTGCCAGTAAGGAGCATGGAATGGAGGGGGTGTAATAAAATTTGTCGGACAACTACTTTTTCTTCGCAAGAACTATTTGTCTGGTTTCGAGTGGTGTGCGTGAAGAAGACCCGAAAATCGAAAACCCCGCCGGTGGGAGAACGTATCATCGCCGAACTTGAGGCGAAAATCATTGGGGGAATTTATCAAGCTGGCGATCGTATCCCCACCGAGGAGCGGCTGGTGGCCCTTTATGCGGCCAGTCGGGCCGCCGTCAGGGAAGCGGTGCAAGTGCTGAAGGCGCGCGGCCTGGTGGTGAGCCGTCGTGGCAGCGGCAGTTATGTGGCGGCGGACGCAGGAGCGCAGCCTCTGGGGGATTCGCTGGAACGTTATGCCGCCCTCCGCAGTGACGCGCAGACCTATCTGGAGCTGCTTGATTTGCGGTTGATGGTGGAGTCTTTTTGCGTGCGCCAATTGGCGCTCAAGCCCAATCCGGCCGCCTTGGCGCGGATGCATGCCTGCATGGAGAGGATGAGGGCTGCGAAAGAGGATCTGCGTCGGTTCGGCGAGGAGGATATTTCGTTTCATCAATCGATCGTCGAAGGGGCTGGTCACCTCTTGTTTGGCACCATTTACCGGGGATTGATGCCTCATATCGGGCGTCGCTTTGCCCAGCTGACCTATACGGACACCGCTTTGGTTGGGCAAAGAATGGCGGACCATGGTGCTATTTTGCAGGCAATAGCAGACGGAGATGCGGCGGGGGCCGAAGCCTGTTTACGGACACATCTGATCTCGTCCCGGGAAAACTTTGAAAAAACCCTGGATGCGGTGGATAAGCCTGTATAATTTTACAATTCAGATGCTTAAAGGGAGGTCCTGAATTCTCCGGCGGGGTCTGCGTTGAGGGCCAAACGGCTGGTGTCAAGGCGCGGAGGCGGGGAGTATCCCCGGAGGCTATCCCCCGCTGCCCCAACGCAGCGGATGCCGGAATGGCCCTCAACCCGCAGGACGGGCGGGAAATACGACTGGGCCGATGTGGATAGTCCTCCCCGCTTTAAATCGAAAACCGATTTTGATCGCCGCACTCTGCCGCACGTTGCCGGGCCACTGATCCTTCGTTGCGCAAGTCACGGCCCGCATGGCGGGTACCCCGTGCCTTGCGACCCTTGGGGCCATCCGGCAGGCAGGAATGCCATCCACGCGCTGCCGCGCTCAGTCACGCTCTTGATGCACTCACGGGGATTCACGAACACCCCTGTTCCCGCAGCTTGCGTCCTCTCATCGTCTGCAAAATCGGATTCGGGGTTAAAATGCGTAACTGCCTGCCGTTCGCGCGCGAAAAGCCACGTACGGTGGGTGGCGAGGTTTTGCGGTCCGATCGTGAGGTTTTGCAGACCTATACCCGGTTTCTGGCATGCGCTTGGTGTGCGCCGCTTGGCTCTCGTCTGCAGATGGTGCCCCCACGGGGAATCGAACCCCGCTTTGAAGAATGAGAATCTCCTGTCCTAACCGATAGACGATGGGGGCAGAACCAAAAGGAAGGCGGACGATTAAGCTTTGCTCGAATGCGTCAAGCCCTCGTTTTGGAGATTTCGGTTCGGGGACTCTTTGCCCGTAAAAAAGCCCGGCACGTCCTAGCCGTCCGGGCTTGTCGTTATCCTCAACCGCCGAGTTCAACGTGCGGGTTGACGTCGGCGTCGTAATCAATGCCCGGCACACCAAAGCCGAAGAGCTTCAGGAACTCCGTGCGGTAGCCGGCGATATCCGTCAAAGCGGAAAGGTTTTCGGTGCACACTTCGGGCCAGAGTTTGGCCACCGCCTCCTGCACGTCGGGTTGCATCTCCCAGTCGTCGATGCGCACGCGGCCGGCGTCGTCGAACAGGAGGCCGGTGCCATCATACATTTGGGTGCGGTAGAGACGGTCGATCTGCTCGATGCAGCCCTCGTGGTTGCCCTTGGCCTTCATGACCTTGTAGAGCATCGAAATGTAGAGCGGCACCACCGGGATGGCCGAGCTGGCCTGGGTGACGAGCGCTTTGTTGACCGAGATAAAGGCGCGTCCGTAGCCGTTGCACTTGAGGGTGGCGTTGATGGATTTGGCGGCGCGTTCGAGGTCGTTTTTGGCCAGGCCGATGGTGCCGTTTTTGTAAACCGGCCAGGTGACCGCCGGCCCGATGTAGGAGTAGGCGACGGAGGTGGCGCCGGGGGCGAGGAGTTTGGCCTCGTCGAGGGCGTTGATCCACATTTCCCAGTCTTCGCCACCCATGACGGCCTGGGTGTCGGCGATCTCGGTTTCGCTGGCGGGCTCGATGGTGATCTCGGAGACGATGCCTTTGTCGGTATCGACCGTCTTGTTGGTGTAGGATTGGCCGACGGGCTTCAGGGTGGATTTGTGGACGACGCCGGTCTTGGGGTGGGTGCGGCGGGGGGAGGCCAGCGAGTAAACGATGAGGTCAACCTGCCCCAGGTCGGCTTTGATGGCGGCGAGAACCTCGGTTTTGAGCGCGTCGGAGAAGGCGTCGCCGTTGAAGTTTTTGGCGTAGAGGCCGGCGGCTTTGGCGGCTTTGGTGAAGGCGGCGCTGTTATACCAGCCGGGAGTGGCGGTTTTGTCGGGTTCGGAGGGACGCTCGAAAAACACGCCGATGGTCGCGGCACCGGAACCAAAGGCGGCGGCGATGCGGGAGGCGAGGCCGTAGCCGGTGGACGCGCCGATCACGAGGACCTTTTTTGGGCCTTTCGGGAGCGGGCCTTGGGCTTTTACGTAGGCGATCTGCTCGTCGATGTTGGCGGCGCAGCCGGCGGGATGCGCGGTGATGCAGACGAAGCCTCGGACTTTGGGTTTGATGACCATAAGGGTTGAACCTTGGAGCCGGAAAAACCGGCGTCCAGAATGTTTTAGGGGTTGGGGGCGGGGGCAGGCGCGGGGGAAGGGTGCAGCAAACCGGCCTGGGCGCGGGCAAGGATGCGCTCGGCTTCGAGTTGCTGACGCAGGGCGCGCGCTTCTTGTTCCTGGAGGCGGATTTGGTCCGCCTGCGTCGTGATGGTCTGGCGCAGGGCGAAATTCGAAGCGACGAGCAGGAATAACGCGGAGGAAATCGCGAGGGCGAGCAGGATGCGGGGCAAAGCGGGCATGGTCAGCGTGAAGGAAGGTGGATGCGGGGGGACTTTACTTGAGCAGCCAGAGGCCGAGCACCCCGAGGACAAGGAGCGTGGCGACCACGCGGAGCGCGACGAGTTCCTGGCGGGTAAGTTTGTGCAGCATGGTCAGGGCGCGAACGGTGGTGGCGGGGAAAAGCGGGAGAAGAGGGCGTAGGTGGTTTCCAAGGGCATGGGCTGAAGAAGGGGGAGGATGGCTTCCAACCGGGTTTCGGCGGGGAAGCGCATAAAGGAGGCCTGCACGACCGGGAGCAGGCGGTATTCCCGTCCCGTGGCAACGGAGATCCAATCGGCAATGAGGGTCAGGCGCGCCGCGTCGCGATGGGAACCGGCGGCGGCGTAGAGCGCGAGCAACTGGGGATAACGTGCGTCGCCGGGGGGCAAGGGTTCGCGGGTGAGTTTTTCGATATACAGGGAGAAGAGCTCCGGGTCGGGATGGGCGGTGAGGTGACTGCTCAGCAGTTCGCAAACGGCGGGCTGGGTGGGTTGCGCGAGCAGGCGGGTAACGAGGCGGGTGCGTTCGATGGTCTGGCCGCTGAGGGCGAGGGCGGCGAGTTGGAGGGCGACTTTTTCCCGGGTGCCGAGCGGGGAATCGGTGCGTTGGAGCGCAGTGATTACCCGCCCGGCGCCGCCGTCTTCGCGCAGCAGGTAGCGCGACCAGTGATAACAGAGAAACGCATCGCGCTCCCGTTGGGCGGCGTCGGCCAGTGCAGCGATACGGGAGGCGCGGTCGAGGCGGTAGAGGTCGCGTTCCAAACGCAGGGGGCCGATCAACGCGGCCGGCAGTGCCGCTTCGGCGAGCAAGGCATCCAGGGCGGCAGGGTCGCCGAGCTGGCGCGTGGCGTGGAGGTAGGCTTGCAACCAGGCAGGGGAGGGGGCGGTGCCGGAGTGGAGGAGGCGTTCGCCGGCGACGCGCTGGATGGTTTTGAAGTCTCCCCGCGCGAGCAGGGCGCGAAACCAGGCTTGGGCGGTGTCTTCGCGCAAGGCGGGGTGGTCGGCGAGCAAGCGGGCGTAGGTTTGGTCGGAGAGAGCCGGTTGGGTGACTTGCCGGAGCTGGGCGAGTTGAATGCCGGTGGCGTAGTTGCGCGGGTTGAGTTCGTAGGCGGTGGAGAGCAGGAGGAGTGCGTCGGCCGGCCGGCCGCGGGCATTGGCGTTTTGGGCGCGCTTTTGGTAAAACTCCGCTTGCACGACAGGGAACTCGTTCCACGCCGGCGGCCAGATGACTTGGCGAACACTGATTTCGTAGCCGATGGTGCGGAGCAGGCCGAACCCGGGCACGGCAAGTAATGCAATCAACAGCATACTGGACGTGCCGAGAAATACGGCCGCCCGTCCCCAAAAAGGCCGCACGGAGTCGCGGTTGACGGAACAGACCCAGTTGCCATCGGCGCGGGTGGTGAGCAGCGGGCAAAGGCGGCGAAACCGGGCCGGTGAACGGTAGCCGAGGATGGCCTCGCAACCGGTTTCGTAAGCGCGCCCGGAGTCGCTGGCGATGTGGCAGGGGCAGGACTGGCGGCGCCCGCGCAAGATATAGATGGTCTTGCGAAGATTCCAGTAGAGCGCGCCCCAGCCGAGGCGAAAGGCATCAGTGATTAACCCGGACACAGGGCGTGTAACTGACGCAGGTCCTTACCCGGCGCGAGGGCAAAGCACACGCGCCGCAATCGAGTGTTTCATTTAAGTAAACACGGACGGGTGGGGTGGAAATTCGAGCCGATTCGATAATGGTGAGCCCCGTTACCTTCCTCTAACTTGGTGCTCTCCATTCCATCTTATGAAAACACTTCGTCTCGCCCGTCTGTTTCGTCTTTTCTCCGCTTCGCTCGCTCTGCTGGCGGCGGGCACGCTCAATGCCGCAAAGGTTGGCCAACCGGCTCCGGAGTTCACGCTCACGGATATCTCCGGCACCACCCACCAACTGGCTGATTTCAAGGGCAAGACCGTGGTGCTGGAGTGGGTAAATCCCGAGTGTCCGTTCGTGGTGAAACACTACGACCAGAGCGGGAACATTCCGGCGACCCAGAAAGCCGCGACTGCGGACGGCGTGGTGTGGTTGCAGATCAATTCGGCTGCGGCCGGCAATCAGGGCGACTTTGCTCCGGCCGCGGTGGCGGCGTGGTCGGCGAAGAACAAGGTAGCGGCGACGGCCTATCTGCGCGATTCCACGGGTCAGGTGGGCAAGCTTTACGGAGCCAAGACCACGCCGCATCTCTATGTGATCAACGCCGAGGGCGTGCTGGTTTACAACGGAGCGATCGATAGCATTCGTTCGAGCAATTCCGCCGATATCGCCAAGGCGGAAAACTATGTGACCACGACTTTGGCGGCGCTCAAGGCCGGCAAGCCGGTGGCCAAGCCCACCACCCAGCCCTATGGTTGCGGCGTGAAGTATTGAGACCGCTGAGCTAGCTGCCGAGAGCGTCGAGCCAATCGGGTCTGCATTTAATTCTACCTTATTACGGTTCGCCAAGGTTTTAGGAAATTGGCCGAGGACGGCCAACCCTACACTTTCCAGGGGGGCAAAATAGCCTGATTCTTTTGTAGTGTTGGCCGTCGCCGGTCAAAAAAGGCGAAGCGTTCATGCCTTGGGAGTTTCGCCACAAACGTTAACAAAACAGACTTGAGACGGACCGCCGTGCGTATGCCGGCGGTCCTTTTCGTTTCGGGATAGTTGCCGCGTTTTGCTCGCGCCGCGCCGGGTTTTCCGCGTGGTTGTGGGGTTTTCCATTATGGCCAAGCCCACACCCATGCAGCAGCTCCAAGAACAAGCCGACCTTCCGCCGACCCGCCTCGGCAAGGCGCTGACCGCCATGCCGGTGGTGATGACCGTGATCGCGACTTTGCTCGCCGGGCTGGCGTCCAGTGAAATGACCAAGGCGCAATATGACCGCGCCTTCGGTGCCCAGCTTCAGTCCAAGGCGGGCGATCAATGGGCGTTTTTCCAAGCCAAGCGCCTGCGCGGCGAGATGCAGCGCAACACCCTCGATTTACTGAGTGCGACGGCTTCGTCCACGACCTTGGGTGCGGCGGCGGAAGGCGACGCACTTGCGCCCGCTCCAGAGCCCGCTCCGGCCGCCGCGCCTGAAATTGCGGCGGCGCTACATGCGCTCGAAGCCGAGGAACCGGCGGAGGTGCTGAATCCGCTTTTGGTCAAAGTCTCCATCGAGCAGATCGAGGGCGCGCTGCGCGTCGCGCGGGATCGCGCCAAGGCTTATGATGCGCTGACCACCCCGCTGCGTGCGAAGATCGAGCATACCGAAGGAGGCTTGGCCCGGCGCTTGCGTTTCAATGCGAGCCGTTATGACCACGAGGCGCAGCTCAACGCGGTCATCGCCCGCTTGTTGGAGTTGGAGGTGCGTCGCATCAATCTGTCGTCGGAGCGCCATCATTTGCGCAGCCAGCGGTTTTTCTTCGGCATGCTGGCGGCGCAGGCGGGCGTGATCGTGGCGACCTTCGCCCTGGCGGCGCGGCAGCGGAATCTGCTCTGGATCATCGCGGCGGGCGCCGGTCTGATCGCGGTGGTATTCGCGCTGTACGTTTACCTTTACGTCTGAGTCTTTTCTTACAGCCGCTCGGCAATGGCGACGGCTTTGAAGAGTGCGGAGGCCTTGTTCACGGTCTCTTGAAATTCGCTCTCGGGCACGCTGTCGGCGACCACGCCGGCCCCGGCCTGGATGTGAATCCGGCCGTCCTTGATGAGCGAGGTGCGGAGCATGATGCAGGTGTCGCTGTTGCCGTCGTAGCCGAAGTAGCCGAGTGCGCCGGCGTAGAAACCGCGCGGGGCGGGTTCGGTTTTGGCGATGATCTGCATGGCGCGAATCTTGGGCGCGCCGCTCACCGTGCCGGCGGGGAAGGTGGCGCGCATGAGGTCGAAGGCGGTCTTGTCGGGCGCGATCTGCCCCTCGACCTGCGAGACGATGTGCATGACGTGCGAGTAGCGTTCGATGACGAAGCTCTCGGGCACCTTGACCGAACCGTATTGGCAAACCCGGCCGATGTCGTTGCGGGCGAGGTCCACCAGCATGAGGTGCTCGGCGCGCTCTTTTTGGTCGGCGAGCAGGTCTTTTTCCAGGGCGAGATCCTCGGTGTGGGTGGTGCCGCGTTTCCGGGTGCCGGCGATGGGGCGGATCTCCACCAGGCCGTCGGTGAGACGCACGTGGACCTCGGGCGAAGCGCCGACGATGGCGAAATCGCCCGCGTCCAGGATGAACATGTAGGGCGAGGGATTTACCGTGCGCAGGGCGCGGTAGAGCTCGAGCGGGGAACGGGTGAAGGGCTTGGAGAACCGCTGCGAGGGGACGAACTGGATGATGTCGCCCGAGCGCACGAACTCCTGGCCGGCGACGACGGCTTTTTCAAAGGCGGCCTGGGTGAAGTTGCCCGGCGGCACGGCGACCGGACCGGGTTCAATCAGGGCGGCGGGGGCCAGGGTGCTGGGCGTGGCGAGCAAGGCGTGGAGCGCGGTCAACTCGGCCACGGCGCGGGCGTAGGCGGCGGCGGGGGCTTCGCCGGGGGCGAGGTGGGCGTTGACGCAGAGGCGCAGGGTCTGTTTCGCGCGATCAAAGATCAGCAACGAATCCGACATCATGAAGTAGAGCAGGGGAGTGCCGAGGCCGTCGCCGGGGGCGGCTGGGATGGTCGGCTCGATCCGGGTGGCGTATTCGTAGGCGATGAAGCCCACCGCGCCTCCGGTGAAACGCGGCAGACCGGGCAGCGTGACGGGGCGGTGCCCCTTCATCTCGGCTTCGATCAAGGTGAGCGGATCCGCCGGGGTCGGGAGTTCCCGGTCGGTCTGGCCGGGTTCGCGGATCGTCGTGGTCACGGGGCCGCAGATGAAGATTTTGCGCGGGCGGCAGCCGATGAACGAGTAACGGGAGAGGGTGTCGCCGCCCTCGACGGATTCGAGCAGGTAAGACGGGCCGTGGGCGCGAAGCTTGGCGTAGGCGGAGACGGGCGTCTCGAAGTCCGCCATCAGGTCGGCGTAAACCGGCACCAAGTTTCCTTGGGTGGCGAGACGGGCGAAGTCGGCAGCGGAGGGAAGGATGGTCATTGCTGAAAGGTAGCGAGTAGTGAGTAGCGGGTAGCGAGTAGGAAGCGAAGCGGGGAATGGCGGCCTGATGTGGCGGGCTCGGTATGCACGCTACTCGCTACCCGCTACTGCCCGAAATCATTCGACGGTGACGGATTTCGCCAGGTTGCGGGGTTTGTCCACGTCGCAGCCGCGGGCGACGGCGATGTAGTAGCTGAGGAGTTGCACCGGGATGGTGGCCAGGACGGGCAGGGCGGCTTCGTGGCAGTCCGGGATGGTGATGACCTCGTCGGCGAGGCCCTCGGGCAGATCGAGGCACTCCGGTACGATGGCGATGATGAGGCCCTTGCGAGCCTTGATCTCCTGCATCGAGGAGAGGACCTTGTTGAAGAGTTCGCCCTTCGGCACGAGGAAGACGGACGGGCATTGGTCGCTGATGAGCGCGATGGGGCCGTGTTTCATCTCGGCGGCGGGGTAGCCCTCGGCGTGGATGTAGGAGATTTCCTTGAGCTTGAGCGCGCCTTCCAGGGCGATGGGGAAAAGCGAGAGGCGGCCGAGGAAGAGGAAGTCGTTATACTTGGCGTAGCGCAGGGCGATTTGCTGGATGTGCGGGGCCTGCTCCAGCACGCGGCGGGCGAGATCGGGCACGGCCTTGAGGCCCGCGACATATTCGACGCCGTCGGCGAAGCTCATGTCGCGCATCCGGGCCACGTAGAGGGCAAACATCGCGGCGATGAGCAACTGGCTGGTGAAGGCCTTGGTGGAAGCGACGCCGATCTCGGGGCCGGCGTGTTGGTAGATGCCGCCGTCGGCTTCGCGGGCGATGGTGGAGCCGACGACGTTGCAAATGGCCATGCACTTGTAGCCTTTGCGCTTGGCTTCGCGCAGGGCGGCGAGGGTGTCGATCGTCTCGCCGGATTGGGAAATGACGAAGAACAAGGCGTCGCGGTCAAGGGGGGCGTTGCGGTAACGAAACTCCGAAGCGTAATCCACCTCGACCGGGATGCGGGCGAAGCGTTCGATCAAGTGCTCCGCCACCAGACAGGCGTGCCAGCCGGTGCCGCAGGAAGTGAAGACGAAGCGGTCGATGGTGCGGAAGTCGGCCGGGGTGAGGTTGAGGCCGCCGAAATTGGCGGAGGAGCCGTCGGCGGAGAAACGACCGCGCATGGCGTTTTCCAAGGCCAGCGGCTGCTCGAAAATCTCTTTCCGCATGAAGTGCGGATGTTCGCCGAGCTCGGCTTCGTCCACCGACCACGTGACTTGGTCGATCACCGGCGAGACGTCGGCCAGGTCGAGCGTGCTCAGGGTGAAGCCGGCCGGGGTGACGTGCACCAGTTCGCCGTCTTTGAGATAGACGACGTTTTGGGTGCGGGAAACGAGGGCCGAGACGTCGGAGGCGATCAGGTGTTCGTGGTCGCCCACGCCGAGGATGAGCGGAGAGCCTTTGCGGGCGGCGACGAGTTCGCCGGGATGCGCGGGGGATAGCACCGCGATGCCGTAGGTGCCCTCGACGTGCAGGAGGGTTTTACGCACGGCTTCGAGGAAACGGGAGCCTTCGCCGTTCACGGCGGGCTCCGGCTGCTTGGCGTAGTGATAGGCGATGAGGTTGGCCAAAACCTCGGTGTCGGTCTCGGACTTGAAGGTGTAGCCCTTCTCCAAGAGGAAGCGCTTCATGTGCACGTAGTTTTCGATCACGCCGTTGTGCACGAGGGCGATCTGCCCGTCGCTGGAAACGTGGGGGTGGGCGTTGGCGTCGGTGACTCCGCCGTGGGTGGCCCAACGGGTGTGGGAGATGCCGCAGGTGCCGGTGAGTTTCTTGCCGGAGGCGAGTTTCGCCAGGGCGGCGACGCGTCCGATGCACTTCACCAGGGTGAGTCCGTTGTTTTGCAGCACGGCAAGCCCGGCGGAATCATAGCCGCGATATTCCAGGCGCTTGAGGCCTTCCAGCATAATGGCGGCCGCTTTTTGGCGACCTACGTAACCGACGATTCCACACATGGTTTTTTTGAGGTTTTGGCTGGCGAAGTTACGGGTCTGTGCAAAGCCTCCGCAAGGCTATAGGCCAATTTAAAAATGACCCCTCAAAAGAATGTTCTCGCAGTGATCATGGGCGGCGGACGCGGCACGCGTTTGCACCCCCTAACCGCTGAGCGTTGCAAACCGGCGGTGCCCCTCGCCGGTAAGTATCGCCTGGTCGATATTCCGATCAGCAATTGCATCAACAGCGACATCAACCGGATCTTTTTGCTCACGCAGTTCCACACTGCGTCGTTGCATCGCCATATTCAAAACACCTTCCACTTCGACCCGTTCGGCGGTGGTTTCGTGGATATCCTTTCCGCCGAGCAGACGGAGAAGAGCCTCGACTGGTATCAGGGCACGGCCGACGCGGTGCGGCGCAACCTCCAGCATTTCCGCAACTTCAAGCACGAGTACGTGCTCATCCTTTCGGGCGACCAACTCTACCGGATGGATTTCAACAAGATCGTCGAAGAGCACATCGCGACCGGTGCGGATGTGTCCATCGCCGCCATTCCCTTCCCGATATCGAAGGTCGAGGGTCTGGGCTTGATGCGCGTGCAGGATGATCTCGCCATCTCCGAATTCGTCGAAAAACCGAAGGACCCGAAGATCATCGAGAGCCTGGCCATCAGCGACAAACTGCAAGCCAAGCTCAGCAACCCCACCGGTGAGAAACACTGTCTCGCCTCGATGGGCATCTACGTTTTCAACCGCAAGGCTTTGGCCGATGCCTTGGACAACGACATGAAGGATTTCGGCAAAGAGGTGATTCCCGCGCTTCTCGGCAAAAAGAAACTCTTCGCTCACGTATTCGAAGGCTACTGGGAAGATATCGGTACGGTTAAGGCGTTTTTCGACGCCAATCTCGCGCTCGCCCAGCCCTTGCCTCCGTTCAACTTCTTCGACCAATCCGCGCCGATTTACACCCAGGATCGCTACCTGCCGCCGAGCAAAATCAACCGTTGCACCTTCGACTACGTGGTCTTCGGCGACGGTTCGATCATCGAGGATTCCACCATCACGCACAGCGTGCTGGGCATCCGTTCCATCGTGCACGCGGGTTCGGTGCTCAAGGATGTCGTTATGATGGGCTCCGATTACTACGAGAGCGACGCCCAGATGAAGGAGAATGCCGCCGCCGGCCGCCCCAATCTGGGCATCGGCCCGAACTCTTCGATCGAGCACTCGATCATCGACAAAAACGCCCGCATCGGCTCTGAGGGAAGCCAGTTTTTATTACCGCCCGGTCGCCCGCGCGACCGGGCTTTTTTGTGACTCAGGCCTTCGGACGCGGGCGAACTGAACCCAGGCCGCCGTCCACCGCCCACACCTGGCCGGTCACCCAGTCTGCGTCGGGTGAAAGCAGATACGCGATGGCGGAGGCTATGTTGGCCGGAGTGCCGACCCGGCCGAGTGGGTGCAGCTTTTCGGAAAACGCCCGGGCGGCGGGATTGCCCAAAAGCGCGGCGGCGAGCGGAGTGTCCACCAGGCCCGGCGCGACCGCGTTGATGCGCACATTGCGCGAGGCGTAGCTGGCGGCGGCGGCGCGCACCAGACCCTCGATGCCGCCTTTGGCCGCCGAGATGGCCTCGTGGCTGGGAAGCCCGGTCGCGGCGGCGACCGAACTTAGCAGCACGATACTGCCCGCACCTTGGGCCTGCATCGGCACCACCGCCGCTTTGAGTCCGTAAAAGGCCGAGTTCAGATTCAGATCGAGGGTGGCCCGCCATTCGTCGAGCGAAGTCTGGTGCGCCGCCTTTAACAAAATCGAGCCCACGCAGTGCACGTAGGCGTCGAGCCTTCCGCCGCCACGCGCGGTCAGGTCGGCCACCGCGGCCGCCAGCGCTTGCGCATCCGTGGCATCGACCACCGACGTTTCCAGTCCGGGCAATTCGGCGGCCAACGCGTTCAAACGCGCCGCATCGCGGGCGAATCCGCCCACCCGCCAGCCGAGGGCGTGCAGACGTCGCGCGAGTTCCGAGCCTATGCCGCCGGTGATTCCGGCAATGATTACGAAGGAAGCCATGGTGGAGATTAGCGGTTTATTCAGAAACGCAAAAGCCCGACGCCGACTGTGAAGCTGCGACGCTCCGATCTGGCGTCAGCGCAAAACTTCCAGCGCGCGGTCGTAGCCGGTAAGTTCCAAGTAGGCGGAGCCGACTTCGCTTTCGTCTTCGGCCAAGAGCCGACACGCGCCCTCCCAGTACGTGACGCCACCCAGGCTTCCGCCCAGCTCCTGATCGGGATGCAAAGGCACAACGGTGAAAACGACTTCGCGTCCGCTGGCCGGATCGGTCGTGACCAGCCGGATGCGCTGCGGGTAACGCGCGCCGGTGCGCGGACTCGTCCAGTAGGTCAGCGGCTCCCAGCGGTAGGGCGCGGTTACGGCCCGACCCTCGCGGTCGATCCAGGTGAGCGTCGAGGCGGGATCCGTGCCGCCGGTGCGCGTGCGCAAACGGTAAAACATGAGCTCCCGACCGTCCTTGAGCTGGGCGCTCAGCCAATCCCAGCCGACCTGGTTTTGGTCGAGCTGGCTGCTGCTGTATTCGTGGTCCATCCAGGCCTCGCCTGTCACGGGTAAGGTCTCGCCATCCAGCGTGAGTTGTCCGGTGGCGGCGAGGCGCGGAAAAGTCAGGTAGTAACTCGCGGCGGTGGGGGCCGCGCCCTTCCGCGAGTAACCGCCCGCGCCGAAACGCACCAGTGGTTTTTTCGGCACGAGGTTAAGACTGAAGCGGGCCTCGCCCCGGATGCCGCCGGTCAGGAGCAGGGTTTCCTGACCCGGCTGGAGAAAACGCAGCGCCCAGTCGCCGTTGCGCACGTCCAGCGTCGCGGTGTCGGCGGCGGCGTCCCAACCCGCGCGGTTGAGCCGTTCTTGATGCAGGAAGCGTCCGGTGCGGGCATCGATCAAGGCCATGTGCGCGAGGTAAATCTGGTCGTGCCCGAAGGCCGCCGGCGCGGGTCTCCTGGCCGTGTCGAGCGGGGAAGCGGAACGGAAAAACGTGGCCTGAAAACCGAAGCGGCGCGGCTCGGGGCCGGTGGTGTAGAGGTGGCCGGTCAGATACCACCATTCGATTTTGTAGTCGGGGTGGGCCCCGTGATCGCGCGGGAAGGTGAAGGTCGGGTTCGGCTGCGGCACGGCGAAGCCCTCGGCGGTGCGCGCGGGGATTTCTTCCGCCCGGAGCGAAAGCCCGATCCACAAGCACGTCACCAAGCCCCAGCTTAGCACGCGGGAAATCATTATCAGCGGGCGGTGTTCAGGTGCCATTTTCATTGGTCATTGAGCATGGGTCATTGGGCATTCCGCGTCGGCGACGCGGCTTATTCTTCGCGATCGGCGGGCAGCCGCGCTCCCCAAAGCCCGATGAAGTAACTGACCCCCGCGCCGGTGCCGACGACCAGAAACGCGAGTGCGCCCAGTTGCCCGCCCGGAATGGCGAAGGCGAGCGTCCACCCGAAGCTCTGTTTGTTGATGACGTAGATGAGCAACCACCCCAGCGCGAGACTCAGACCCAGACCGGTGATGGTGGCGCACAGCGCCAGCCCGCCGCCTTCGAGTGCGGTGGCGCGGGCGATCTCGGCGCGGCGGAAACCCAGGGCGCGCAGGGTCGTGAGTTCGTCGCGCCGGTCGAGCAGCACGCTCGCCAGGCTGAGTGCCAGCCCGCCCACCGCCACGACAAGACCTATGACCTGCAATGCGTAGGTGATGGAGAAGGTCTGGCGAAAGATGCGCAGCACCTCCGCCCGCAGCGATACGTTGGTGAAGATGGCCAGGCCCGGATGCGCCGCGAGCAGCTCGGCGCGCACGGTCTCGGCGGCCGCGCCAGGCACCAGGTCCAGCGCGACGCTGGTTGCGTGATCATCGCCAAACCAGCCCACGGTATGAAAACGATCCACCAGCACGGTGCCGCGTTCGTTCCCATAATCGGCGAAAACCGCCGCGACTTTCAGGTGTTGGATACCGGCGGGGGTGGGCACGGTCACGACATCGCCCCGTCGCAACGAAAAGCGTTCGGCGAAGCTTTCGCTGATCAAGGCCGAGCCGGCGTTTTGGGTTTTATCCAGGGCGGCAGCCGGGGGCGGCGGCCCCACCCAAAGAAAGCCCCCGCGACCCGCCTGATTGGCGAGGTCGCCGCCGCCCAGCGTGGTGGGTTTGCCGTCGAGGGTTAGGGGATAAGCGGAAAACACGGAGGCGCTGGCCACGGCGGGATGGGCGGCCAAGGCCCGCCAGGTGTCGGGTTCCAGTTTGTTGTCCGATGTCGCCGATTGGGCGCCGGAGCTGGAAAGGTAGAGATCGGCTTGCAGGGCGGTCTGCACCCAGGTGCGGACCGAGAGCTCAAAGCTGGCGACGAGGATGGCCATGCCCGCCGCCATGCCGATGGCGCAGACCAAGGCGGCGGCGGCGAGGCGATGCCTCCCGGTCGGGCGTTGCAGATGCCCCAGCGCGACCCGCCACGCCGCGCTTCGTTGCGCCAGAGGACGGAAAATCCTTCCCAACGCGGGAATGGCCAGCGCGGCCAGCACTCCGCCGCCCGCGATGCCGCAAAACGCCGCCAGATGTCCGGCCAGCGGGAAACGCGTGCCGCCGCCCAGCGCCAAAGGCGGCAGGCTGGCCAGTCCCGCGCCCAGCGCGAGCGTGCCCAGCGCCAGCGGCCAGCTCCGCAGCCAGCGCGCGCCGCTCGCCCCGGGCGCGCCTCGCACCAGCACCTGCGCGGGCGGGGTGGCCGCCGCCGCGCGGGCGGGAGCCCAGCCGGCGAGCACGCTGGCCAGTGTGCCGGCGGTCAGACTCAAGACGGCCTCGGACCACTCGAGTTGTGCCGCCTGCACGCTGGTGGCGTAGTAGAGCGCGTTGACGGTTTGTCCGACCGCGCGCACCGCGATTTGCGCACCGGCCCAACCCAAAAGCAGCCCGAGCCCGCCGCCGATTAACCCGAGCCCGGCCGCCTCGGCCAGCCACGCCCGCTGGATGATCCGCGCATCGACCCCCAGCGAGCGCAGGATCGCGATTTCCGCCCGGCGCCGCACCACCGCGCCGTCCAAGGCTTGGAAAACCAAATACAGCCCGACGAGCAGAGCGATCAGGGACAGCACGGTGAGATTCAGGCGAAACGCCTCCGTCATGGTGGTGGCGGTTTCGCGCCGTGCGCCGGGGGTGGAAACCAGCCAGCGCACCGTTCCGGCATTTTGCGCCGTGGCCAGCTTCGCGAGTTTTTCGCCAAGGGCGCGGCGGCGTTGGTCGAGCGCCGGGCCCGCCTCCAGGACGAACTCCACCCGGTTGAGCCTCCCTTCGCGGCCGACCAGGCCTTGCAGCGCGGGCAGATCCAGCACGAGCAGATTGGCCGGGGCGGCCGGACCCTCACGGACGGTGGGAATGGTGCCCGCCACCCGCAGTCGGACTTGGCGGTCGTTGACCACCAACTCCAGGTATTCTGGAGCAGGCGAGGCGTTGGCCGGGCTGATCCATACCTGCGGCTCGGGGGCGAAAAGATCGAAGAAGGGACGGTCGGACCCGGAACGAAAAAACGGCGTCTTCGCATCGGCTTGCGAGGCGAGGTTGGCGATGGCGACCAAGTCCACTCCGAGCAGGGTGTAGGTGCGGCGGCCAAAACGTTTTTCCGTGGTGGCGGCTGGGTCGGACGGTTCGGCGGCGGTGCTTTCGACCACCGGATGAATTTGCACCGCCAAGTCAGTCAGGGCGGTCCGCAGCTCGGGGAGCACACTCTCGGGCAGCAGGCCGGAGGGCGCTTGCACAATCCAATCCGATTGGCCGGTGAGGGTGTCGGTGAAGTGGGTGAAGGACGAAACGGCGGCCCGGTTCGCCAGGCGCACGGCGGTAAACACCGCCACCCCCATCGCGAGGATCAGCACCAGCAGCGCGGTCTGCCCCGGCGCGAGGCGGGCATGGCGCAGACTGAAACGACGCAAAAGCAGGGAAAGCATGAAGGGGAGCCAGTTCTACTTTGTTAAAGTGCGCAAAAAGCCCCCGGAAATTGGCCGGGGACAGCCAACGCTACACTTTTGAACGAGTAAATTGGCCTTGGTCTTTTGTAGGGTTGGCCGTCCCCGGCCAAAAAACGGTGAAATGTCATCATTCATAGGCTTAACAAAGTAGAACTAGGAGCAGGGAGCGGGGAGCTAGGAGCGGGGAGCAGGGGGGAGTTTATTCCACCACGCGGCCATCGCGCAGGCGGACGCGGCGGTGGCAAATGGCGGCGGCTTCCTCGCTGTGGGTTACCAGTACAAGGGCGGTGCGGGTCTCGTCGGTGAGTTCGCGGAGCAGGTCTAGGATGTTGGCCCCGTTGGCCGAATCGAGATTGCCGGTGGGTTCGTCGGCGAGCAGCAGGGCGGGGCGGTGCACCAGCGCGCGGGCGATGGCCACGCGTTGTTGCTCGCCGCCCGAAAGCTGGGACGGCAGGGCGTGGGCGCGGGCGGTCAAGCCGACGCGGGCCAGGATCGCGCCGACCCTGGCCTGACGCTCGGCGGCGGGCACGGACACCAGTTGCAGCGGCAGTTCGATATTTTCGGCGGCGGTGAGCGTGGGCAGCAGGTGAAAAAACTGAAACACCGTGCCCACCCGTTCGCGGCGCAGGACGTTGAGCGCGTCCGCCGAGAGCTGGTCCATACGCTCGCCCAGCAGGCGGATTTCTCCGGAGTCGGGCCGGTCCACGCCGCCGAGGCAGTTGAGCAGGGTGGTCTTGCCGCTGCCGGAAGGGCCGGTCAGGGCCACGCGTTCGCCGGGTGCGACGGCGAAGGACACGGCGTCGAGCACACGACGCGGGCCATAGCTTTTGCTTACGGCGCAAACGGCGAGGGCGGGCGGGGTCGGGAGCGACATGCGCGAAACCAAATCACGCGGGCGGAGATTGCCAGCGCACGGAGAATGTTTCCGGGACGTTGACCAAACCCATGCTTGTGTGCAGGTTGGAATCCCATGTCTGAACCCAAAGCTCCCACCATTCTGGTAATCGACGACGATGCCGAGGTCCGCTACTCCCTAGGACGCGTTTTATCGTCCAAAAAATATCAAGTGCTCGAAGCCGGAAGCGGCGAAGCCGGTGTGGCGGCGGTGAAAAAAGGGCCGGTTCCGGATTTGATTTTTCTCGATGTGCGCATGGGCGGCATGAGCGGCCTGGAGGCCTTGCAACACATCCGCTCGGCCAATCCCAAGCAGTTGGTGATTTTGATGACGGCGTTTGGCACCGCCCAGACCGCGATCGAAGCGATGAAGTACGGCGCTTTCGACTACATCATGAAGCCCTTCGACCCGGCGAAGGTGCTTACGCTGGCGGAAAACGCGCTTCAGGCCCACGCCGACATGCGCTCGGCCGGCGACTACAAGCCGACCATCAACGCGGACGACTACCGCGAGGGCATCGTGGGCGCATCCCCCGTGATGCAGGAAGTGTTCAAGGTCATCGGCCAGGTGACGGCCAGCGACGTGACGGTGATGATCACGGGCGAAAGCGGCACGGGCAAAGAGCTGGTGGCGCGTTCGATTTGGAAGCACTCGCACCGCGCCAAGGGCAATTTTATCGCGGTTAACTGCGCGGCGATTCCGGATAACTTGATCGAGAGCGAACTCTTCGGGCACGAGAAGGGCTCGTTTACCGGCGCGACCAACCAACGAATCGGCAAATTCGAGCTTTGCGACCGGGGCACCATTTTCCTCGACGAGATCGGCGACATGGCGCTGGCCACCCAGACGAAGATCCTGCGGGTTTTGCAGCAGGGTGAGATTCAGCGGGTGGGCGGCACCGATACGATCAAGGTGGATGTGCGCATCATCGCCGCGACCAACAAGGACCTCGAAGCGATGGTGAAGGCGAAGACCTTCCGCGAGGATCTGTATTACCGGCTCAACGTGGTGCGCATCAAAATGCCGCCCCTGCGCGACCGCCGCGACGACATCCCGCAGATCGTCGATTTTTGTCTCCAGAACCTCGTTAAACAAAAGAAGGCGCGCGTCGCCAAGGTTTCGCCCGAGGCGCTGGCCGTGCTGGCGCGCTATGACTGGCCGGGTAACGTGCGCGAGCTGGAGAATCTGGTTTATCGCAGCGCGGTGATCGCGCAGGGCGACGCGATTCTGGTGAAGGACATCCCGGCCGAAGTGCTCGCCAGTGTAGGTGCTTCTCCCTTGCACGCGGTGGCCACCAACGGCGGCTCGACGCCGCCGATCGCGACGGTTTCGGGTTCCACCGTGCCCAGCGCGGTCGTGCCGGAACCTGTTTTCGCCCCGGCGACGGGCTCGTTGGCGGGGAGTTCAGCCGTCGCCTACACCGTCGCGGGCGCGCTGGATTTTCTGCAGGTGGAGTTGAGCAAGGAGCCCGAGCCTTTGCTGGAGCGACTGGAGCGCGAGATGATCGTGCGCACCCTGCGGCAACTGGAGGGCAATCTGGCCCGCACGGCGGAGCGTCTGGGCATGACCCGGGCGACCTTGCGCAAGCGGGTGGACGAACTCGGGCTGCAACAGAGTTGACCCCAGGCGGGTGCGGAACCCAGATTCGCGCCCGTTGTAGATTTTGGAAAGGTGGCCGAGTGGTTTATGGCTCCAGTCTTGAAAACTGGCGTGGGTGCAAGCTCACCGGGGGTTCGAATCCCTCCCTTTCCGCCATTCGCGCCAAAGGCGCGGGTGAAACTTTGACTGAGGGATGAGAACGAAGTTCGACGAAGCGAAGCGGAGATGGGCCGCGCACCGCGCGCTGCGAAGCGGTGAACCGCAGGTTCAGCCAATCCCTCCCTTTCCGCCATTCGCGTAGCGTCGAAGCTGAGGTCGCCTAAAGTGCTTCAGGCGAATGGGGTTTCTCAAATGGAGAATCTGTATTTCGCTGCACATCGAGCGCGTGCCGTATCGCCGACACATTTGGCGGTCGGTTCGTTGGTTTTTCAGTGACGAAAAAAAAGGGAGCCGAAATCGCGCAGGGCGAGGATGGTCATGATTTCGCTTTAATAGCCGAACGTTTCATTGTTGATTACTGGGGCGCTTATGCAGCCGGAGTCATTGATCGTCCTGTTTTTGATCTTTTGGATTCATCAATCCAAGAGATCGTCTCTCGCCTTTACGGCCCGAAAGAATCGTGGCGGATTGTTGCCGTATATCTATCCCGGTAAAATCCATGAGTAAAAATCCCAACTGGACTCGTGAGCAACATCTTCTGGCCTTTAGGCTTTATAATGAAATTCCTTTCGGCTCCATCCATACCGGGAATCCTAAGCTCCAAGAGCTGGCTGACCTGATTGGGCGCGGCGTGAACGCTGTGTCGTTGAAATTGGCAAACTTCGCACGTCTCGATCCGGTGCAGCATAAGCGTAACATCAAGGGTATGTCCCACGGTGCTAAGGGAGAGGCCGAGATTTGGGATGCCTACCTGAAAAACCCCGAAGCGCTCGCATGGGAGAGTGACGTGGTCTTGGCCAAGTGGAGTGGTAAGTCCCTTGAGGAAATTGCAGAAATAGAAACCTCCGATCTCCCGCCGGAGGGCAAAGAACGTGCTGCTGTGGTGAAAGTTCGGTCCAATCAAAATTTTTTCCGGCGAAGGGTGTTATCCGTATATGATTTTCGTTGCTGCATTACCGGCCTCGGCTCTCCGGCTCTTCTGACGGCAAGTCACATTCTCCCGTGGTCCACCGACAGGAGTAACCGATTGAATCCTAAAAATGGTCTTTGCCTGAACGCCCTTCATGACCGCGCTTTTGATCGGCATCTCATGTGGATAGACGCTTCGGGACTAATACGGTACTCGCCCAGCTTGCGGAGCGCTAAGGGGCAGAGTTTGTCCGCTATCGATTGGTTGTTTCAACGCGAAGGACAGCCTCTGCTTTTACCCCAGAAATTTGCGCCGGACCCGGAGTTCTTGAGGCAGCACGCGGCGAAATGTACTCAATCGTAAAAGTAACTCGGCAATCGATCGCCTACCTCTACCCCGGCCTGCATCCAGACGGTTACGACGACCCCGACAGCGGCTGGCCCCGAGCTCTTAAAAAATTCGCCGCCGAGGCGTGGTCGCGTTTCGAATCCGGTGAACTCGCCGAGGACGAAATCTACCCAAGCGAAGCCCAATCGTGCGGCATCTATGATTGCATGGGCCGCGCGCCGACCGCCGAGGAAACCGAACGCCGTGTTATCTCCGCCGCCATGTACAGCCTGCCGCCCTCCTATTGATTTCGTGAGCGACATCTTCACCAAGGCCAAGCGCTCGGAGGTGATGTCGCGCATCAAGGGCACGGGCAACAAGGACACCGAGCTGAGGCTTATCGGTATCTTCAAAACCCACGGTATCACCGGCTGGCGGCGGCGCTGGCCGCTGGAGGGAAAACCGGACTTCGTTTTTCCGAAGCTTAAACTGGCGGTTTTCGTGGACGGCTGTTTTTGGCACGGCTGCCCAACCCACGCCACGCAGCCCAAGACCAATGCGGAATTCTGGCAGACCAAGATCGCCCGCAACCAGGCGCGCGACCGTCTCGTCACCCGCACCCTTCGCGCCCAAGGCTGGCGCGTCCTTCGTATTTGGGAACACGAACTGGCGAAGAAAAACAACCGTCGTCTGGCGGGCCGCCTCCGCCGCGCCGGATTACTTCCGCGCCTATACGTCTAACATTGCGGAAGTTTATCAACGCTTGGTCGCGATCAAACAGTGAATCCATTATTGACTGTTTTAAACATACTACCGTATGTAAAAAACATACGATATGGGTTTGCTCATGGTTCTCTTTCCCCAGGCACGCGCGGAGACCTTGCGTCTGCTTTTCGCGGATGCGTCGCGTGAATTGCATTTGCGCGAACTCGTGCGGCAGAGCGGGCTGACGCTCGGGTCTGTTCAGGCCGAGGTGAGCAAATTGCTGGATGCCGGGCTGCTGCTGGATCGGCGCGACGGCAACCGGCGCTACGTGCGCGCCAACAGCGCGCATCCTGTTTTTGTCGATTTGCACAATCTCGTGCTGAAGACCGCAGGTCTGCGTGACGTGCTGCTCGCGGCATTGAATGGGCTTGAGGACATACGGATTGCCCTGGTGTTCGGCTCGGTCGCCGCCGGTGCGGAGCAGGCCGGCAGTGACATTGATTTGTTGGTGATCGGTGAGGTGGGTTTGCGCGTGTTGTCGCCACGTTTGCGTATTGCGACGGAGCTCCTCGGTCGTGAGATCAATCCGGTGGTCATGAGTGCGGAGGAATTCTCCCGCCAGCGTGCGACCAAGCCGCTGCTGGTCGATTTACTCGCCAAGCCGAAGCTCTTTATTCTAGGAGATGAGCGTGAGCTTGAGCGATTGGCATAAGGCGGGGTGGCTGCGTCCACATCAGACTTCCAAGCGGCAGCTTGCGGACTTGTTTGCGATCGTTGACCGTGACCTTGCGGACGCCGCGCGAGGCTTATCCGCCGACTGGCAGTTTGGCATCGCCTGCAACGCGGTACTCAAGCTGTGCACAATCCTGCTTTATGCCGAGGGCTGGCGCCCGGAAAAGAATCTCGCCCACTACCGAACGCTTCAGTCCCTGCCGCTCATCTTTGGCGAGTCGCGCCGCGACGATGCCGACTATCTCGACACCTGTCGTTCCAAACGAAACACCGCCGAATACGACGCGCCGGGGCAGGTGTCCGCTTCCGAGGCCAGTGAGCTCGCCGCCTTCGCGCCTGAGTTGCGCGAGGAGGTCATCGCATGGCTGGAGAAAAACCATTCCGCTTTGTCGCCTTGGAAGTGAAGCGGGCTCGATCCGAAGGGGGCGTGGCGGGGTTGGTTGGTTGTCCACATGGGAGAACACGGCTTTGGCATCGTTCAAATTGACGATCGTTCGCCTGCTTTTCCGGCATTCCGTGAAAACTCCCGGTCGCATAGCCCAATCCCCGCTACGGTGAACTCCGCTCGACCCTAGCGGCGCACCCCGAGTGGTTGTCCACGTGGAGCGTGCGCTTCTCCCGTCTTGGTCGAGCCGAGAACTCAACGCTCTCGCCGGACTGGTCCACAAAAACTGATCGAGTTCGTCGAACTGTCACGGTCAAGAACGGGCACCGCTGGCGCGATCCATACCTTTATATCCGCAGGATTGCCGACGGGCTTGTCTCCTCGGTGCATCTCTCCACCGTATCTCCCATGCCTACCGTCGCCACCAAGAAGCCCATCGGCCGAAAGAGGGCCGCCCCCGTCGGGAAGCCCGCCGCGCCCGCCAAGTCCAAGGCGCTTGCCCTGCCCGTGCGGCGCACGCCTCCCCCGTGTGCGTTCACCGGCGCGGACCTGCTTAAACGCACTGATTTTGGCAAAGGCTTGGATGGAGCGTTCGTGGAGTCGGCCTTGGCGGATCGCTCTCTTTGATCGTGCTGCTGGATACGAATTTTCTGGTTTGCTACTCCGGGCAGAGCAAGCGGCTGCCGCGCTCACGGGCGGTGGATTTCCTTCGCAAGCACAAAGACGCCCCCCTTTATGTATCACGGGTAAGCGTCTTGGAGTTTACGGCCGGCATGGATACGGCAGCCCAAGCGGCCAGGCACTTGGCGCTGTCTTCAAAATACCCCGTTGCTCTGCTTGTGCCCTTCGGGTAAACGGGAAACCAAGCTGGGCCGGCGTTGCCCTAGGCGGTATGGCCCGCTGGGCCACCTCCGCCTCGGTCGCCTTGGCCGAGCATGGTTTTCCATTCACGAAGCAGCGGTTTATTTTGAAGACAGCGCCTAGCGGGATTTGGCGTTTTACCTGTGGATGAAATCATCTGGATGGAGGCGACCGGCGCTTTTCGCCATCTCCGTCGGGCTGGGCTAAAAATCGGCGTGGCCGATACTTTGATCGCGGCCACCGCGCTAAATTACGGGTTGCCCGTGGTTACCGAAAAATCCGGGCACTTCGGGCGCCTGCCCGGATTAACGGTTTTGGCTTATTGAAGCTCGATCCGAAGGGGGCGTGGCGTGGTTGGTTGGTTGGTTTTCCTTTCAGCAATCTATGGCCGCCGACTTCCGTCTTTGAAAGTCGTCCCAATGGCAAAAGTGGAGGCGCGAGCCGGAATCGAACCGGCGGTAGAGCTTTTGCAGAGCTCGGCCTTACCACTTGGCGATCGCGCCGTCTGACTGACGGGAGTCGGGAACTTGCGTAGCCGCGCGGGGCGGCGCAAGTCCCGAGTTACGACCATGCGGCGAAAACGAAATTTCGTGCCGGGATGAGGTCCGGGACAGGGGTTATCCGCTGCGGCGGGCGGCCCAGAAGCGGCATTCGTCGGAGAAGGCGCGCACGGCGGCGGATTCCTTGGCCAGTTCGCGACGCAGGTGGTCTTCGTGGTGCTCCCAGCCGGTGGCGGCGAGGTCGGCGAGGATTTCGGCCCGGTCGGGCAGGTGCATGAACGTGTCGCCGCATTCGTCCTCAAAGCGGCGGTCGCCGTATTCGCGCAGTCGGGGATCCTGTTTCCCCTCGGCCCAGCGGCGGGCTTCGAGCCGCCAACTGGTCCGCTCCGCCGGTGAGTGGTCGCGGTCGTGGGTGGTGAAAAGCAAGGGCGCGCCGGGCTGGCAAAGGGCGGCAAGCTGGCGCAGGGCGCGGCGGCGGTTGCGGCGCAGGGGAATCTGCATGAGCCCGTTGAACATAAACAGGCACCCGGAAAAGCGTGGCGACCGGTCGGCCTGCGCTGTGGGGGCGAAGGCGGGGTGTTCGTCCAGCCGGGTGGCGTCGGCGTGGTGAACGGTGATCGGAGCTTTGCGCTCGGCGGCGAGAAAGACCGCCTGCTCGACCAGTTCCTGGGCGAAGTCGAAGGCGGTGAGGTTTTGGTAACCCAGGGCATGGAGCGCGACCGAGATGCGGCCCGCGCCGCAGCCGGCTTCGAGCAGGGGGACGGTGAAGTCGGTGAAATGGCGCGCGATCATGATCCGCTCGCTGGCCCAGAGGCCGAGCTCGTGCGCGGCCTTGGTGTAGTGCACGACGGCGCGCAGATCGTTGAAATCGCGGCGCACTTGCGCGGCGGTGACGGGGCGAAGCACGGGTTTGGCCACGGCGGGAGGGCGGGGCGATGCTCAGGCGGATTTCTTGCGCCAGGCGGCGACGAACATGCCGTTGGCGTCGATTTCGTGCGGCCAGAGGAAGTGTCCGGTGGCGTAGTCGCCGGTCGGGGCGTTCAGGCCGAGGAGGGGCACCGGTTCCAGCTCGGGGTGGGCGGCGCTGAAGGCGCGCACGATGTCGGTCGTTTCCTGACGGGTGATGGTGCAGACGGCGAAGACGAGGCGGCCGCCGGGCTTGAGGGCTTTGTGGGTGTTTTCCAAGAGTTGCAGCTGGATCTCGGCCAGCTCTTTGACGTCGGTCTCGGAGAGGGTCCAGCGGGCGTGGGGGTTGCGCTGCCAGGTGCCGACCCCAGAGCAGGGGGCGTCCACGAGGATGCCGTCGAACTTGGTCTTGGTGGGCAGGAAGGGACCGCCGTTCCAGGTGACGGCGCGGTAGTTGAAGGCCTGGGCGCGGCCGGCGCGTTTGCGCAGGGTGGCGAGGCGGCCGGTGTGGCGGTCGGTGGCCCAGATCACCCCTTTGTTTTGCATCAAATCCGAGAGGTGGAGGGTCTTGCCGCCTTCGCCGCAGCAGGCGTCCCACCAGGTTTCGGAGGGCTCTGGGGCGCAGGCGTGGCCGACGAGCTGGGAGGCGAGATCCTGAATCTCGAAGAGGCCTTTTTTGAATTCTTCGGATTTGAACAAGTCGCTCGGGCCGGTGTAGCGCAGGGCGGTGGCGAGGGCGAGGGCGTCGGGGTGGAGGGCGAGCGGCGAGCGGCTGAAATCGGGCGGAAGGGTGTGGCGCAGGGCGCGGGCGAGGGAGGCGGCGAATTCGCGTTGCGGGCGTATCCAGAGCGCGGGGGCGGATTGCAGCTGGCGCAGGTAGGCGGTACGGGCCTCGGGGGAGGGGAAGTCGATCGAGGCCAGGGCCCAGGGAGGCAGGGTCAACGAGGCCAGGGTCTCGGGTTTGGTGGAGGTCGGGTCGGCGTCGAAGCGGTGCTGGAGGTCGAGGGCGGCGAGCACGCGCTGGGGCAGGGCGCGGGTGGTATCGAGCCACTGGAACCAGCGGTAGTAGGAAAAGACGGCCCCGGTGAGCGCGCGTTTTTCGTGGGCTTCGAGTTCGCGGTCGGAGCCGACCTCGCGACGGAGGACAAAATCGGCCGGCGATTCCGGCGAGACGAGGGAGACGATGTGGGCGGCGCGCTGGGCGAGGGCGGTGGACATGAGGATGCCGCGCATGTTTGAGCGAACCGGCCGGGGGACGAGTTTTTTATCCGCCAGTGGCGGGTGGGCAGAGCGTATTGACGAAATACGCAAAACGCCGGACTTGGATTGCCACGAAAAACACAAGAAATCCCAGCGGGAAATCGTTGCCTCCTTCGCGCGCCTATAGGCGGCTTGATTCTACTTTGTTAAATAACGAGAATTGGTCGAAAAAAGTCGCAGAAGTCACAAAATAACGAGAATTGGTCGAAAAAAGTCGCAGAAGTCACAAAAATGAAGGTTTGGTTTTGCGCGTTTTGAGCCTTTTTTTTCGGCCAATATCTGGTGTTTTCGCCGTAATGTTTCCGTATCATCACTGGAGCTGACATAAATTGGTTCCTCGTTGTTTCCAGGGGTAAAGCAGAGGGATGGACCGCTAATGCCACGGCTTAAGGAGCGTGGCCAGGGGATGCGGTTTCGCTTCGCGAAAGGGGAGGTCGATGTGACGGCCAATGGCCTCTCTTTGCACCAAACAGGACCTTGTCCCTTGGCTGAAATAATTTCCACCGAGGCCATTGGCCGAATCATTGACCTCCCCAAGCAGGCTTGGCCTGCTCGCTTTAACCAGCCGCAGCCATTGGCATGCGGCTTTAGCGGTCAAACCCGGTCTTTATCCTGCCACCGAAAACAGCGAAGAACTCATAACTTTGTGTTACACCGTGCGCTCGAAACTCTGCGGACTTGCGGGCGGGGGGCTTTGCGGTGTGCTGATTTTCCGCCTCTCTCCCTTATGTCGCTTTATCTTCACGTCCTGCCCGCCGGTCCGATCGAGACCAACGCCTATTTGCTCACCGACACCGCGCGCGGTGAAGCGGTGTTGATCGATGCGCCGGGCGAAGTGTGGCGGGATGTGAAGCCGATTCTGGAGCGCGAAGCCTGCGTGTTGAAGGAGCTCTGGCTTACCCATGGCCACTGGGACCACATGCAAGGGGTGGCGGAAGTCGTCGCGGCGACCGGGGCCCAAGTGAGCGCCCATGCCGACGACAAGATCCTGCTGGAGACGCCTCTGCCCGGTACGATCCGGCTGGCGCCGGTGAAGGTGGCTCGCTGGGTAAAGCAGGGCGACCGGGTGACGGCGCTCGGGCTGGAGTGGGAAATCCGGCACGTGCCGGGGCATTGTCCGGGCAGCGTGCTTTTTTGGTGCGCGGCGCAGGGCCTGGCCTTTTCGGGCGATGCGATTTTCCGGCGCAGCGTGGGTCGTACGGATTTCCCCAACTGCGGTTTTCCTCAGTTGGAAAAGTCGATCCGCACCCAGATTTACACCTTGCCTGCGGAGACGATTCTTTACCCCGGCCATGGCGGCCCCACCACGGTGGCGGAGGAGCGGGCGGAAAATCCCCACGTGCGCGGCTGAACCGGCGGCGCAGATGCTGAGTGTTTTTAAACGGAGCTTTAAACGCATCCATGCCGACTGATGACGAATGGATGGACCGGGCTTTGAGTCTGGCGAAGCGGGCCTGGGGCAAGACGCATCCGAACCCCATGGTCGGGGCGCTGATCGTGGAGGACGGGGAGATGGTGGCCGAGGGCTGGCATGCGCGGGATGGCGGGCCGCACGCGGAGCGGGCTGCGCTGGCCGCGCTGGGGCGTGCGCCCCGGCCGGGGGCGGTGATGTATGTGACCTTGGAGCCGTGCTCGACGGCGGGGCGCACCGGGGCGTGTTGCGATGCGATTCGCGCGGCGGGCATCGCCCGGGTGGTGAGCGGCGCGACGGATCCGAATCCGGCCCACGCCGGGCGCGGGTTGGAGGTGCTGCGCGCGGCGAGCATTGCGGTGACCGCTGGGGTACGGGCGGAGACGTGCACGGAGTTGAATTTTATTTTTAACCACTGGATCACGACGCGACGGCCGCTGGTGGCGGGTAAACTGGCGACGACGCGGGATGGGTTTTCGCGGCCTCCGGCGGGGGCGAATCGCTGGATCACCGGACCCGAGGCGCGGGCGGATGTGCATCACTGGCGGCGTTTGTTTCCGGCCATCGCGGTGGGTGCGGGCACGGTGCGGGCGGACAATCCGGCGCTGACCCGGCGCTGGCGGGACGAGAATGGGTGCGAGCAGGAGGACTGCGGGGTGCGGTTTGTATTTGATGCGACCTTGGCGACAGCGGCAGGCGATCCGGCCGGGTGGCCGCGGGTTTACACCGATGCGTGGCGGGAGCGCACCGTGGTCGTGACCAGCATGGCGGCGGATGCGGCGGCGCAGGAGTGGCTGGAAGCGGCGGGCGTGCAGGTGTGGCGGCAGGAGACGACGCGCGGGGCGGCGGGCTGGGGGGAGTTTTTGCAACGCTGCGCGGAGGAACGCCTGAGCGGCATTTACCTCGAAGGCGGGGCGGAGTTGCTGGCGGATGCGCGCGCCGCCGGGGTGTTGGACTATGGATTTTGGTATCAAAGCCCGCTGCTTGGCGGGGCGGGGTGGGGCGGGGCGGCTCCGTGGGGTGAGTGGGCGGAGAGCACGACGGAAACCTTCGGGGCGGACACGCTGCGGCGGGGTTCTCTAAAACCTGTTCGCCTTTAAGTTTAGCTTAATTGGCCGGGGACGGCCAACTCTACACCCTACCGCATTAAAGCAGGCTTCTTTTGTAGCGTTGGCCGTCCCCGGCCAATTTCCGCGATAGACTAAAATTGAATGCTACCTGGAATTAAATGACTTTTTGAAATCATGAGCACCGACAAAGCAGCGCGTATTTATCTGGCTTCGGCCAACACCCACAAGGTGGCCGAGATGGGGGCGCTGGCCGCGCGCGACGGCCTGGGTGTGGAAATCGTGTCGGCCAAGGCGCTGGGCGGGATGCCGCCGGTGGTGGAGGATACGGGCACCTTTTTGGGCAATGCGCGGAAGAAGGCGCGGGCGCTGTGGGAGATCGCGCCCCGGGGCAGCGTGGTTTTGGCGGATGATAGCGGCGTGTGCGTTGATCATCTGGATGGCGGGCCGGGGGTGGAGAGCGCGTATTTCGCCGGGCCGCAGGGCGACGCGAAGGCCAATCTGCAAAAACTGGTCGAAGTCATGCGCGGCGTGCCGGCGGAGCGACGCGGGGCGAAGTTCTATTGTCTGCTTTTCCTGATCGACGAAACCGGCGCGGAGCAGGTTTTTGAGGGCGAGTGCGGCGGGCGTTTGCTCGACGAACCGCGCGGAGGCGCGGGTTTTGGCTATGATCCTTTGTTCGTGCCGGAGGGTTACGATCAGAGCTACGCCGAACTCGGGGACGAGGTGAAGGCCCGCCTGAGCCACCGCGCGAAGGCCTGGTCGGCGTTGAGCGCGTGGTGGCGGGCGCGGAGTGCCGCTGGCAAGCTTACTTGAACGCGGCCCAGACGCGCTGGACGTCGTCGTTGTCTTCGAGGGCGTGCAGGAATTCGCCGACCTCGGCGCGTTCGGTGTCGGTGAGCTCGGGGAAGGATTTGGCGAGGTAGCCCATTTCCGAGGTGATGACGGTCCAGCCGTTGGCCTTGAGCCATTCGGAGACGGCGTGGATGGCGGTGCGCTCGCAGAGGAAACGCGCGCCGGATGCGCCTTCCTCGGGCACGTCGTCGTTTTCGGCGTGGGTAAGCGGGGCGAAGTCGTTGGCACCGGCTTCGATCGCGGCGGCTTCGAGGTCGGGCGAGGCGGTGGCGGTGTGGGCTTCGACGATGCCGAGGTGATCGAAGAGAAACTTGTTGGAGCCGGTGGTGCCGAGGATGCCTTTTTTGAAGAGCACGCGCATCTCGGGGGCGAGGCGCTGGACGTTGTCGGTGTAGCACTCGACGACGACGGGAATCTTGTGCGGGGCGTAGCCCTCGAAGGTGACGGCCGCGAGGTCGATTTTTTCCCCGCCGGTGCCGGCGCCCTTGTGGATGGCGCGCTCGATCACGTCGCGGGTGACGGAGGCTTTTTTGCCCTTTTCGACGGCGGCGAAGAGCCGGGCGTTGGCGGTGAGATCGCCGCCGCCGAGTTTGGCGGCGACGGTGATTTCTTTGACCAGTTTGCCGACGAGCTGACCCTTGCGGTTGTTAACGACGGCGCGTTTCGCGTGTAGCCATTGGCGTCCCATAAGAAGTGTGGATTGGGGTGGTTGGAGGAAAAGTGACGAAGGAAAATTAAGGGTGTGTCTCGTAAATAAATCGACGTCCTGCCAAGGCCCTTCGGGCGTAGAGGAAATCAAGCTGGGCCGGCGTTGCCCTCGGCGGCACGGCCCGCTGGGCCGCCTCCGCCTCGGTCGCCTTGGCCGAGCCTGGTTTCCTCTACGCAAAACATCGGTTTATTTACGAAACACACCCTAAGCAACGATCAGGCTGACAAGCACGGATAAATATGGGGGAGCTGCAATCTCTTGGTGGGCAGGCGGGCACGAAAAAGCCGCGATCCGGAAGGGACGCGGCTTGAAGGGCGAGCGAACGGGTTCGCTTAGGAAACGTAGCGCTCGAGGGCGGTGATGGTGTAGGCCTCTTCGGAGGAGCCGATCTTCACCTTCACGGTGTCGCCGACCTTCTTGCCGAGGAGAACCTGGCCGAGGGGCGTTTTGTAGGAGATGATGTTCTGGTCGGGCACGCTGTCCCAGGCGCCGAGCACGGTGTAGCGGGCGGTCTTGTTGTTGGATCCGATTTTGGTGACGACCACGCTGCCGACGCCGACGACCTCGTTGGTGCCTTCCTTGAAGTCGGTGATACGGGCGCGGCTGAGATCCTTCTCCAAGGTGCCCTTCTGGGCCATGAGGACCTGCTGGTCTTGCTTGGCCATCTTGTATTCGGAGTTTTCCTTGAGGTCGCCGTGCTCGCGGGCGGTGGCGATGGCCTTGGAGTTGTCGGGGATTTTCTTGGAGATTATGGTTTCCAGTTCCTCGCGCTTGCGCTCGTAGCTGTCGCGGGAGACGAGGAGTTGCTCTTCCTTGGTCTCGTTTTCGCCGGTGAGGACGGTGGAGATGGAGGGGTAGAGTTTGATGAAGCGTGCGAGGAGGGACTTCTTGGTGAGGTCCTCGAAGCCCTGGTTGAGCAAGAGGGAGTGGGCGAGGTCGCGGGCGGTTTCGGCGGAGGCGGTGGCGAGCAGGTCGCCGATGAGCTCGGCGTCTTCGGAGAGGGCGTCGCCGAGGGGGATGCGGCGGGTGGAGGCGGCCTGGAGGGCCTCGTAGTCGATGGCGTAGAAAATGGCGGAGAAGAGGCGGGGGGAGACGAGGTCGCCGAGGAGTTTGGAGAACTTCTTGGAGTTACGGTTCTTGACGATCCAGTGGAGGACGGGGGCGCGCAGATTTTGCTCGGCCATCCAACGGCGGAAGGTGGCGGCGAGTTCTTCGCTGTGGTCGTTGTCGAGGAGGAAGTTGATGCACTCGGTGGTGAACTTGCCTTGGGAGACCTTGAGCAGGCTGATGACGATGTCGCGGTATTCGAGGGGGTGGGCCTCTTTCAGGAGATCGAGGAACTCGCTCTGGAAGCCGACGGGCAGCTTTTCGACGATGGCGGGAAGGTCGCGGACGTTGGCGACGAGGGAAATCTGGGAGGGCTCGAAGGTGGAAGCATCCACACCGGCAAGTTTGGCGAGGCGGTCGCGGATGGAGGCGGCGTGGAGGCGCTCGGCGGTATCGAACTGGTTGGAGGTTTTGATGGCCTCGGCGACGCCGGCGAGGATGGCGGGGAGGTCTGCCTTGATGTCTTGTTTGCCTGCGGTGTCGATCAGCTCGTGGGCGAGTTTGACGCGAAGACGGGCGGAGCGGGTGCCGTTAAATTTGGCGGTGATCTCGTCCTCGGTGGAGATCGGGGTTTCGCGGATGAAGTAGCACTCGGTCTTCTTGGCGGGGACGGAGATGCGGGGGTCTTTGGCGAGGGCCTTCTTGGCGGTGGACCACCACTTTTTGAATTTTTCTTCGCCGAGCACCTGGGCGAGGACGATCTCGATCTCGATCTGGGTGGCGGCGTTATTGGGGTAAGCGGCAAGGGCCTCGATGATGAGCTGGGCCGGGTCGTTGGCGATGAGCTTGGCGATGGTGGCGGCGTCGGTCTCGCGGCGGACGAGCAGATGGTTGGCGGGGAGGACGTCGAGGGTGGTGACGCAGAAGGCCGGGTCCATGGAGTGGCCGGGCTTGGCTTTGAAATCGATGATGAGCTTTTGCGCGGCCTCGTCGTAAGACTTTATCTGACCGAAGCCCCAGCTCTTATGCACGCAGTAGGCACCGGGCTCCATGGCCTCCAGCTTGGCTTTGGCCGTCTTGAGGGACGGGTTTTTGGCGACGAGCGTGGAGATGGTTTCGGAATTCATGTCAGAAAGGTTACGGAGAGGGTTGGTCAGCAAAGCGGGTTGAGTGGCGTGCTGTCAATGTCGGCGGCGGGACTGTTTCGTAGTTGCTTCGGCGGCGGGGGGTGGTGGGGTTCCGCTCCTTTAATTAACCAACCTGTAGAACCTTTCTTTTTCCGATGACCTCTGATGTTCCCGCTGTTGCTGCTGTGAATTCGCCTGATGCCTGGCCGGTGGCGGCCCGCCTGCTGGTTCGCTGGCTGGATGAGGAAGTGAGGGCGGATGCGTTGCTCGATACGGTGCAGTTGAGCGGCGGGGCGCGGGCGCGTTGCCAGAATTTATTTTACGGTGCGATCCGGCATTACGGGCGCATCGAAGGCGTGGTGGCCACGCTGGTGCGGCTGCGTCCGCGCACGCGGGTGATGGCGGTACTGCTGCTGGCCGGGTATGAATTGATCGAGGGCGGTGGCGAAGGCCATGCGGCCAAAGTCGGGCATCATGCGGTGACGCAGACGCGCGCGCTGGCGAGCGAGTCGGAAGCGAAGCTGGTCAACGCGGTGGTGCGCAAGCTGGCCGAGGCGCTGGCCCGGCAGGTTGCGCCGGGGCGGATCGCCACGGCGGCGGCGCTGGCGGAGTATTACTCCATGCCCGAGTGGTTGGTGGAGCGCTGGCTGGCACAGTTCGGGGCCGATGGCCCGCTGGAGTTTTTGGAGTGGAATTTGAAACCCGCGCCGGTGCATGCCCGATGGCGACTGGCCACGCCGCCGGGCGCGG
>JAPLTN010000070.1 GCA_026398135.1 Verrucomicrobiota bacterium
GTTGAAGCGGCATATTGATTTCGAGTTGTTCCGTCCTCAGTTGTCGGAGGTGTTTGTAAAAGAGAGAAAGTCGGCGGCGGGGCGAAAAGCGTATGACGTGGTGTTTATGTTCAAGATTTTGATTTTACAGCGCCTTTACAGGAAGTGGCGAAGTATATCCAAGGCAAAAAAGTCGCTCCCGGCGTGCGCGCGATCGCTGTGCCCGGCTCCCAGATCGTCGCGCTTCAGTGTGAGAAACTCGGCCTCGACAAGATCCTCGCCGAAGCGGGTTTCGAGTGGCGCGCCGCCGGTTGTTCCATGTGCCTCGCGATGAATCCCGACAAGCTCATCGGCGACGAACTCTGCGCGTCCTCCTCGAACCGCAACTTCAAGGGCCGCCAAGGCTCCGTTACCGGCCGCACCGTGCTCATGAGCCCGCTCATGGTCGCCGCCGCCGCCGTCACCGGCCACGTGGCCGACGCCCGCGAAGTCTTCGCGGTGAACTGAAAAAAGCTAAATTAACCACGGAGGACACGGAGAGCACAGAGAGGTCGATCCTTTCTACTCCGTGTCCTCCGTGATCTCCGTGGTTAAAAAATCCGAAACTTAAAATTTATGGCTCTCGAAAAAATCACCTCCGTTTCCGGTCGCGGCGTTTACGTCCCCGGCAACGACATCGACACCGACCGCATCATCCCCGCCCGCTTCATGAAGTGCGTGGTATTCGACGGTCTGGGCGAATTTCTCTTCTACGACGTCCGCCACACCCCCGAGGGCGTGCCCACCGGCCACCCCATCGACAAACCCGAGCACAAGGGGGCCAAGATCCTTCTTTCCGGGGCCAACTTCGGCTGCGGTTCCTCCCGCGAGCACGCGCCCCAGGCCATCCACAAGGCCGGCTTCCGCGCGGTCATCGCGGAGAATTTCGCCGAGATCTTCTTTGGCAACAGCACCACGCTCGGCATCCCCTGCGTGAACGCCGCCCGCGAAGACATCGCCAAGGTCGCCGCCGCGATTGAGCAGAATCCCGCGCTCGAAATCGTGGTCGATGTGGCCGCGCTCGAAGTGCGCTACGGTTCCGACAAGATCCCCGTTACCCAACGCGAGTCCGCCCGCGACGGTTTGGTCAACGGCCGCTGGGACGCCATCGGCGACCTGATCGACGGCATCCCGTCGGTGCAGGCCACCGCCGCCAAGCTCCCATACATGGCCGCCGCGTAATCATTGCAGGCTTTTAAATCATTACTTTCTGCGCTTAACGCTGGATTTAGCGAAGCGCAGAAAATTCCCTGCAGGCGGAAAGTTATTACTCGAACGGCACCTCCGTTCATGCTTAAGAAGCGCTGTTATGAAAAATATTTTATTTCTGATACTTACGGCATTTTCCACCGTTTCGGCAACTGCGATACTGGTGCCAACTCCAGATGTGATTTATCAGGGCATTGGACAGACGTACAATGGCTTACGTCTCTTTATTGATGGTAACGACCTCGCCGGCATTCGCATAAACACGGGGTCGAACGGATACCTCTTATCTTCCGTGCAACTTGTATTATCGGACGATCAAGGGGGCCCGGCTGATCCGAACGGCACGCCGCAAATCACCGTTTATGGTGTTTCTGCGACGCCCTTTTTACCGCCCAATTCTTCCGATTTCATCGGTTCATTTGGTTATTCAAGCACCCTTCAACCGTGGGCCTCGCTTACCAAGGTGGTGGAGCTTCAGCCTGTTTCGTCCATTATTCTTCAAGCAAACACCGATTACTGGTTCCTCGTTTCCCTCGTGTCCGGCTCGAAGCTGGTGATGAAATCCACTTCAAATCCCTTGGGCGTGGTTAACCAAAACATCATTGGCAATTCCGACAACGGCTTCGGTTCCTTCAATGTGTCCAGCAGCGGGTACCAGATGAACATTCTCGCCACTCCGATTCCTGAACCTGCTACCGCTTCTTTACTGCTGGGATGCTTTGCGTTTTTGACGGTTTTAAGGCGGCGCAGAAAACTGTGATCGAGGCTTTATAAGGTGTTCGAGTGTTGCGGTTAACTCGAGCACTGTGTCTTTGGGTCGGCCATAGATTCGTTCTTTAATTCTACTTTGCTAAAACAAAAATTGGCCGAAAAAAGTGCAGAAGTCACAAAAATGAAGGCTTGGTTTTGCGCGTTTTGAGCCTTTTTGCGGACATTTTCAGGTATTTCCGCCGTAATTTTTCTGTGTTAACAAAGTCGAATTAGAAGGCGGTACGGATTCGCGTCCTGCCGATTCGGCGGACCGCGCATAGCATACTAAAGCCATCGCGGGCCAGTTTGATTCGACTGCCCGGCTGCCAACTCCAGCGCACGGGAATCTCTTGAATCGCTACACCCGCCCGAAAACAGGCCAGCATGAGCTCAACATCAAACGCGTAGCGTTTTTCGGATAACCGGCCCTTGGCCCCTCGGTAAATTGCCCTCGGGATGACTTTGGCCCCGCACTGGCTGTCCCGGAGCGGGAGTCGGGTATGCCACCGCACCCAGGCGGCGAAGAGGTGGCTCAAGACTTGGCGCAGGATCGAGCCCCAGTGCGTCTGCGCACCTTGAATGTGTCGGCTCGCACAATAGCAAACGGGGTCGGGTGAGGTAAGCGCCGTATTTAATATACGCACCACTTCGTCGGCATCGACGCTTCCGTCCGCATCGCAAAACGCCAGCCACGCCGCCTCACCCGCTAAATCCCAACCCGCGTATATTGCGCCGCCTTTGCCGATGTTGGCAGGCAAGCGGTGCAGGGGCTGCACAAAGGGGAACTGGGCTCGCCAAGCCGAGCAGCGCTCCGCCAAAGCCTCCGCCAAGTGCGCCGGTGAACCGTCATCCACGATCTGCACAGTCACGGGTAATCCGGAAGCGGCCAGGGCCGGAAACAAGCGGGACGCAAAGGCGTTGAGCCGCACGGTTTCGCACCAGGCGGGAATAACCAAGAGGATGCCGCCCGGCTGTGAGGTGGCGCTCATACCGTGCGCAAGGAGCTCGTAGCGGGACCGAGCAGCGGAAATAGTCCAAAGGACTCCAGCGCTTCGGGGCGATCTTCGCTGGCGAGCAGGGCAAAGCCGGTATCGGTCAGGGCTGCGCTTAACTGTTCCAACTCGAAGCACTCCAAGAGCATGGCGGCGGTGGAAAACGCGTCGGCGGCGGCGGCGGTGCCCGCGCTGGCCCAGGTGCGGAAATAGCGGTGGGAGGGCGTGCCGTCACGCGGGTCAAAAATATGGGTGCCGTTGAAGGTTGAGCCAGAAGCGCCCAGAGCGGTATCGGCCAGCCAGATACTTTGGCGGGCGGTCAGGCCGATTTCCCAGCCCTGCGTGCCGGGAGGGGCAGCCAAGGCGAGCAAGCTGCTGCCGCCGGAAAGCAGCAGCGCGTGGGGCAGTTCCCATTCGCGCAAAATCTCGGCGGCGCAGTCGAGGGCGTAGCCTTTCCCGATCGCTCCGAGGTCGAGGTGAACGGCGCCCGCTTCGCACGTCACCAAGCCCGCTTCAGGGTCGAGTAGGAGGCGTCCGCGCGGGGTGGCGGCATCCGCCAGCACGCATTTGGCGGGGCGCAGGTGGCCGAGCGCGGGGTCGAAAGCGCCGCCGGTCGCAGTCGCCAGGTCGAGGGCTTGGCGCAGACAGGCGAAGGTGTCGGGGTGGAGGCGCATCGCCTCACCGGGGGCGAGGCGTCCGAGTTGGCTCACCTCGCTGTCCTCGCGGTAACGGCTGAGCAGGCCCTCCAACCGATCAATACGACTGAAGGCCTCCTGGGCAGCCTGCGCCGCGTAGTCGGCATCCGTTGTGTCGATCCACAGCTCGAACCAAGTGGCCATCGCCTCGTGCCGGTAGCGGTGGCGGGGCAACGAGGCGGAGAGGCCGGATGACATGGGGGTGACGGGGTGGGCGGCTCAGAGCTGGGGAAACTTTACCCAAACCGCGCCGGCACGCGAGCTGGCCACGGCGGTTTCGATAAAGGCCATGCCTTCGACGCCGTCCTCGATGGTCGGGAAATCGAGATCGGCCGGCAGCGGCTGGCCAGCCAGGCTGGCGAGGACGGCGCGGAACACCTCGCGGTAGATGTTACCAAAGGCTTCCAGGTAGCCCTCGGGATGGCCGGCGGGGATGCGGGTGACGGCGGCGGCGGCGGGGCCGACGTAGCCGTTGCCGCGACGCCAGATTTGCGTGGGCTGGTCGGGGAATTTTAAGAGCAACTCGTTCGGGTGCTCCTGACGCCACTCCAGGCCGGCCTTTTCTCCGTAAACGCGGATGTTGAGCGCGTTTTCCTCGCCGACCGAGATTTGCGAGCTGTGCAGCACGCCCTTCGCGCCGCCTTCGTAGCGCACGAGGATGTTGCCATCGTCGTCCAGGGCGCGGCCTTCGACAAAGGTGGTGAGGTCGGCGCAGAGTTCAGTGATGCGCAGGCCGGTGATGTAGCGGGCGAGGTTTTCGGCGTGGGTGCCAATATCACCGATGCAGCCGGCCGCGCCCGAGCGGGCGGGGTCGGTGCGCCAGCCGGCTTGTTTCTGCCCGGTGGCTTCGAGGCGGGTGGAGAGCCAGCCTTGCGGGTACTCGACCACGACTTTGCGCAGGGTGCCGAGACGGCCTTCGCGCACAAAGGCGCGGGCCTGTTTCACCATGGCGTTGCCGGTGTAATTGTGGGTGAGGGCAAAGATCTTGCCGCTGCGGTGCACAATGTCTCGCAAGGTGCGGGCTTGGGCGAGGTCGAGGGTGACGGGTTTGTCGCAGACGACGTGAAACCCGGCTTCGAGAAACGCTTGGGCCGGGCCGAAGTGCTGGTGGTTCGGGGTGACGATCACGACGAAGTCGAGCCGGTCGGCGGAGGGACGGGCAGCCTCGGCGCGGGCCATTTCGGCGTAGGTGCCGTAAACGCGGGCCGGGTCGAGAAACAGGTCCGCGCCCGAGGCGGCGGATTTTTCCGGATCGGCCGAGAAGGCACCGGCGACGAGTTCGGCCTGGCCGTCCATTTGCGAAGCGATGCGGTGGACGGCGCCGATAAAGGCGCCGCGGCCGCCACCGATCATGCCGTAGCGAAGTTTGCGTGTGGGAGACATGAGGGGGAAATCGGCGAGGTTACACAGAGGGCACGAGCGGATTCACAGAGAGCACGGAGGAGACATTGTGGGTTTGGCTCTGTGGCCTCTGGGTCATCTCTCGTGCCCTCTGTGTAACTGATTGGTTATTGGGTTTTCTTGTCGAAGGCGGCGTCGAAGGCCACGGCGCTGGGGGAGAAATCGAGGCGGCGCACGAAGGCGGCTGATTCGGTGGCGCCGTGCACGCGATCCATGCGGATGTCTTCCCACTCGACCGAGAGCGGACCTTGGTAGCCGATGTCGTTGAGCGCCACGATCACGTCCTCGAAGCGGATGTCGCCCCGACCCACCGAGCGGAAATCCCACTGGCGGCGGGCGTCGCCGAAGGAGGTGTGGCCGCCGAACACGCCGACGGTGCCGTCGCCGTGGCCCCACCACACGTCCTTCATGTGGGCGTGGAAAATGCGATCGGGGAAGCTGCGGATAAACTTCACGTAATCGACGCCCTGATACCCAAGGTGCGACGGGTCGTAGTTGAAGCCGAAGCGGCGGTGATTGTTAACGGCGGCCAGGGCGCGCCGGGATGTGGCGATGTCGAAGGCGATTTCGGTGGGGTGAACTTCGAGGGCGAAGTTCACGTTGACCGCGTCAAAGGCGTTGAGGATGGGCGTCCAGCGCTTGGCGAAGTCGGCAAACCCGGCGTCGTAGTAGGCCTGCAAGGTGGGCGGGAAGGCGTAGAGGGCGTGCCAGATCGAGGAGCCGGTGAAGCCGTTGACCACCGGAGCGTGCGGCACGGCCGGGGCGAGCGAGGCGGGACGGGCGTCGAAAAACGCGCGGGCGGCCTGACCGGTGGCGATCATGGTGGCGGCGGCGCGGCGGCGCACGCCCTCGGGGTCGCCATCGCCCCAAACGGAGGGCGGGAGAATGGCTTGGTGGCGGGCATCGATGGGATCGCACACCGCTTGACCGACCAGGTGGCTGGAGAGGGCCACGCAGGTGAGGCCGTGGTCGGCGAGCAACTCCCAGCGCTGGCGGGCGTAGGCGGGCGAGGCGGTGGCGGCCTCGACGTCGAAGTGATCGCCCCAGCAGGCGAGCTCGAGGCCGTCGTAGCCCATCTTTTTGGCGAGGGGAGCCAGTTCGGCCAAAGGGAGATCGGCCCATTGGCCGGTGAACAAGGTGACGGAGCGTTTCATGGGGAGGAAATTCAAGTGTCGGTGATGGCTCGTTCAGGAGTGAGTGGAATGGGCGTCGAGTTGCACCGGACGGTAGCCTCCCTTGGCGCGGAAAAACAGGAACAGGCCGATGTAGCCGACCAGCATCAGAGCGGGGAAAATCGCCATATGGCCGAGGGCATCGAATTGCCCGGCGAGCTGGGCGGCGGCCAGTTTGGCCTGCGCGGCGGGTTCGACCAGGGCGGCGGCTTTGTCTGGCTGAATCGCCTGATAGCCGCCGAGCAGGTAGGTTTTTTCGACCAACACGCTTTGGGCGATCGCGGGCGACTCGGCGACGAGGTGAGCGCTGGCGGTTTTTTCCTGAATGGCGCCAATGTAGGGGAAGCCGAGCACGCCGACGGCGATCATGCCAACGCCGCCCATGGCGTTCAAGGTAAGGGCGCCGCCGCGAGGGGATTGTTCGGACGCGACGCCGAGCATGGTGGGCCAGAAGAAGGTTTTACCCACGGCATAGAGCGTGGCCGCACCGAAGATGGCGATGAGCGGGGCCTCGGCACAGTGCGAGAGCAGGGTAAGGCCGATAATGGCCAGAACGGAGCTACCCATCAGCAAACCGATCGGCGAGAAGCGGTGGATGATCGCGCCGGCGCAAAAACGCAGGGCCATCATGATCGCCGAGGTGTAAACCAGGACCCAGCCCGGATTGTGGCCGGAGGCGGCGAGCGGGTGCTCCATCAAACTGCTGATCCAGCCGTCGGTGCCGATTTCGGCGGTGGCGAGCGGCATCATGAGGAGAATGAGAAACGCGAGCAGGGCGTTGCCCAGACGTCGGGTGTAGGCTCCAAAGCCAAGCACGACGGCAGCGGTCAGTCCAATGGTCACGCCCATACCCCAACCAAACACCTGGCCCAGTTGCGCGAAAATCAGGCCGAAGGCGACCAGCGCGCCAAACATGCCGAATTCGCCCAGCATTTCACGGTAGGAAACGCCGGCCTGCTCGCGTTCACTTTGGGGATATTTGGCACCGATGAGCAGCGCGAAGAAAACAACCGAGGGCAGCGCGATCAGACCGAGCACCAAACGCCAGTCGCCGTGGCTGGCGGTGGAGCTCAGGCCGATGGTGATGAGGCCGCCGAGCACCAGCCCGGCGGGCCAGCCGGCGTGGAGTTTATTCAGCCACTTGGTTTTGTCGGTTTTGAATAGCGTGGCGACCAGCGGATTCACAAAGGCTTCCACCGTGCCGTTGCCCAGACCGAGGATGATGCTGCCCCAGTAGAGCAGGCTGTAACCGCGGGCTTGGGCGGCTTGCAGCGCGGCCCCTTCCACGCCTTGGATCGAAAGATACGCGAAAGACGCCATGCCGAGGTAGGCGGCGTAACAGACGAAGGAGAAAATCATCGCGAGGCGATAACCCACCCGGTCGATGATCAGGCTGAACAGGATGATCGAAATGGCGAAGGGCCAGATGCCCGCGCCCTGAAGTTCGCCAAGCTGGACTTTATCCAGGCCAAAATCGGTCTGGAAACGGCCGAGCAACATCATGCGCGTTATGAAGCCAAACGAGGTGGCGATGAGCGCGACGAAACAACCCCAGAAGACGAGCTGGCTGGGATTGGTTTTAGGTGAGACGGGTTGGGTCATGTGATGAGAAGGAGGGAAAGGGGGCTGAATTGGCCGGGACGGCCAACGCTACATCTGTCGATTCGGTGTAGGGTTGGCCGTCCCGGCCAATTTGCATCATATTGATTAATAATTGGTATCAGCGAATACGGGAGAGAAAGAGGGTGAGGCCCGGGCGCACTTCGTAGGGCGTGAACGTCATGTCCGGCTCCGCGAACTCGGCTAGGTAGGCGGCTTCGATCAGCAGCATACCGGCTTGCAGCTTGGCGGGCGGCTCCGGCCAGTAACCGGCTTCGTAGCGCCGCAGCGTCCACGGCAAGGGCCAGTAGTCGCGAGCGACGACTTGGACCAGGAGCGGTCGTCCCGGAGTTGCTGCGACGCGGGCCGCGAGGTCGGTTTCCAGGCGGGCGAGATCGGGGCTGCCGGGCGAGTAAGCGAGCGGATTGGCCGGATCCACCGCGTGGCCTTGGCAACGGGCGTAGGTCTCGGTCGCCAGCAGTCCGGCGACGAGAAACCCGGCGGCCACCGCCAGCCCGACGAGCCGCCGTTCGCGCATGCGGGCGACGAAAGCCGCCGCGCCTAGACCGGCCAGCAGCGCCAGAGGTAAGAGGGGCGCGAGGACCAGCCAGGGGGTTTTATAAGGGAGGATAGTAAAGAACAGGGTCATTAGCGCGAAACCCAGGGCAAGTGCCCGGGCCAGCGGCAGGCGGCGGTGTATCCAGAAGCCGAAACCTCCGAAACCGAGTAACGCCCACGTGCTCCACGGCCAGCCGACCGGCGACGGGGCGAGGAACCACTGGGCGTAGGTGAACCACGGGTGGGCGTGTTCGGAGCCGTGGCTGCGGCCGACTTGTTGGCCGATTGCGCGGAACAGGTCGAAGGCTCGTTCCGGGTGGCGGCCGAAGTCGCTGTAAAAAAACAGCACCACGGCCAAGCAAAGCGCGCCGGCTTGGCCGCTGACCACGAGCACCCGGCGCCAAGGCGGACGCGCGCTGACGAGAATCGCAAGTCCCAGCAGTCCCA
The DNA here is from genome assembly GCA_026398135.1 of Verrucomicrobiota bacterium. GTDB lineage: Bacteria > Verrucomicrobiota > Verrucomicrobiia > Opitutales > Opitutaceae > IMCC26134_A. The sequence continues at coordinate 8,842 of JAPLTN010000070.1, forward strand.
TGAGCGGGGCACCGGTTTCCTTGGTTGCGAGGAGCAAGCCTGCGCAAAGACCGGTGAGCAGCGTGGTGCGGGTGCCGGCTCCATTGTAGGCGTGCCAAGCAGCGATAAACCAGCCGAGCAGTAGCAGCAGCACGAAGGATTCGTGGATGAACGTGCCGCTGTAGTAAACAAACGGGGCGGACAAGCTGAGAAAGAACGCCGCACCCAAGGCGGGCGCTAAACCGAAAAGCGGGAGGAACCAGGCGGCGGCTGCGGCCGCGAGGGCGGCTCCGGCGACCGCTGGGAAAATCCGGAGCATCCAGATATCCCAGTCGGCCGCCTGGCCTGCGCCGGTCGCGCGCAGGACGGCGGCGCTGAGGTGATACAAGGTGGGACCGTGGTGATCGTGCAGAAGGTAACGGTAGCCGTCGCCGGAAACGAGGCCGTCGAGCTGGTGGGCGTTACCCGCTTCGTCGGGGTGAACCGGGCGCGACTCCAAACCGGGCAACCGCAGCAGCAGAGCGACCACGAAGACGAGGAGCGGCGCTAGCCAGTGAAGGAAGGGCCGCGTGTCGCTCACTTCACCGGTGTGCCCCAGACCTCAACCTCGATGTAGTGGTTGGCCGAGTTAGCCGAGTTGCCGTTGCTATAAAGCCTCACGTAGCGACCTTTCGCGCCTTTGGCATCGAGCAGGCGTCCCCGATTGGTTTCGATGTAGGACTTGTCTTTGCCGGCGCCGCGTCCACTGAGGTTTTTGGCGTCGTTATTGTAGATCACCGTGACCCCGGAAATGAAGTCGGGATCGTCGGATATCTGCACCACAACACCCAGGTAAACACGCTGCTGGGAGTGGTAATGCCAGAGGTAAACCGCATTAAGCTCGGCGGTCTGGCCGAGGTCGATCTGCACCCATTGCGTGCCCTTGGCCATTTCGACGTAACTGCCCTCGGCACTGTCCTTGTCGCCGTCGGTGATAAGGTCGTAGTCACCGAGCAGTGGAGCGGGATCACTGCTGGTAACAGGGCGATTCAATGCCAGGTTTTTGGCCGTTTTTGGCACCATAAACGGAGCGTCTGGCGCGGGAGCCGTTTCGAGATTATCAACCTTTATCGCCACGGGCGTGCCGATGATCATCGGCTTGGGCAATTCCGTGATCAAGGGCACCAGATCGTCGGCGCGGGCGCCACCGGTTAAAGCCAGGGCGGAGAGCAGGAGAGTGAGGACGGATTTCATCGTATGAGGGGTTAAACTGCGGGTTCCGTGATGGTGATGAGTTGGCGTTTTTCGATGGCTTCGATGGCCTTGAAAATCGGGTATTCGCTGCGGAAGGCTTCGTCGGCCGGGCAGTTGAGTTTGGCTTTGCCGCGGATCGCTTGGAAAAAGTTTTCCAGGTGATATTGGTGGATGGCCTTGTTCAAGGTGACCGGTAATCCGTAGGTAGCCAAGGGCGCGGTCTCGCGGGCGTCCACTTTGGCGTCGGCGGCGGGCGCGGCGGCAGCGGCGGCAAGGTCGGCACGCAGGTAGTTTTTGCGCACCCACTCTTCCCAGGAAGGAGCGGCCGCTTCGCGGTAGATCTTGGTCTGGCTGGGATTTTCGGAAATACGAATGGTGCCCTCGCTGCCCATGAACTGTTCCCAGTAGCCGCCGCCGGAACTGGTGGTGGTTTGCACCTGGTAAAAGGCGCGCGCCACGTTGCCGTCGAGCTGCGGGAATTCGTAAATCACCATGGCGTTGTCGAACCACTCGTGGTTCTTGTAAAAATCGACTCCGCCGCTGGCGATCACGGTGCTGGGCAAGCGACCAAAGAACCAACTGAAGATATCGATCTGGTGCGCGCCCAAGTCGGAGAGCGGGCCGCCGCCGAACTTCTTGTACCAGCGCCAGTTTCTAAACGTGGCCATGTCGGGGTAGCCGTAGTGGGCCAAGGTCTCCGCCGGGATGTCGGACTTTTTTGGCCAGCCGAGGTCCTTGGTGACGGCGCGATTCCACTGGGCCTGGGCACCGGTGAGTTGCCCGACCAGCTTGGCCTCACCCAGCAGGCGCTCACGGGTAAAGCGGTAGCGAGGGTTACTGTGGCGCTGGTGGCCAATCTGGAGCAGGCGGCCAGTCTCTTTCATCGTCTGCACCATGGAGCGGGCGCCCTCCACGGTGTTGGACATCATTTTCTCACAGTAAACGTGCAAGCCGGCCTTGAGGCAGGCGTTGGTGTGGGGCGCGTGGAAGACGTCCGGCGTGGCGATGACGACCGCGTCGAGGCCCTTTTCCTTGGCGAGCATCTCGTCGAGGTCGCTGTAGCCGGTCAGGTCGATGCCGGCCGCTTTGAAATAACGTTCTCCGTAGGTGCGGGCGTAGTCCCACATGTCGCACAGGGCGACGAGTTTGATGTCGCCGATTTTGAGCAGGCTTTCGGCCAAGATGCGACCTTGGGCGCCGTAGCCGACCAGGGCCACGCGCAGCGGCTTTTCCGCCGATCCGGCGGCGCTGGTGACCTGGCCGAAAAGCCGGGGCGTGCTGGCGAGGGCCAGGGCTCCGGCGGAAAGGCCAAGAAAGTTCCGTCGGGAAAAACCGGTGGAGGGGGATGGGGAGGGGGTGGCAGGGGAAGCGTTCATGGGGTAGAGTTTTAGGCGCGGGTAATGGCGAAGCGGTTGTGGTCAACCAAGGTGAGCGCGAGGGCGACCAAGCCCACGTGGATGGCCAGCCAGGATACGCCGGCATCCTGACCGATGAGCATGAGGCCGAAGGTGAGCGCGGCGTAGAGCCCTGCCATGGCGAAGAGGGTCAAACGACTGGCCACACCCGCCAGCAGCAGGAGACCGAGGATAATCAAGGCCGGGCCGAGCAGGGCGTAAAAGGGCGTGCAGAGAAAACCGGGCAAGAGAGGCTCGCCGGCAAACTTGGTCTGCAAGGAATCGGGGAGGGCGTGGTAGTATTTAAGCCCGTACACCTTTTGCTCCACGTCCATCATCGCCCCGCTCATGTCGGGCTGCCCTTTGGCATCCAGCATCGGTTCCTGGACGGTGATTTTTGCGGAGTATTTTTCCAGTCCGGTGACCAGGGCGCGCGAGCCCAGCCACAGGCGCAGGGAGAGAAAGGCCAGGGAGTGGCCGGTGAGTCCAAAGACGGTGGTCGGGGTGGGAGTACTCATTTTTTTAAACAGGGGATGGTGGATGAGGGAAACTAGGAACCAGCCAGTAGCGTGGATTGCTTGCGCATAGGAACCTTGTTGCGTCCGGGCTGGGCGGATGCAGGCGGCGAATCCAAAAGCCCAACCGACGACAAGGATGGCGAGAACGTGACGGACTTGTTTCGTGATGTGTTCCTGTGGTTCATTGGGGTTGTTTGGGGTGATAAGGATAATCAAACGGCGCGGTGCGGAGCACCTTTACCTTCCGCCCGTCAATCTGTTGTACTTGATTGGGGGCCTTCGTAAATTCATGGCGGTTGCTGCCGTCGCGAAGTGTGACGGACTGCGGCGCAGAATCAATGTCCACAACTTCGCACACTTTACCTTCAAGATCGGTCACGACGCGTACGCCCGGCGTGCAGGAGAAAACCTCCTGTCCATTGACGCGTGCCGTGCACTGCCCTTGTTTCGCAGAACATTGCTCAGCAATGTGATAGCCATTATCATATTTTTAATTAACATAAGATTCGTTGAGGTTTTTAATTTTTTATGGGGTGAGTATTTCTGAGAAGTATTAGTCTATACGTGTATCACTGGGGTTCCTTGACCAGCTTCAGTTTTATCATGCTTACCGGCCAATACCGTTTCTTGTTCTCGGCGGTATAAAACAGGGTAAAGGTATCATTGCCTTCATCGATCAGTCCCAAGGGTGTACGGATATCGACGGACCAATTCGCGGAACCCGGCGGTTGAACCACGATTCTGCCGCCCGCCGCCCAGTTAATGCCATCGGTGGATGTGGTATATCCGACCGAAGTCTTTTCCCGATAATATTTTGGGGCAGGAGCATTAACAATGCCAGAGTCGTAAACCGCGACATACAAATCGCCGATACGTGTGACAATCGGATTCTCATTAAAAACAGGTTCAATGGGCAGCGGATTTCCTTCTACACGCCGCTTCCAAGGCCCCGTCAAGGCGGGGGCTTCCGCAAGGCCTACTAGCCAACCAGGCGCTCCGCCTTGACTACAATAAAAGGCTAACCAGCGATCCTTAATCCGATAGGGAAAGAATGAGGGAGTGCCTTGCCAACCTTCCCACTTCTGCGAATCAGCATCCGGCTGCAGAACTATCCCCACATCCTTGTAGGGGCCGACGATGCCGGCGCGGCCTTGTACCGTTGACGTGGCGCGCCAGCTGCGTCCGCCGGTGGCCCCTCCCTTATCGTAGGCAGTATAAAACAATTCCCATACCTTGTCAGCGTCGTTGTAGATAGGCATGGGTGCCCAGACAGACTCATAGGGCAGCCCCGTTTCGGCGCGTGGTTTGCCGGATGTTTCCTTGATGGTTGATACCCGCTTCCATTCAATTCCATTCGGACTGGTCCAGATCGCCAGACGCATCTTCACCCAGAAGGGGTCTCCAGCCATTTCGGCCGTGAACAGGTAGTATACGCCATCTAGCTTCACCACCGAACCTCCTTCAAACCCGTATTTGTTATCCTTGGAATCCGGATGGTCCGAATCAATCACGGGTATTTCCCGCAACTCCAGTATTTCAAAACGAATAGGATTTTTCAATTCAGGATTGGGCGTGCTCTCCGCGCAAACAATTCCGCGGGCCACAGTGCCCAGGACTGCGATAGCCATTATCATATTTTTAAGTAACATAAGATTCCTTGAGGTTTTTAACTTTTTATGGGGTGAGTATTGCTGAGAAGTATTAGTCTATACGCGTATCACTGGGGGTTCCTTGACCAGCTTCAGTTTTATCATGCGTACCGGCAACGGGAGGCTTGCCCCCTTGCTGGAGTTTAATTCAAGAAAAGTCCGGATCATATAATTCATAAGTTAAGGATTTCTAGTTACTTGATATTTCAAGGGTCGTTACTGGGGTCGTTTTGTGTCCATGGGGTTCTTTTTTATGACCTGCGATTTTAATGTTACTCAGCGAAAACGTTCAGGAACCTTATTGCGTCCGGGATGGGCGGATGCAGGCGGCGAAACCTCCATCGCCCACCATCGGTATTTCGAGCGAATCTTTGGCCGTGATCGGGCGGGTGGTGTCGGTGATTTCGGTCGCGGTGGTGGCGGATTCCGGTTTGTCGGCAAAGATCCGGATGGTGTGCGCGCCTTTGCCGAGGAAATCCAGCGGCACGCGCAGGGTGAGCGGCTTGTCGTGGTTCATGGCCGCGATATACCAGATGTCGCCTTTGCGTCGTGCTTCGACCAGGTGCTCGGCGAGATCGGCGGAGAGCACGCGGGTTTCATCCCACACGGTGGGCAGGCCGCGAAAGTATTCGAGACCGGTCTGGCCGCGGTAGTTGGCAGGCGAGTCCGCCATGCAGAGCAGCGGTGAATCGAGCACAGTGGCCAGCGCGAGTTGCCGGGCGCGGGTGCCCATCACCTGGGTGGGGGAAGTTTTACGCCACTGCGAAACGCTGCGGTTGAGAAAGCCACCGGGGGTGAAATCCCCAGGTCCTAGCAAATTGCGGGTGAAGGGCAGGGTGATGTGGTGCTTGGGATCGCAGTATCCGCCCATCTTGTTGTATTCGTTGCCCAAGATAGCTTCCTGCGTGATGTAGTTCGGCCAGGTTCGGGCCAGGCCGGTGGGTGTATAGGCACCGTGGAAATTTACCAGCAGTTGATGTTTCGCCGCACTGGCGAGAACCTCCTCGTACCACTTGACGATATCTTGATCACTACGGTCCATGAAGTCGATCTTGACACCGGCGGCGCCCCATTTTTTCACGGTCGCCAAGGTTTTGTCGATGCCGATGCGGTTTACATTGTTGTAATGCAGCCACAACATTAGTTTGACATTCTTCTGTCCGGCATAGGCAAACAGAGCCGGTAAATCGATGGTGCCGTTCACTTTGAGTTCGGCGTTAGGGTCATGCGGGACCACGTCCGGCATGACGGGGTCGCACCATCCCCAATCGACCTGCATGTAGGGCCAGCCCATTTCGGAAGCGAGATCGATGTATTCCTTGTTGGATGCCATGTTACCATAGCCGTTAATGCTCCACCATTTATCCCATGCCATGATGCCGGGACGGATCCACGAGGTGTCCGCAATCTGGCTGGGCGTTGCGAGATTCACCATAATGTTAGACTCAATCAGGGTGCCGGGATTCCGACCGACCAGCAACACTCGCCATGGCGACTGGCGCGGCGTGGCGGAGACCACATTGGACGCCAGTTCGGCTCCCAAAGTGACCGGCCCGGAATGGACCGTATTGGCCACGCGGAAAACCGCGCTACCCTTGCCCGATGTCGCGTCGTCGATTCCGACCACGGCTTTGAAACGCACGAAAGGGCTGCCCTCCGTCTTGAGCGCATATTTGATCCGGCTGGCAGAATGGGTGCCCAGACCCTGCGCGTAAATCTTGCCGCGAAGCGTTATAGGCTTACCGTTAACAGTTAGATTTTTTTGCAGTTTACCGTAGCCCTGAGTGGCAGCCACGGGTGTAAGCGAGGAAAGCGAGACCTCGGAACCATCGGCCCGGACGAGGCTGGCATCCGCCCATACGGTATGGTCGTTGGTGTATCCGTCGTCGGCCTCGGTGGTTTCCAACACCAGGTCCGGCAGTTTGGAAACATCCACATCGATCACCAGCGGTGGCGATTGACCGGTCAGTGTGGCGGAGGAAAACAGCGGAGCATTCTGTTGTTTATGCCCTTTTATAAACATCCCGGCCCAATCCCTCACATCGGCTTCGGCGATGGCGACGGTGGCATGGTCGGTTTGCGCCACCACCGGGAGGCACATCTTGGAGTCTGGCAGCGCGGCCAGGCGGGTCTCCGGGTATTGCACCTCGCCGAAATACTTTGCCCAGCGGCCGCCTAGCGCTCGTGCGTCCTGGGGAAAGGTGAAGGCGGTCTGGTCGGACGTGAGGGTGAACGCCGCCAGATCCTTTTGCGCCGGCAGATCGTAGCGCAGCGCCACGCCATCGTCGTAGGCGCGCACCACCACATCGAACAAAACGGGGGATGCCGGTGCCGGGCGGATTTCCTTAAAATGAATGCGGGTTTCGTTAAAATGATCGCGCACCTTGGAGCTCTTGCCGAAATCATTCCGCCACCAGGTGTCGCTGGTGCGCTGCTCGAAGCCCAGCAATTGCACTTGTTCACCCAGCTTCAGGCCATCGCCAAATGCCAAACCAAGCCGGGATGGTGCCAGCAGGGGTTTGCCGTCCAGTTGGACCTGATACGTTAGCGGTCCTTGGACATCCACCGTGACCGCCAATGAGCCGTCAGGAGAAATGACCCCTGCTGTCGGATATGCCGACACCGAGACAGTCCATGAAGCGATGCCCGCCAGACACGCGAGGATGCGCGGACTGAGGATCGTCAAAGTGCGCGGCAAGCGCAGGGAATTGCGCCCTTTTTGGCTAAGGATATTGAGTGTAATCATGACGCGGGAATAACGTGCAGGTGCGGTCGGATATTTAATTTTTCATTTTCGTGTATTCTTTCTATTCGCGTTGTCCCTTATCCATGAAAACGCCGGATACCACCGCGTTGAATCCCTCCTTCTTCCGCGCGTGAATCGTAACCGGGCCGCTGACGACCCAAGTGAGATAAATTCCCGCGCCGGTCTCCGCTGGCGTGGCCGCTTGCGTGTCGAGAACCTTGCCGTCGCGCGTGCGGATGGAAATTTCGAGGGCGCGGGCGGGATTTCGGATGTTGTCATAGTCCATGACATACACGGTGAGCTGCCAGGGGCCGGGGGCTTTCGGAGGCGTCATCTGCAAATCGAAGTCCGTGGCCGCCGTCCAGCAGGCAGCCAGCTTGGAACCGGTCGCTCCAGCGGGCAGCTCCGGCACGCGCGGGGTGTGATCGTCCTTGCCCCAGACGTAGGTGGCCGCGTCTTTCGGACGCAATGCATATCCGTTTTGGGTGGCGATGGGCTGCCCGGCGAGCCACGCGGCGAGGCTGCCATATTTGCCGCGCCATTGACCGGCCGTGCTGACATCTCGCCTAACAAACTTGGCGGTCACTGGCGCGGCGTCGGTGAAGGCAAGAGGTCGGGCCTCATCGGTGACGGTGGCGGCATCGAATACTGCGGTGGCCTTGCCGGTTGGGCCGATTTTCACGACCTGCTTTTCGACGGCATTCGCTGTCGGTTTGAAGACAATGAGGTTAGCGGTGGAGTTGGGAGCCCCTTCGATTTCCACGGCGAGTTTGGTTAGAGATGATCTTTCGGTGTAGCGGAAGATGGGCGCGTCGGCGTAGAGCACCTGCGGACCCGATCGGGTTTTTTCCTGAATCCAGAATGCGGCGCAAGGCTCGACTCCGTCATCGAGATCAATAGGCAATCCTTCCTTCACCAGTCGCTTGCCAGCGTATTCGCCGCGGAACACATAATTGAAGCCGCCATCCGGCGTTTGCGTGATTTCCTCGACGACGTAGGTCTTGTCCGGATCGAGCCAGCGCAGCTTGGCGGCGAAAGCGTTGTTCTTGGTTAGATTAAGGTGGTTGAGGGCAAAGAGCAGCGCCTGGCTTTTCGATTCATTAGTGAACATCCACGCCCATGGGCCTTCGTTCTTCAACCGGTCCGCGCCGTTATAGACCGGGAGCATCCCTTCATTGAGAATGGATTGAATGCGTGGATTTTTTCGCCAGTCATTGAAGAAGCGCAGGTGGGCGACAGAAGTTTCGGACCAGTCGCCCGGCCATGAATAGATCATCGTATGCCTGGCTAAGAGGAACTGGTAATACCACAGCGGCGAATCCTGCCACGCGGTGGCATAGTCCTTGCCTTCGCCGTGAGTCGAGAGCATCCCCTCCAATGGGAAGAGACCGAACGCGGCAAAGAGGTCGCGCACGTCGTCGGCATATTCGGAACGGCGGAACATGCCCATGATGCCGTTGTCGGCCAGTTGGATGAGGCCGACATTCTGATTGCCCACGCCGTGGGTGCCGACGCCCAGCCCTTCTTCGCCGGGACCGCCGGGATTATCCACCTCGCAGGTGGTCTGCATGATGAAGTCGGGATGCTGGTGCGCGATCGTGTTCATGTAGCGTTTCATGCCCAGAATCTTCCGATAGACGGAATCGGCGGGATGGGAATAGGCGGTCTCCGTATCAGTCTTCCAGAGCAAGCCGGCATCCACCTGATCCCAGGAACTGTGGTATTTTCCGATCAAGTCTTCCTGCATCTGCTTCAATTTGAAATCAATGTTCGCCGGGTCGGCGGAATCGCGGCCCTCTCCCCAGCCGCGCGTGCAGAAGCGGCCTTGCAGGCTGAACCAGTGGCCGGGCTTGAGGCCGTGGTCGTTGATATATTGCCCGAGCGCGGCCATGTCCGTCCAGTTTCGCGCGGGCGTGGTGCTGTCATCCGGCGCATACCAACCGTCGTCAATGAGCACGCGGTCGAAACCGGCGGCCTGCGCCTTGGGCACGACGATGTCGCGGTAGTTCATGTCGGTGCGACGGCGCTTATGATAGCCCCATTGCCAGTCGTTGGTGGAAAGAATGTGAGCCGGGTTGTGATACTTGAAACGCTGGCGAAGATGTTCGGCCACCGCCATTCGGCCGTCCATGTCGTCACCCTTGAACACACCAAAGTTGACCGAGAAATATTCCAGCTCCTCGCGGGGAAATAGCGTCAGTTGAACGGCGTTCGGGTTGGATGCAACGCGGACCTTCGGTTCGTTGTCCCATGCATGAATATAAAGCAGTTTTTCCTGGGCGCTGGCCTTGGCGGGCCCGGGCACCAAGCTGGTAGCCCAATTGTTCTCGGGCACGACGAACCACCCATCGCCCGTGTCGTAGGAGGTAATGACATTACGTCCTACGCGATGCACGCCTGCCTTGGTGGCATTCCACATCAAGTTGCCGGTGACATAGTGCAGCGTGTGCGGCCGATCCGGCAGGTTGAGCGCGAAGACGTCGGAAGCGCTGATGGTGACCGGTTGGTCTGTGCCGTTTTTCAGGAACGAAAGCACGCGCAGCCCCGCGCGACCATTGTAGATTTCAAAGACCTGGCGGACGGAAAACGCCACCGGCTGCGTCCGTGTTAAGGAAAGCTCCAATCGCTTGCCCCATGTTTTGCCGTAAAACTTGATGTCACTAAGGTCGGCCTTGGCGAGTGTCCAGCCACCGTCGCTGGCAGTGACGGTCTGACCGTTGATGACTAACGAAAACAAGGATTCCGGTGCCTGATCTTTCAGATAATCCTTTTCCGCCATCTGGTTGGACAAGCGGGTCAGCGACAAGTGTCCTTGGGCGCACGAGACGACGACTTGGATTGCTTCATTTTGCAACGTCCAGGTGTTTCCGCTCACTGTGATTGCGGCCGGCTCCGCCGCGCGCGCGAACAGCGCGGCCAGCGCGAGCGCCATGATGGCAAGGCGCTGTTTCATGCGGGTTACCAGGAAATTGCTTTTAGGGGGTTGGATAGGCATTTGTATAAATTTGATTTGTCTCAATGAGGTGCTTTTTTATGCCAACGATTCCTTGTTACCCTCCGAAAAACGTTGAGAAACCTCATTGCGTCCGGGAGGGGCAGATAACCGTCGCGAGTTACTTTGCGGGTTCTTCGGCTTTGAATTCCTTCAGAAATTCCTGCGCTTCATTGGTCTTGAGTTCGCGAACTGCCGCCAGAATAGCGTTTTTCTCCTCACTGCGGATGGCCAGCGGCCAAAGAGAACGGTAGGCGGCGATTTGCCCGATTTTATTCAGGTTTTCGATCGCTGGAATGGTTTCGATACAGCCACGGAAAGCCAGAATGCGCTCATCTTCGTTGGTAGCCTTCTTAGCGGTGGCTTGCAGAAGTTTAAGCGAGCCTTCGATGCGGGCGGCGGAGAGGGCGCGAATCACGTCCTTGCGGTCAGCGGCGTCGGGGGCGTTGAGCAAACGGGCCAGCAGGGTGTCCGCCTCCGGTCCCTTTACCAGGGTTAGCGCCCCGATAAAGGTTGAGCGGCCGCCCGGTTGCGCGGGATCGGCTATGGCCCCGCCCAAAAGCTCGGCGGCCTTGGCGGCATCGTCCACAAAACCGACCGAGGTGAAGAGCGCCTTGCGAAATCCGCGCTGGTCGGCGCTTTTTTTGGCGTTTTCCGACAGTTTGATAATGCTGGCCATGGGCACGGAGTGCGCGATGTCGCCCAGGGCCGTGAAGGCCGCAGCGCGCAACCCGGCTTCGGGCGATGCGCACAATTCCATGATCAGTGCCTGAGCGGAAATCACCTGGCGGTCTCCCAGCAGGGAAAGAAGGGCGGCGCGCACCGCCGGGCTTGAGTCCGATTTGCCTGCGGCCTCGGTCAAGCGCGTCGATAAATCCCTGGCCTGCGAAGCCGAAAGCGCGCGGTAGGCGGCGTCGCGCACCGGGCCGCCCCCAACCAGTCGCGGAGCAAGCGCCAGCAGTGCTTCGGTATTTTCGACGCGGGCGAGCGCGGCAATACCGACGGTGATCACAGCGGTGTCCGTCGAGTCCAGACTCAGTCGGGCCAAACCAAGCCCCGAGTCGTCAGCCACCGCAGAAAGGGCGGCGATTTGCGTGTCGTTGCCAAGCTTGGGCCAGGCCGCCGCGAGCTCGGCGATGGGTGCGGCCTGGCGACTGCGCACTATGGCGGCGGCGGCGGCCTGGCGAACGCGGGGCTCCGGGTCGCCCAGCCATTTAACCAACCGTTTGGATTTCTCGGGTGTCAGCGACTTGGCCAGGAGGACGATGGCTTCAGCCCGGTCGGAGGGTGCCGTGGCTTTGGCGAGGAGTTTTTCGGCCAGGGTCGCCACGGCAGGGGCGGCTTTGGCGTCGCGGTCCAGCCACGCGTAGGCCGCAGCGAGGGCGAGGGGCGTCGCATCGGGACCGGCCGGCAACGAGAGCAAGAAATCGACCGAGCTTTTGACACCATACGAAGCAATGGCGGCACGCGCCGCGCGGGCGTCGCTGGCATCGGCGTTTTTTGCCACTGCGGACAGCACGCCAAAAGTCGCAGGTGTGCGGTAAGAACGCAGTGCGTCGATAAAGGGCGTGCGAGTGCCTGCGGCGCGTTTCTCCACGATTTTTATCAGCGCGCTTTCTGCTTCGGGCAAACGAAGCTGCCCCAGTACTAGCGCGCTTCGCTCGGCCAGTCCGGGTTCGTCGGAAACGGCGGTGGCGGCGAGCGCGGGCACCGAGGCCGCGGTGCCCTTCAAGGTGAGCCGGTCCAAAGCCGCGAACTTGCTGGAAAGCGGCGCGGCGGGATCCAAAAGGATGGCAATCAAGGCCGGTTCTGCGAGCGCGGTCGGCGTTTCTGTGCCGGGCGTGGCGGCGGGTGCGCTCACTTTGGCGTCGGTCGCGGCAGCCGCCTTGGGTTTGGCGGCGGGTTTGAGCCAGATGTCCTGGATCGTCGTCGTCTCGTTCGGAGCGAGCGCGGGAGTAAACTTGCCGGCTTGGGCGGAAGGCCTGGCGTCGGCCGCCAGATCGCCTAGCGCGTAGCGGATGCCTTCGAGCAGGTGACTCAGGACCGGCCGCACATAAAAAATATCCTCGTTGTGGCCGAGCGAAGTGTAAAAGACCCGGCCCTTGCCTTCGGTGTGAATCCAACTGACCGGGAAGTCGTTGTCGGTTCGTTTGATTTTATCCGCCGGGCGGGCGTTTTGCGTTTTACTCATATCCAGGCTGAGCAACACGCGCTGTTTCTCACGGCTGTAAGGGCCGCTGATTTGGTAAAGTTCCTCGCGTATCCAAAAACCCGTTTCTCCGAAGGGCAGGTTGAGCACATGCTTCGGTTCGTCGAGTTTGACCGCACTGACTTCACCCGCATTCCAAGGATGGCTGTGGAACACACCGCCGATAAGCGCCTGGCCCTCGGGCCAGTCCGGAAAGTTGTCCGTCGCGGCATGCAGGCCAATCACGCCTTTGCCGCCGCGCACGAACTCCAAAAGCGCCTGGCGGTGCAGCGGATCGGTGAACTTGAGGCCGGTGCTGTTCAAGAAAACCACCGCGTCAAAACGCGCCAGGTTCTCCGGCGTGAACTGCGCCATGTCTTCGCTGGCTGCGGTGGTGAAGGCCTTGGTTTTTTCGCCGAGCCGCTGCAAAGCCAGAATGCCGACGGGGATGGACTTATGGACGAAGCCCTCGGTGCGGAAAAAAACCAGCACGCGGCGGGCTTGGGCGGGGGCAAACGTGTCTGGCGGCAGACCGGCCTCGATCAAGGCGGTTTGTTCGGCCGTAACCGGCTTGAACGGGTGGCCGGGCTCGGCGCGGAGGCTGGTGGCGAGGGTGGTGCAAAAGCTCAAAAAGAGCAGGGAAACCAGGGGGCGTTGGGGAAAATGCATGACGATGAGGTTTAAGGGGAGGAAAGTTAAGCGGACGGGTTAATCGGCGATGGGAACGAGCCAGATGTTGCGGTAGCGGAGCACATCTCCGTGATCTTGCAGGGAGAGGGGGAGCCGGTCGGCGTGGGCCGCGTAGGGCGGGCGTTTTTTCCAGCCGGTGGGGCCGGTCAACTGCACGTTATTTTGCACGCGAACGCCGTTTACCTCGACGGTCAGACGAGCCGGGCGAACCAGGTTTCCCTGGGCGTCAAAGATCGGACGGCGAAACTCGATATCGTAGTATTGCCATTCCCCGGCCGGCCGGAGGGCGTTGGCCGAGGGTGGAAACTGGCCGTAAACCGCCCCCGCATGGCCGTCGGCATAGGTGGCGCCGTCGAGGGAATCGAGCACCTGAACCTCGTAACGTCCCATGAGAAACACCCCGCTGTTGCTACGGCTCTGGCCGCTTTTTCCGGGCGGCAGGCCGGGTGGACTCCACCATTCGAGATGCAGGCGACAGGAGCCAAAACCGGCGCGCGTAATCAGGCTGGGTCTCCCCTTGGTGGTAACAATTTCGAGGTAATCGTCGGTGGCCTTCCAGGTGGAGTCGCCCCAGGCATCGAGCCCCCGCCCGTTAAAGAGGATAATTGCCCCGGCGGGTGGCTGGGCGCGTTCCGCCAAAGCGGCGGCGGGCAAGGGCTCGACCCGAGACGGCCGGGGCCGGGCCGGGTCGTGCGGGGCAAAACTCAGATCCGCCGTTGTCACCGGCTCTGCTGCCTCGACGGCGGCCATGAACCCGCTCAGGGGCAACACGGCGGCCAGCGTTAAAGAGGTAAGATGGGAGGCCATAAGATGTCCTCTTTAACTCTGCAGAACGTAAGGGGCGCGGTAGGTGCGAGTCAGGAAGCGCTGCGCTTCGGGCGCGCCGACGATTTCGCCGGCGGCGGCATTCCACACGACCGTTTCGCGCCCGCTGCGAATGGCCGCGTTGGCCAGATGGGCGACGGTGGTGACTCGGCTCACCTCGTCGATGGGTGAACGGGGGCGGGCACCCGTGCGGATGCACTCGATCATGTTCTCGTAGTGGCCCACCGTGCTCGGGCCGAAAATCTGTTGCGTGGAGGGTATGACCAGACGCTTGAGACGGTCGTTGGAATAACTAATCCGACCCCGATCCACGGCTATCCAGCCTTCCGTGCCTTCGTAACGCACGCCGCCTCCAAACGAGGATGACACCGAAATAACGGTTCCATTGGCGTAAACCGCCTCAAAACTATACTTGGTGGCCGTGGCCCGCAGCTCGACCGGTAAATCCGGAAAAGTACCTTTCGCTTCGCGAATTTCGCTCACTTCCACGCCTTCCAAGCCCAGCCCCAAGACCGCAATATCGTGATGATGGCAAATCCAGTCGGATAGCTGACCGCCGCCGAAGTCGTAGCACCAGCGCCAGTTGTAATGCATTTTGGCATTTTCCTTCAAAGCACAGTAGGGCCGGTAAGGAGCGGGACCCAGCCAACGCCCGTAATCAAAGTCGGAGGCGGCGGGGACCGGGCTGGGTTTCAGATTCTGATAAAGCCCACCCCCGGGCAGGCCCACTTGCACACGGGTGATTTTTCCTAAATAGCCACCGCGCACCAAGCTCATCGCCCGGCGGAATTCACCACTGGAGCGTTGCATGTTACCCAGCTGACAGACCACTCCCGCGCGCTCCACAGCCGCTACCATCGCCCGGCACTCTATGATCGAATTGGCGACCGGTTTTTCACAATAAATGTGTTTGCCGGCGCGAGCCGCGTCAACAACCGGGAGGGCATGCCAGTGGTCCGGCGTGGCCACCAGCACCGCATCAATATCGGGTCGGGCCAATAACTCGCCATAATCCAGGTAACTCTCGCAGCCCAGGTATTTATCTTGTCCACTCCGGCTGGCATAAAACCCCTCCAACGAGGCTTTTGTAGTATCACGACGTCCGCGATCCACGTCGCATATGGCAACGAATTGCACGCCATTTATATAACGAAACCCGTACATCACATGATTGCCCTGGTTCCCGGCACCGATCAACCCGAAGTTGATCCGGTTGGACGGAGCGATGCCGCCACCGAGCCCGAGGGTCGAGGCTTTGACGATTTGGGGAAACATCACCGCCGCCGGGGCGGCGGTGGAAATAAGTTTGAAGAACGAGCGTCGATTCATGGGGGTGTTAATTTATCGGTTGAGAAGGCAGTAACTTGAACGAAGAAAAATGCTTGTGCCTTTATCCGCGCTTGTGCGCGGCACGGTAACGGCGAGGGGTGGTGCCAAAGTTTTGGGTGAACAGCGCCGTCATGTGGCTCTGATCGCAAAAACCGCAGGTAGCCGCGATCGCCCCCACACTGTCATCGTGGGTGAGCAACAGGTGGCGGGCGGCGCGCAGACGCACCGCATTCAAATAGCGCAGCGGAGAGGTTTTAAAAATCTGCGCGAAACGCCGCTCCAGCGTGCTCGCCGACAACCCGGATAGCCGCACAAAATCATGTATGGTAAGATTTTGCCCATAGTGCTGCCCGATATGCTCCAACACCGAAAAAATGCCGGGCGGACACGCGGTATTCGCGCCGTCAATCAGACAGGTGACGCCGGCCACACCGATTACCGTGCCCTCTGCGTCGCGCATGGCGACCTTGGTAACGGTACGCCACTCAAAGGTGCGGTCCAAGCGGGGCACCGGTTCGATTTGTTGCAAGATGGGTTCGCCAGTCGTCAACACGGCACGGTCGTCTTCGATAAAGTGAGCGGCGATCTCGGGTGGGAAAAAATCCGCGTCCGTGCGACCCAAAATATCTTCCAGACAGCGCGCCCCCAACATCGCCACAAAACCAGGATTGGCCTGCACAAAGCGTCCGTGCTCATCCTTCGCAAAATAATTCACCCCCGGAATATGCCCAAGCAGCAGCTCGATGTGGCGACTGCTGTTCATGCGACGATAGAACGCATCAAGGTCAAAGGCAGCCAGCTGCGGGGCGGCAGAGGACTCGGTCAGGGGCATGCGATGAGCAAGTCTTAGCCCCGAACCCCAGTCAAGATTTTTTATGATAAAAACGTCTAACTGGATAAACCCGGATCTCTTCCCCTATGTGCGTTCACTCCATCCGACATTGTTGAATATCCATCAGGTCGGGGTGTGACCATTCCCGGGCAGTGATCCCAATGCGAAAATCCAGGGGTGTCCGTTGACGTTAATATCTATTAATTTATTGGTATATATTTATTTACGAATAAGATAAAGGTTCTTTGCTGTTTCGAGTGGGTGCAAAGACCGGGAAAGAACCGCTAATGCGGCGAGCCAAAGTCCGCCGCCGAGATTTCACCTGCCGACCAAGTCGGTCGACGCAGTCGATTCCTCGGCCAATGGCCTCGCTGGGAAAATGGCTAATTGCTTATTCAGGAAATCTTTACTTTATGTCGAGGCCATTGGCCGTAACGTCTAACACGGCCGTTTCGCAACGCGAAGCCACTCGCTCTGCCGCGCTCATTGAGCCGCGGCATTAGCGGTTAAACCAAAGCTACCCACTGAAAACAGCGAGGAACCAAGATAAACAAAGGAAACTCCATGCAGGCGATCATTTTGGGTAATCACCTTGATCCCGGGCCACCATCTCCGATGACGATTCGTTATGACTACCCACCCATCGTTTTAATCAAGGAGTCAATTTTGTATTTAATCGTCAAAACGTCGATAAGAGCACCGGGCTATTTCGGCTAAACCGAACGACGATCCCCCCTATTCTCCCCATGAATCCAACCTGCCAATCGCCTAAGCCCCGGCCAGCCGAATGCCGTATTGCTCGATTACGAGCTGGCGCGATTTGTAGAGGACGCCGATGGCTTGCTTGAAGGCTTTTTTGCTCATGCCGAGCGCGGCGCGGATTTCCTCGGGCGAGCTGCCGTCGTGCAGCGGCAGGCGACCGCCCGAGGCGCGGAGTTTCTCCAAAATCGTATCAGTGAGCGATACCACGCGGTGGTGGCCGGCTTGATCCAGGGCGACGTCGATTTTGCCGTCGTCGCGTACCCGTCGGATGTAGCCTTGAAAGGTCGCGCCGGGGAAGAGCGGTTGCCCCAGATCCGACTTGTAGAGGAGGGCGGGGTGGGCGTTTTCCACGATCACGTTGTAGCCCAGCGGAGTCTCGCCCGTGACCAGCAGATGCACGGCCTGGCCTTCGGCGTAGGCGGGCGGGGTGAGGTTGAGGTGTCGGTTTAAGCGGGCGCTGGCCACGATGCGCTGGCTGCGTTCGTCCACCATGACGTGCACGATCACCCGTTCGCCGGTGCGGAGCGGGCCGGTTTGTTCGCGCAGGGGCAGGAGCAGGTCTTTGTCGAGGCCCCAGTCGAGGAAGACGCCTATGCGCGGGTTGACTGCCACCACGCGCAGGGCGGCGAATTCGCCGACTTGGGCGAGGGGTTTTTGCGGCGTGGCCACGAGGCGGTCTTCCGAGTCGCGGTAGAGGAAGACCTCGACGTCGCCGCCTATTTTGGCCCCGGCGGGGATGAGGCTGCCGGGCAGCAAGATTTCGCCGTGCGGGCCGCCATCCAAATAAAAGCCCGGGGGAGCGCCGCGCACTACGCGGAGCCGATTGAGTTTACCAAGAATGGCCATGTGCGAGTCAGGGTGCGGGCTCTTGGCCCCGGGGAGGAAGCTCAATCTGGAGTATGAGGGGTGGGCGGGTGTAACACATAGTGATGTCAGCTTTTGCATCCGTGGGTGGGGATATGCTGAAGCCATGTAGGGCGGGGTCGCCGTACCCCGCCGCTCCGATCCTCACTGGGCTCTAACTTCTTGGTTCCTTTGTGTCTCTGTGCCTTCGTGGTAAGCTTATGAATATCATTGTTTTTCACCACAAAGACACGGAGGCACAAAGAAAACGAGGACGAGCCCACCGCACGAAAGCGCATCCACGCTTCTTGCTGGTTAGTTCGGACTGAGATGATGAATTGGTCGGGGACGGCCACGCTGACATCACTTTGTGTTACACCCGGGGGTGGGCAGCGCTTAGGTCGTCAGGCTTTGGCCACGAAAAACACAAAAAATCTTTTGCGCGGATGCGGCTCTCCCGCGCGCCCATAGGCGCCTGCAACGTTTACTTTGGACCCGGTTTTTTGGGTTTTTCGTGGCTAAATAACCAAGCGTGCGGGCTGCGGCTTTTGGCGCGTTTACGGTGCGCCGTGGAGGGCGATGCCGAGTTGGTCGGCGCGGGCGAGGACGGCGGGTTTGTCGATCAGGATGACGCGGCCCGCCTCCAGCACGGCGGCGCGGACTTGGGCCGCGTCGAGCACGTCGAGGGTTTTGAGGCCGAAGCAGGGGACGTCGAAGCGGTAGTCCTGGCGGGCTTTGACGGTTTTAACGTAGAGGGCTTCGTCGGTTTTCAGGGTGCCGGCGCGGCGGATCATCTCGTCGGTGCCTTCGTAGGCTTCAACGGCAAGGACGGTGCCCTTGCGCACGACGCAGCCCTGGCCGATGTCGAGGCGGGCGCATTCGCGGGCGATGTGCAGGCCGTGGTCAACGTAGTCGCGGTCAATGGGGAGTTTTTTGCGGGTCATCGCGCCGGGGGTGGCGAGGTGGGCGTCGATGAAGGCGCGGGCGTCGAGCAGGTGGACGCCGATGGCTTCGATTTCTTTGGCGATGGCGCCGAAGATGGTCTCGGCGTTGCGGCGTTTGAGAGTGGCGAGAATTGCCAGGGCCTTGAGGTCGGGGTGGAGACCGGAGAAGAGGCGGCGGGGCGAGACCTGGCCGGCCATGTAGGCGTAGCCGGCGTCGAAGCGTTTGAGGGCTTTGAGCAGGGCGCCGACCTGGCCGACTTTGATCAGGGCGCGGTCGGACTCGGCGAAGGTGGCCTGGAGTTCGGGCGAGGTTTCTTCGTCCATGGCGACGAGGCGGAGGGGCACGCCGGCGGCGCGGATGCTTTCGGCGACGAGCGCGGGGTAACGGCCCTGGCCGGCGATGAGGGCGACGGGGCGGCGGGGATCGAAACCGGGCGGGAGGAAGGCGGACATGGGAGCGTGGGCGGAAAAGCGGAAATTCGGAAAAGCTGAAACGCGGAAAGTGGGAGGGGGCGGGGAGCAGGGAGCGGGGAGCAGGGAAATGACGAATGACCAATGGCTGCATGGATGCGGCTTAGGTTCAAGGTCGGAGGGTCATAACCGTTTATCCCTTTTGGTTTCAGGAAAACCGACGCTGCGCCGATTAGCGGATGAAATGAATTTCCCGGAACGTTGACCCATGAAAAAATTCTTCAGCGCAGTTGTTTTGTTTATCGTCAGCGCGTTTGCGGCGGTGGCCGAAACACCTGCGACCGGCGCCGCGGCCGCTCCAACCAAAGTCACGCTCGGCGCCTATGTCGTGGCGCTCTACGATCTAAATCCCAACAACAACACGTTTGCCGCCGATCTGTTGAGGGGGTATGACCAATAACCAATGCCCGATGACTCATTCTACTTTGTTAAAGTGAGCCAAATGCCCCTCTAAAAATTGGCCGGGGACGGCCCACGCTTCAGATTCCTGCCAGCAAAATGACCTGCTTCTTCTGTAGTGTTGGCCGTCCCCGGCCAAAAAAGCAAAGCGCACATGAGCGGGAACTCCACCCCCGGGATTTAACCAAGTAGAATTTAGGACCTCCCTCAGGGAGCGGGGGCGGAGCTTGTGGCTATTATGGGGCGGGTCAGGTGGAGGTGCCGTAGTATTTCTTGTAGCTGCGGTAGTAGCGGTAGTTGGAGTAGTATTCGATGCGGCGGGTGCTGAGGCCGTTGAGCACGATGCCGAGGATCTCGTTTTTGCCCTGGCGGAGGGCTTTGATGTAGAGGCGGATGTGTTTGCGGAGGGCGCGGTTGAAGCGGCAGACGTAAACGACTTCGTCGGTGGTCTCGGCGATGAGGAGGGAATCGGTGACGGCTCCGAGGGGCGGGGAATCCACGATGACGAGATCGAATTCGCGTTTGAAGCGTTCGATGAGCTGGCCGAAGGCGGGGCTTTCGAGGAATTCGGTGGGGCTCTTGGAGCGGCCGCCGGAGCGGAGCAGGCTGAGGTTTTCGCCGAGTTTGATGAGGCCGAGGTCGGGGTCTTCGGACAGGGGCGCGGCGTCGATTTTGGCCCCTTGGGCGAACCAGCGGAGCAGGCCGAAGTCATTGGCTAGTTCGAAATTTCGGTGGAGCATGGGGCGGCGCAGATCGCAGTCGATCAGGAGGGTGCGTTTGCCGTGGCGGGAGAAGGCGGCGGCGATGTTGGCGGAGACGAGGGTCTTGCCCTCGCCGGGGATGGTGGAGGTGACGAGGATGGCTTTGGGGAAATCGAGGCGGGAGTGGATTTTGATCGCGCTGTAGGTGCCGAGGAAGGCTTCGGTGCCGCGTTCGTTGTTTTGGTCGAGAATGAGGCGGTATTTTTCCCGGTCTTTGAGGGCGGTGAGGTCGGGGATGATGCCGAGGAGGTTAACGCCGATGAAGTTTTCCACGTCCCAGGTGGACTTGATGCGGTCGTCGATCAAGGAGAGGCCGAAGGCGACACCGAAAAAGATACCGAGGCCGAGGATGATGGCGGTGCGGGTGATGGAAGGGATATCGGGCGCGAAGGGTGCGCCGGCGGGGAGCGCCTGGTCGAGGGGGCGGACGGGGACTTTTTCGAGGTTTCGCGAGGTGCTGGCCTGGGTGAGGCGGTTGAGGATTTCAGCGTATTGGGTTTTGGCGTTGTTGGCGGTGGCTTCGAGGGACTTGAACTCGACGGCCATGTCGCGGAGGCGGAATTGTTCCTTCTCCTGATCCTTGTATTCGCGTTCGAGGGAGATTTCGCGTTCGCGGGCTTTGGCGAGGGTGGCTTCGAGGTCGGCGATGGAGAGTTCAACCGCTTTCTGGAGCTGGGCTTGGGAGGTGGCTAGGGAGTTGGCGAGGTCCACCATGCGGGGGTGGCGTTCGAGGTAGCGTTCGTTGAGAATGGATTGGGTGCGGGCGAGTTCGGAGAGCTGGTCGCGCAAGCCGGGGACGGTGCCGTGAGTGGCGATGTAGGAGAGTTCGAGCAGGTTTCGGCCTTGTTTGCGGAAGGCGTCCACCTGGCGGTAAAGATCGTCGATGGCGAGGCGGGAGAGGCGGGCTTCCTGGAGGGCTCCGTTCACGCTTTTTAGCCGGTCAGTGATGATGTCCACGCTTTTGTCCAGCGAGACCAAGTTGTTCTTGGTCATGTAGGAGAGGAGGGCTTGTTCGGCGGCGTTGGCCTCGGCGCGCAGTTCTTTGGCGCGGGTCTGGAGGTAATCGACGGCGTAGGTGTTTTTGCCGGCGATGTTGTCGAACAGGTAGGCCATGAACTGCTCGACGTAGCGGTTGGCGATGAGGGCGGCGGCCTGGGGGTCGCGGTGAGTGGCGCTGACGTTGACGAGGAAGCTGTTGCGCACGGCCTGTACGGTGATGCCGCCGACGACGGCTCCGACGGAGGGAGGGGTTTCGCCGGGTTTGAGTTCGGCGAGGTAGGGGCGCTGGAGGACTTTGATTTCCTCGGGGCTGAAGGAGCCGATTACGCGGTTGCGCAGGGTGGCGGAGCTCATGACCTGGAGGTAGGTGTTGAGCTCGATGTCGCTGTTGATGGAGGTATCGACGACTTGCTGGCTGGTGACGACGGTCTCGGGTTTTTCGATGCGCATCGACGCGGTGCTCATGTAGATGGGCAGGGTGCGCGACTTGGTGTAGGCGAAGCCGATGGCGACGATGAGAGCGAGGGGCAGGGCGATCCAGAAGCGCTCGCGCAGGATGATATAGTAGTCGCGCAGGGTGCGGCGTTCGACGACATCCTCCTCTTCGATTTTGGGGCGAGGGGCTGAAGGCGGGGAGTGGGATTGGGCGGCGGCCATCGGAAGGTGAAAGACGGAAAAGAGGGGGCGAAAATTAGGGTGTGTCTGGGAAATAAACTCGTCGTGCGCCAGAGGAGAAACTCGCTCGGCCAAGGCGGCTGAGGCGGAGGTGGACCAGCGGTCCATGCCGCCGAGGGCAACGCTGGCCCAGCGAGTTTCTTCTTTGGTTTGCGCGCATGATGAGTTTATTTACCAGACACACCCTAGATCAGGCGCTCGGGGACGAAGATGATGTCGCCGGGTTCGAGCACGAGGGAGTTGTCGGAGACGTTGGCACCGCGTTTGCCTTTGATCAGGCTTTCGACGTCCACCTCGAAGTTTTTCTTGGTGCCGTCGTGGTGGATGCGGGTGACGCGCACGGAGGTGCCTTTGGCGGTGTCGGTGAAGCCGCCGGAGCGGGTGACGAGTTCGAGGATGGTCATGCTGGACTCGATGGGCAGCGGGTAGCGGCCGGGGGAGCGGATTTGCCCTTGGATCGAGACTTCGCGGGCGGCGTATTCCTCGACGCTGATGGTTACGCGGGGGTTGCGCAGGAAGCGGCCCTCCTTGTAGGCGCGTTCGATGGCTTGCTGAGCTTCCACGACTTTGAGGCCGGAGATGGCGACTTCGCCGACGAGGGGGAGATTCAGCCGCCCCTGGGAGTCGATGCGGGCGATGAGGGAAAGGTCTTCTTCCTGGTAAACGGCGACGCGGATGCGGTCGGTGTTGGTGAGGACGTAGGCGGGGGAGGTGGTGGTGCCGGAGGCCGGGGTGGAGACGGATTCAGCCGGGGTTTGGGCATGGGCCAGATCAAGGCTGGCCAGCCCAAGGAGGAGGGTCAGCCAGAGACGAAGGTGGCTTGGGAGGAGGGCGGGCATGAGTAAGGAGGCGTGCTAGTCCGGCGGGTTACCAGCGAGTGGAAAGGGTCAGGCTAATTGAATGACGCTGAAAAACAAACGCGGAGAGGTTGGACCAGTTTTGGTAGTAGGTGTAAGAGGTGGATACGGTAAAGTGGCTTTTAAAGGTGTAGTCTGCGCCGACGCCGGCGGTGAGGTAGTTGTCGAGGCGGTCTTGGCCGTTAAATCCGGTGCTGACGGCGGGGGCATCGCTGGCGTAGCCGCTGATAAACTCGGTCTGACCGACACCGATGGTGGCGTTGGTGTTGAATTTAACGCTGTGGGAAAACTTTCCGGTCAGGTCGAGACTGGTGGTCTGGGTCTGGAAGTTGGTCGAGGTGGTGTTGAAGTCTTGGGTGGCGGACACGGAATAAGTGGCTTTGCGGGTGGCGGGCCAGGTGCCGGCCAGGGAAAAATACACGCCGTTGCTGCCGGCGTCGGTTACGCCGTTGGGGTATTCGTTGGTGCGTAAGGTCCAGCCGACGCGGGCCGAGCCGCTGAGTTTGGCGAGGATGCGTCCGCTGAGGCCGGCGTAGATGCTATGGTCTTGGCTGGTGGAGAGGAATTCGGCGATGCTGGTGCGGTAGCGGTAACCGGCGAGCAGGTCGCGATCACTGCGCCAGTTATAGAAGAGGTCGGTGCTGATGTTGTAGGTGTTGAGATTGGAAAAAGTCGGGCCGGGGTCGGAGTAGGAGACGGTATCCCAGCCGAGGCTGCCGGCGAAGGAGTAGCGTTCGATAACGGGGTAACGGTAGTTGAGGTTGACGCCGTAGTTCCAGGTGTCGGTGCGGAGGCCGACGGTGGGGTCGGCACGGGTTTCTTTGCGGACGTTGAATTGGATGGCACCGGTGGTGCGGCCGGTGCCTTTGGAAAACTCCAGCGAGGCCGAGGGGTTGAGGAAGTTTTCCGACGTGAAAGTGGTGAAGTTGCCCAGATCCCAGCCTAGGGAGGCGTTGACGCCGATGAGACCGGCTTTGCGGGCGTATTCCATGCCGGCCCCGGCGGAGATGAGCAGGTCGCCGCCGGGTGCGCCGCCGCCAGCCCCGGTGCCGCGGCTGAAGACGTTGGAGTCGTAGCCGGCACCGACATAGGCGGTCACGTAAACCTGTTCTTTGCTGTCGTTGAAACGAAGGAGGGCGCGGGCTTCGGAGCCGACCAGCAGCACGAGGGCCAAACTGGCGAGGGCGCGCAGGGGCCGCCGCAGGGCGGGGAGGGCGTGGATGGAGTGGTCGGCCAAGGGAACAACTAGGGTTGCCGGGCGCGAGGCTTAGGGTCGGGCGGGGCTGACGATGGGGCCGACCTCGGCGGGATTCACCGGGCTGACGGTGACGGGCGTGAGTTCGCTGGTGGTGCCTTCGACGGTGTTTTGGCGTTCGACGGTATCGAAATACACTTTGCGACGCGCCTGGCAGGCACCGTTCACCATGTCTTCAAGGCCTTCGCGCAGCTCGGGGGGAATGGGGCGGATGGTGATCTGCGGTGGCTGCCCCACGCCGCGGGAGCGGACGAGGGCTTGCTGGCCGGGTTTGAGCGGCTGGCCGCCGGGTATTGTATCGCTGCTCAGGGTCACCGCGCCTTCAAAGAGGGTAATCGTGGTTTCATCGTCGTTGGCTTGGATGGCTACTTTTTGAGGGCTCTGGCTGAGGATATTAAGGCTCGTGTTACCGGTGTCGTAAACCATGGAGCTGCCAGCCACGAGTTTGCCGGTGCAGATGCCGACCGAGCCGCGGGCGAGGACGTTGCGGGTTTGGGAGATGGAGGGTTCGGAGTCGAGGTCGGTGCGGTTGGGCGAGAATGAATCCTGGGCGAAGCGTTTGACGGCCATGCGGGTATCGGGGGCGAGGAAAATGCCGGCCCCGTTGGACATCACGACGGCGTTGGTGGAATCGTTTTTGGTTTCGATGACGGCACCTTCGGCGTCGAGCACGGATTTTTCGGTGAGGTCTTCGATCTTGGTGCCGTTGTTGACCTCGGAGAATCCCTTCACATCGGCGACGTAGAACTTGCTGGTGGGGGATTTTTTAGTGGCGGAATTTTGCGCAAAAGTCTGGGTGCTGGCAATGCCGAGCAGCAGGCAGAGTAGGGTAAGGGGTTTGGCTTGCATGAATTTGAGGTAAACTACCTAGGCGCACAGACAAGCACGGCGGCGTGAGCGCGCAATCTTACGTATGTGACCGGAGGCGGGGGACCTCCGGTCGCGGGTACGGCGTGGGCGTCAACCGGCTTAAACGGCGACGATGTTGAGGATTTTCCCGGGCACGTAGATGACGCGCTTGAGGGTTTTGCCGACGAGATGAGCGGCTACTTCAGTGGCGGCTTGGGCGGCGGCGAGCGCGGCGGCTTCGTCGCTGCCGGTGGGGAGGAGGAGTTCGCCGCGTTTTTTTCCATTCACCTGGACGACAACTTTTTGCTCGTTGGAAACGAGTTTGGCGGGGTCGTAGGCGGGCCAGGCGGCCTGTCCGGCGGTGGGGGCGAACTCCGTGCCGCCGAGGCGGGCCCAGAGCTCCTCGGCGATATGGGGGGCGAGGGGGGCGAGGATTTGCAGGAAGGAGAGGGCGTCGCGGCGGGCGAAGCGCCCGGCTTTTTGCCATGCGTTCACAAAGATCATCATGGACGAGATGGCGGTGTTGTAGCGCAGGCCCTCGATGTCGTCGCCGACCTTTTTGATTGTTTCGTGGAGGAGTTTGGCGAGCTCGGGCGAGGTGGCGTCGGGCGCATCGGAGAGCTTGGGGTGGGGGCGTCCGGTGTCGCGTTCGAGGCATTCGCGCCAGATTTTTTGGAGGAAACGGTGGACGCCCTCGATGCCGTTGGGGTTCCAGGGTTTCATGGCCTCGAGGGGGCCGAGGAACATGAGGTAAAGGCGGAGCGTATCGGTGCCGTGGCTGTGGATGATGTCGTCGGGGTTGGCGACGTTGCCCCGGGATTTGGACATTTTTTCGCCGTCTTCGCCGAGGATGATGCCCTGGTGGAAGAGGCGGGTGAAAGGCTCGGGGGTGGGGACAACGCCGAGATCAAAGAGGATCTTGTGCCAGAAGCGGGCGTAGAGGAGGTGAAGCACGGCGTGCTCGGCCCCGCCGACGTAGATGTCGGGACCTTTCCAGTAATCGAGGGCGGCGGGGGAGGCGAGGGCGGCGTCGTTTTGCGGGTCGAGGTAACGCAGGTAATACCAGCAGGAGCCGGCCCACTGGGGCATGGTGTTGGTCTCGCGGCGGGCGAGCACGTAGTGCGGTGCTGGGCGGGCCTCGGTGGCGGGCACGGCGGCGCCGGTGGCGGCGTCATACCAGATGTCCACCCATTCGGTGATGGCGGCGAGGGGACTCTCGCCGGTGCCGGTGGGCTGGTAGGTCTTGGTCTCGGGCAGGCGGAGCGGGAGAGCGGCCTCGGGGATGGGCAGGGCGTAGCGAGTCTGGCCGTTGATCACGCAAGTGACGGGTTCGGCGGGCAAGGGCAGGGCGACGCCGGCAGCTTTGGCGTGGGCGGTGGCGGCGGCGTAGTCCTGGGGGTTGACCCAGACCAAAGGGAAGGGCTCGCCCCAGTAGCGTTGGCGGGAGAAGAGCCAGTCGCGGAGTTTGAAGTTAACCGTGGCCTGGCCGCGACCGCGGGCGGCGAGATCGGCGGTGATCTTGGCCTTGGCCTCGGCCCAAGGCAGACCGGTGTAGCCCTCGGAATGAACGAGACGTCCGTCGCCGGTGTAGGGCAGCGGGGTGGAACTGGTGCCGTTGGTGCCGGCCTCGTGGTCGGGCTCGATGACCTGGATGACGGGGATGGCGAACTTTTGGGCGAAGGCGTAATCGCGGTCGTCGTGGGCGGGCACGGCCATGATGGCGCCGGTGCCGTAGCCCATGATGACGTAGTCGGCGATCCAGACGGGGATTTTCTGGCCGTTCGCGGGGTTGATGGCGAAGGAGCCGGACCAGACGCCGGTCTTTTCGCCCTTGGCGAGGTCGGTGCGCTCGAGGTCGGATTTGGCGGCGGCGAGTTTGCGGTAGGCGGAGACGGCTTCGCGCTGGGCGGGAGTGGTGAGGGCGTCGGCGAGCGGGTGCTCGGGGGCGATGACCATGAAGGTGACGCCGAACACGGTGTCGGGCCGGGTGGTGAAAACCTTGAGATCGCCGAGGGCGGGATTTTCGAGGGCGAAGAGCAGTTCTGCGCCCTCGCTGCGGCCGATCCAGGCCTCCTGCATGCGTTTGGTGGAGTCGGGCCAATCGACGAGCTTGAGGTCGGAAAGCAGGCGGTCGGCGTAGGCGGTGATGCGGAGCACCCACTGGCGGAGGGGGCGGCGCTCGACCGGGTGTTTGCCGACCTCGGAGAGACCGTCGATCACCTCTTCGTTGGCCAATACGGTACCGAGGGCGGGGCACCACCAGACGGGTTTTTCTTCGACGTAGGCCAGCCCTTTTTTGAAGAGCTGGAGCCAGATCCACTGGGTCCAGCGGAAGTAGCGCGGGTCGGTGGTGTCCACCTCGCGCTCGAAGTCGTAGGAGACGCCGATGGCTTTGAGTTGGCGGCGGAAGGTGGTGACGTTTTCGATCGTGACCTCGCGGGGGTGGCGGCCGGTTTTTACGGCGTAGTTTTCGGTGGGCAGGCCGAAGGCGTCCCAGCCGATGGGGTAAAGCACGTTTTTGCCCTGGGCGCGGTGGTAGCGGGCGAGGACGTCGGTGATGGTGTAGTTTTCGCAATGCCCGAGATGGAGCCCGGCGCCGGACGGGTAGGGGAACATGTCCAGCACGTAGTATTTGGGCTTGGACGGGTCGATGGCCGGGGTGCGGAAGGCGGCGGTGTCGGCCCAGAACTTTTGCCAGTGCGGCTCGATTTGAAGGAAGTCGTATTCGGTGCAGGTCGTGGGCATGGCGAAGAGTGAAAAGGCAGAGCTAAGCGCGGGGGCGGCGGCGGGGTCAATGTCTCAGGCGGTGACGGCGCGGGGGTGAAGAGACGGGCGGCGAAGGTCGCGCTTGCCAGTGTGACCGCCGGGCAAGGACGATGGCGGCACTATGTCAACTCCGCTTAAACTCATCATTTTCGACTGCGACAGCACACTCAGCGCCATCGAGGGTATCGACGAACTGGGGCGCGTGCGCGGTCCCGAGGTTTTTGCGCGGGTCGAGGCCATGACCCACGATGCGATGAACGGGAAACTGGCGGTCGAGGCGGTCTTCGGCGAGCGCCTGCGCATCATCCAGCCTCGGTCTGTCGATGTGTCGGCGGTGGGCCGTCAGTATGTGGAGACGGTGGAGCCGATGGCGGTCGCCACGCTGGCGGTGCTGCGGGCGGCGGGTTGGACGCCGATGATTTTGAGCGGTGGCTTCCGCAATGCCATCCGTCCGCTGGCGGATTACCTCGGGATCTCGCGGGTCGAGGCGGTGGATTTGTATTTCGACGCGGAGGGCGACTACGCCGGTTTCGACGAGGCGTATCCGACCACGCGTTCAGGCGGGAAACCGGAAATTATACGCGCGTTGAAGGCTGAGATGAAACCTGCGCGTGTGGTGATGGTCGGCGACGGCGCGAGCGATTTGGAGACGACTCCGGAGGTGGATTTGTTTATCGGTTTTGGTCGCTACGTGGCGCGGGAAAAAGTGCTGAAGCAGGCGGCGGCGTTTGTGTTTTCGCTCGATGAGATTCCCGCTCTGTTACCATGAGTCCTTGGTTTTTTGCCGTCAGCACCGCGCCGTTAACCCAAGCTTTTCCCAAGGCCTTGGATTCCTATGTCACCAAAGCGGGGGCGGGGCTTTGGGACGTGTTGGTTGCGCGGGCGCAGGCCGAGCCCTTTAACTTGGTGGCGACCGGCATCTTTTTGTTGGCGATTGTGCACACGTTTTTAGCCGGGAAGCTGCGTCATTGGGGCCACGTGGTGGATGAAAGGCACGCGGCGAAACTCAAAACCCGCGTGCCTCGGGCCAGGCCAGCGGACGTCGATGGCGATGGCACGCCTGACGAAGTGAGCTTCCCCGGACAAGTGCTGCACTTTCTCGGGGAGATTGAAGTGGTTTTTGGACTTTGGGCGGTGGTGCTTGGCGTCGCCTTGGCGGTGCATGCGGGCGTGGAAACCGCGATTGGTTACGTCTCGAAAGTGAACTATACCGAGCCGCTGTTTGTTTTTGTGATCATGGCGATGGCGGCCACGCGGCCGGTCATCGTACTGGCCGAGGCGGGCCTGCGCCGCGTGGCGGCGTTGGGGGGCGGCACGCCGTTCGCTTGGTGGGTGGCTTTGCTGGTGGTTACGCCGGTGCTGGGCTCGTTTATCACCGAGCCGGCGGCGATGACGGTGGCGGCCTTGCTGCTGGCGCGGCAATTTTACGCCTACGAACCGAGTTCGAATCTTAAATACGCCACCATCGGTCTGCTGTTTGTGAATATCTCGGTAGGGGGCACTCTGACGCACTTCGCCGCGCCGCCGGTGTTGATGGTTGCCGGACCGCGTTGGTTTTTCGCCGGGAGCTGAGTGGGTTGGCGAAGGGCAAGGTGGCGGGTGTAACCGACCCAGTCTGGCAAAGCGCGCCCGTGCCGACCTGGGTGATTGCGACCCATCTGGGGTTTCTGGCCTGGACGGTGTGGGCGGCGCACTACCCGGTGCTGTTCATCGGAGGCTTCCTGTTCTTCGTGGCCTTCTTACAAGCCACGGCGCACCACCAGACCCGGTTGGATCTGCGCGGACCGGTGCTGGTGGGTTTTTTCCTCGCCGGGTTGGTCGTACACGGTGGGTTGCAGGGTTGGTGGATCGAGCCGGTTTTGTCGGGGCTCGCCCCTACGGCGCTCTTTTGGGGGGCGACGCTGCTGACGGCGTTTAACGACAACGCCGCCATTACCTACCTCGCCACCTTGGTGCCGGATTTCTCGGCGGCGGCGAAATACGCGGTCGTGGCCGGTGCGGTGGCGGGCGGCGGATTAACCGTGATCGCCAATGCCCCGAATCCGGCCGGGCTCTCGATTTTACAGCGCTTTTTCCCGGATGGGTTTTCGCCTTTGAAGCTGGCCGTGGCGGCTTTGACTCCGACTTTGGTGGTGGCGGCGTGTTTCTTACTGTTGTAACCGCAGGCACTTATTCAGCAAAGGCTTGCGTGGTGCGCGGCACATTTTGTGCAGTTGTCTTCCACTCATGTCCTTTTCCCTGATTATCGCCAACGCCGGTGGTGCCGGAGCCATTCCCGCCGCGTTGATTTTGCCCTTCGGTCTCCTGCTCCTGCTCATTGCGGTCATGCCGCTTTCGCCGCACGCGATTAAACATCTTTGGGAGAAATACTATGCCCACATCTCGGTGGCCTTGGGTGTGTTCGTGGCGGCGTGGTTTTTCCTGAAAATCCCCGGCGGCACGACCACGGTGCATCATACCGTGCTCGAATACGTTTCCTTCATTTCGCTGATCGGGTCGCTGTTCGTGGTTTCGGGCGGCATCCACCTGAGGGTGCGCGGTGAGGCGACCCCTTGGGAAAACGCCCGCTTCCTCCTGCTCGGCGCGGTGGTGGCTAATTTTATCGGCACCACGGGGGCGTCGATGGTGCTCATCCGCCCGTGGATCCGCATGAACAAGATCCGCATTAGCTCCTTCCACGTGGTTTTCTTTATCTTCGTGGTCTCCAACTGCGGCGGTGCACTCACCCCGATCGGCGATCCGCCGCTGTTTATGGGCTACCTACGGGGCGTACCGTTTTTTTGGTTATTCGAGCATGTGTGGCTGCAGTGGACCGTCGTCATCCTCGCCTTGGTGGCGGTATTTTTGGCCTTTGATTTTAACAGCTACCGTAAGCTGCCTGCGCGGATCAAAGCCGACTCGGAAGCTCCCGATACTTTCCGTATCGAGGGTGGTTTGAATCTCGTGCTGCTCCCCGTGTTGATTGGAGCGGTGTTTATCCCCGGCACCATCCCGCTCCTGCGCGAGGCCGTGATGCTGGCGGCGGCGGCGATCAGCTACAAGTTCACCGCCAAACCAGTGCACGAGGCCAACGCCTTCTCCTTCGGGCCGATCAAGGAAGTCGCGTTCCTCTTTGTCGGCATCTTCCTGACCATGATGCCCGCGCTGGGCTACATCGCCGAGCACGGGCGCGAGTTCGGGGTTGAGAGCCCGCTCCAATACTATGCCGCCGCCGGTTCCCTTTCAGCGGTGTTGGACAACGCGCCCACTTACGCGACTTTCTTTGAACTCGCGCTGGTCTCGGCCCGCGACGCCGCGCCGGAAAGCTTCCCCGCCGAGGGTGCCACTCTGTTCGAGACCACTGCCGCGTTGCTCAAGGTGGCTCCACAACTGATCGTCGCGGTCAGCCTCGGCGCGGTGTTTTTCGGCGCCATGACCTACATCGGCAACGGCCCCAATTTCATGGTGAAATCGATCGCCGATTCCGCCGGGGTAAAAACGCCCAGCTTCTTCGGTTACATCCTGAAATTTTCCCTTCCGGTCTTGCTGCCTATTCTGCTGATCTCCGGCTGGCTCTTTTTGTGAGGGTATCGAGGTCTTATGGGGAAATTCGCCCATTAACGAATTTCCCCTAGCGCGCCGCCCAAACCCGCGCACTTTGGGCGGCATGGGAATGTTCAAGCTCAAGGCCGACTACGCACCGACCGGTGACCAGCCGCAGGCCATCGCCGCGCTGTCGGCTTCGCTCCTGGCCGGGAACAAGCATCAGACCCTCCTCGGCGTCACCGGTTCGGGCAAGACCTTCACCATGGCCAACCTCATCGTGGCCCGCGACCGGCCCACGTTGATCATCTCGCACAACAAGACCCTCGCCGCCCAGCTCTACTCGGAGTTCAAAAACTTTTTCCCGGAAAACGCGGTCGAGTATTTTGTTTCCCACTTCGACTACTACCAACCCGAGGCCTACGTGCCGTCCTCCGACACGTTCATCGAAAAGGATTCCTCGATCAACGAGGAGATCGAGCGCCTGCGCATCGCCGCCTCCAGCGCGCTCGTCTCGCGGCGCGATGTCATCGTGGTCGCCTCGGTGTCGTGCATTTACGGCCTCGGCTCTCCCGAGGACTTTCGCGAGCTGCGCATCGCGCTCGAGCGCGGCGGCCTCATGCCGCGCCAGGTCTTGCTCCAGCGCCTGGTGGACAACCTCTACTCGCGCAACGACTACGATTTTAAGCGCGGCACCTTCCGGGTGCGCGGCGACGTGGTGGATATCATGCCCGCCTACCTGGAGCAGGGCCTGCGGGTTGAGTTCTGGGGCGACGAGATCGAGGCGCTCAGCGAGTTCGATCCCCTGACCGGCGGGGTGCTGCGCAAGCTCGATAAATTCGATCTCTATCCGGCCAACCAATACGTCACCACCAAGGACAAACTCGGCGTGGCGGTGGACCGCATCAAAGCCGAGCTCGACCAGCGCGTGGCTGAGTTCGAGAAACAGGGGCTGCTCCTGGAGGCGCAACGCATTCGCATGCGCACCAACTACGATTTGGAGATGCTCCAGGAAATGGGCTTCTGCAACGGCATCGAAAACTACTCGCGCCACCTTGCCGGGCGCGCCGCCGGGGACCGGCCGCTCTGCCTCATCGACTTTTTTCCCAAGGATTTCCTGCTCCTGATCGACGAAAGCCACGCCACCGTGCCCCAGATCGGCGGCATGTACAACGGCGACCGCGCGCGCAAAACCGTGCTGGTGAATTTCGGTTTTCGCCTGCCTTCGGCCTTGGACAACCGCCCGCAGAACTTCGACGAATTCATGCGCATCACCGACCAGCTCGTTTACGTCTCGGCCACGCCCGCGCCCTTCGAGCTGGAGCGCTCGGCGGTGATTGCCGAGCAGGTGATTCGCCCCACCGGTCTGCTCGATCCGGAAATCACCATCCGTCCGACCAAAGGCCAGGTGGAAAACCTCATCGGCGAATGCCGCCTCGCGGTCGAGGCGGGCGAACGCGTGCTGGTTACCACCATTACCAAACGTTTGTCCGAGGATCTGACCGGCTACTTCCGCGAGGCCAAGTTGAAGGTCGAATACCTGCACAGCGACATCGACGCCATCGAGCGGGTCGAAATCCTGCGCAATCTTCGCCTGGGCAATTTCGACGTGCTCATCGGCATCAACCTCCTGCGCGAGGGCCTCGATTTGCCCGAGGTCGCGCTGGTGGCGGTGCTCGACGCCGACAAGGAGGGTTTTTTGCGCAGTGAAACCTCGCTCATCCAGACCTCCGGTCGCGCCGCGCGACACGAAAAAGGGCGGGTGATTTTTTACGCCGATGTGATGACCGAGTCGATCAAGCGCACCATCGCGGTTACCTCGGCCCGCCGCGCCAAACAGATCGCCTACAACACCGAGCACGGCATCACCCCGCGCAGCGTGAAGCGTTCGCAGCAGACGAGCCTGCATGTTTACGACGGTTCGGGCGTGCGTGAAGAGGAGCCCGTGGCGCTGGCGGAAGGCAGCGCGGAGGATGTGGCGGCGGTGATCGCCGAGCTGGAGCAGGATATGGCGGAGGCCTCGGCGCGGTTGGAGTTCGAGCGCGCGGCGGTATTGCGCGACCAGATCAACGCGCTGCGCACCGGTGATTTCCGCAAGGCGGCGCGCATCAGTTCGGACAGCCCGAAGAACAAAAAACAACGTTACCCCTCTGCCTATCCGAAGGGCAAATCGGCGAAGCGGCCGGCAAGTAAGCCTTAAACCTTGAGCCGCCCAACGCGACTTGCCCACGTTTGAGCGAATGTCTTCCCGTTTTCCTCCGTGCCCTTACTTGCCCGAGCCGCCTGAGACCATGGACGCTAGCGCGCTTTCCGCGCACGGCAGCGAGCGCGGCGGGGCGTTCTATCTCACCGCCCTGACTTACGGACATTATTTGTGGCAACGCGGGTTTGCCGCCCGCGCGGTGCTTTCGCTGGATCGTGCCTTGGGCGCGGACCTGCGGGGCGATGAACCCGAGTTGCGTGCGTGGCCGTGGCCCTACGCGGCGCAGGCGTGGTTGCTGCGGGAGACGCCGTCCGACGTTTTTATCGGCAACCCCCGCGTGCATTTCCAGCACCTTGCCGACCGCATGAACGAACCGCGCCGCGAGCAACGTCGCTGGCGCATCTGGGCCTGCTGGGCGCTGTGCCGCGCGGTGCGTCCGGAGTTGTCCGCTGATCCCAAGCATATCGTTACGGAGCCGACCCTCGAAGAAATCGGGCTCCGCTTAAAACTGCATGGGGTCGAAGGGGAGCAGGAGATCTGGGCAGCGGCGATGGAAGTGAGTCGATGATACCAAGCACCCCTCTGATTCAGACTTTAACGCAAAGGCGCAAGGGCGCAGAGAAACGAGAATAATCCATTCATTTACAGGTCTTTACGCACTAAGCGGTTTGGCGGCTCTGCGTTACGATAAGCAAGTGGATCAAAGGAAAATCAAACCAATAAAACATTAACATAAAATAGCTTACGTCATTTAAGACGCATAATCATGCGGGAATGGAAAATCATTAACCGATGCGAGAAAGAGCGTCCCGCATGCCTTTGCGGTCACGCAAACAGGCTTTATACATCCGCCGACCGGCCCGCGCACCCTGAATAGCCGGATCGGAAAACGCCCGCGCCAGCCGGTGGTCTCGATTTTATCAATCGCGTCTTCAGCCTCGCTCCAGGCGCTTGCACGGCGTCACAAATCGCATCCCGCAGCTATATCAAATTAATGCGCCGGACACCGTTGGCCCCCCTGAGGCGACTTCAAGGAGCCGAACCGCAGGCCGAGCGAAGCGAAGCGGGCGCGCCGGGTTGAGGCGCGCCCGGCAGCCTGCCGGGCGGTCACCCAAGTCCGGGCACGACTCGGCAACCGGGAGCGGAGCTGACGGGGGCCGTGACGTGCCGGCGCAGATCTTATCGGAGCGCTGCCTCTACGGCGCATTCTTGCGCCGTGGGCCGGGCCGGGCGGGGTTGCACTCCACCGGACGGAGCGCCGCTAGGCGCGGAGGAGGAAGCAGACGGCGTGACAGCTCGGAGTCTGCGCAGGGCTGGCGCGACGTGTGCCGTTTGGTTGATTTGGGACCTTGCGAAGGCGTTACGGCGCAGGCTTTATCA
Organism: Verrucomicrobiota bacterium; assembly: GCA_026398135.1. Classification (GTDB taxonomy): domain Bacteria; phylum Verrucomicrobiota; class Verrucomicrobiia; order Opitutales; family Opitutaceae; genus IMCC26134_A. The sequence continues at coordinate 43,903 of JAPLTN010000070.1, forward strand.
CCTTGGCGGGATCAAATTCCAAGTTCCGGCTATTGGGGTTCGGATTTAAGTAAGACGTGACGTAAACCCATGCCGCACCCTGCGTGTTACGCACCGTAATGCGACCATAGCCTTGCGGAGTTTTCACAAAGAAGGCCGCGCCGTTGTCGCTCTGCCAGACGAGTGGCTTGGGCGTCTTGTCCGTCACCTCGATAAATGGAGCGTAGCCATTCTCAGGCGCTTCAAATGGAAATTCCTCGGTTGAGAGCACCAATCCGCCGCCCGGCACGCTCACGCGCGCGGCCCATCCGCGCCGTCCATAGTCGGGTATGTCGGGCAGGCGTTCGATTACGACAGCTGCACCGCTTGAACCGATGCTAAACGAGCGTTTCTGCCCAACGGCGATTTCTGCCTCCTGATTGTTTCGGAAGATGAGAGCCTCCGCCTCCCGGTTCTTCCTCAAACGGAAAATCACCGGATTGTTGCGGTCGGGCACATGGAAAGAATCTTCAAAATATGCTGCATATTCAAAACTGAACTGCGTGCCTATAAAATAGTGTTTATATCCTTCTTTACGAACTTGAACACCGAGGTTTTTGCCTGTTACCCCATCCAGTCTAAACAGGCCTTGGCTATCACTGATCGTATTGTATTCCGAAGTGCCTTCACGTGATAAATCCGTCCATTGGAATCTGATAGTGGTCTTTTCTATCGGCTGGTCTTTATCATCAACTACTTTGCCGTAAAATTCTATCGGCATCTTCCACTCGAAGTTTTTGTCGAGTTTATTCATTTTAACCCACCATTGATTTAGCTCCTCTTTGTCTGTTGTGCGTGGGGGTGGCACAACTTTAGAAGTAGTCGGTGTGACAGGAGCCAAAGGTGGTGTTTGGGCTTCCGCCACGACTGGCGGCGGTGGTGCCGGGGGCACTTTTTTAAGACTCCATAACCAAAATACTCCAGCAAGGAGCACCAAGATAATTACGATTAAACTAAATCTACGTTGGTTCATGGCTATCGGGCTTTCTCAAACACGAAACGATAAAACGCATCCGTCTGCTGAACGTTGCGGTTAAATTCGGCGCTATGGTCGGAACGCGACCGATCAAAGTTATAAATGGTTCCTTCGCCTATGTTTACTTCTTCTGAGACGACCCCACCCACGCCTGCCAACGCCCCCATGGTTCCGTTCAGAGTATAAGAGACGGTGCCTTGCGAATAGGTGCCGTAATAGTATTGGCCAATTCCCGGTGGGTCGTCCGGCTTGTAGTCGATCTGATTCTTTTCCCAATTCGCCTCCAATCCAGCCACGGTTCCCGTGGCCAACGCAAAGTCCACCGGGTTGAACATATTTATAATATTGGCCTGCACGCCTTGCAGATACCCACCGTAACCACGATCTGCCGCAAGATCAGGCGTCGCTTTGAGCGACTCCGCCGCTTGAAAGCGCGGTAAAGTGGGCAGGCTGGCGTTGTAGCTCTTGGCCGAGAACGCCGCCTGCATCATAATATAATTATTAACTGTCATTCCTGCCTTTAGCGCTGAACCTACAACGCCATTGCCCAGGCTGTGAGAGATAACATTTACAGTGTAGTTTGTTGGCAAAGTAGCCCGGTATTTCTTGAGCGCGGGGCCATACTTAAGAGCAACATACTCGTTCATGTTATATTGCCCGACTGGATATTCGCCGTCCATGTAGCCCACCAAGGTATCCCAATGAAAGAAGACAAGTCGTCCCTTATAGCCCTGATGCCATAGGCGTTTATACATGGTTTCAGCCCTGTTTCTTGATTCTGGTTCCTGCTCATTGGACCCATGCACAAAAATCAGCACTTTCTTTTCTTCGTTAGAAGGTGCCGTAAATGCCTCCGCTTGATAGTTGCTTTGGTTTTCGTCGAACGTTGCCGCATTACGATAGGGAAGCGGTAGCGCCACCAATTCGTCCGCGTCTTCAGGCGTCACACGCACTCGGGCGTAGAGGTCGCGGATGTTTTTTATATCTAACCATACACCGGGGCCTTCGCCGATTTCGGTATAATTACCGTTTTCTTTTTTCAAAATAATTAGCTTAAGCTGACCTTTCCCAGTAATGCATCCTTCGAAAAGCAGATGCGTCGAAGGGGTGGCAGCAGTGAGATCGGAAAAAAGTGACGAAGGAAGCACATAGGCACCTCCACCTGTAACCACTCCGGTTTGATTGACGCTGCCAACTGGCAAGCTGGCGTCTAATATACAAGTCTGGTTTGATTGATTATTAGCAATATCAGTGTCCGTTAGGAACCCGGTTCTTCCGGTGGAGTCCAAATTTCTAAAAATACGAACTCCGGGGTTGGTTGAATTAGTATCTGTCCATTTTAGGCCAATATATAGGTTTCCGGCCTTAATAGCCTCATGAAGTCCACCGATATATAACTGTAATCGGGTAAAGTCCTCTAAATCTCTTACCGTGTCTGGTTGCCGATTTTTCCAATCTGCAAATTGGACGGGCACGCGATCCTTGGTCTCGGTTCCAACTACATAATCATCATCGTCATTGGACCAGAAGCGGAAGGGTTTTTCTGCGGTATTGGTCAGGATGTCGCTGGTTGTCATCCGGCCGTCCCGGTTTTGGTCCACTCGCAGCCAAGCCGAAATCACTGATTGGCTGGCTATAATACGAGCTTCAACACCTTGCGAATTAGACACTCCACTCAGCACCTGGCTGTTT
>JAPLTN010000039.1 GCA_026398135.1 Verrucomicrobiota bacterium
ACAACTCCAGATGGAGCTTGGCCGCCCGGTTGTTGGAATCCTGCCAAAGCGCCCACGCCATCCGGGGCAAGGCGGGCAGAAGGGTGCCGTCGTTGGCGATCAGTTCACCGACCTGCTCGCGCACCTTCGCATCGCCAAAGCGCGGGCCGGCCTCCCCGGCCAGCGAACGCAACAAGCCGGCCAGCAATTCCGGATCGACCAGGTGCTGCATCTCGGAAAACGAGCCGAGACTGACCTGATGGCGACAGACCTCGATCTTCATGCGCGGCAACGCGCTGGCCTCGACCAGTCCCCGCATGGTCTTAAGCACCGGATTAAGCAGGCCGAACAAGATGAGCGAAAAATAATCGGCGGACAAAAGCCTGCGCCGAGTGTCCAGCTCGGTGGCCGAAACCGGGGCTTTTTCCAAAACCGGCTGCAGACGCCGCTGAAACTCGGCGAAAAGCTTCCAGTTCCGCAGATCGGCGGCGGAGAGCTTGGCTTTGGTTTTGGCGCGTTTGCGTGGCACGCGTACATTAAGCCAGTTATCGCCACAAATGCACAGTTACGATCCGGTGACAAAATCGCGCCAATCACGTTACGAACATCTCCCAATACTTCAGCTTAATACCTGCCGAACACTACTGCACCGGACTCTACTTCACCGATATCAACGATAACGGCACCACCTTGGCGGACGGCAGTGCCGACCCGCACTGAGACATCACCTACGCCAATGTCGGCGGCTCCACTAAAAAGAGCTACATAGGTCCTGCTTACGTGGCCACCACTACCGACCCTGGCTGGGTGCCCAATTCGACCACCGCAAAGTGGATCGTGCCGCTAGGCGGCTCGGGCGGCAACGGCGGGTTCAACCTGCCGGGCAACGGCACATCGAGCAATAACGGGGCGTATTATATCTATACCCTCGCATTTACGATTCAGGGCACCGGCACGGGAACCGCGACCAACCAAATCTCGATCGGCATCACCGTATTTTTGCGCCTGGGTAAAATACTCCGCCGCCTCGGTCCAGCGTCCCGCGCGCCGGGCGATTTCACCACGCAGACGCAAGGCATAGTCGGAAGCGGAAACGAAACCGGGAGGCTGCGCGTCGAGTATGCGAGCGGCGGCGGTCGCGTCCCCGGCGAAGAGGGTCGCACCGCAAAGCGCTAGGGCGAGATCGAGCCGGTCGGGCGCAAGCTCCGCCGCCTTTTGCGCGGCCCGTAGCTTCGAGGCGGGATCGTTGCGCAGACGGGCGAGATCCGCCACAGCCTGCCAGGTGAAAACCAACTCGGGCGCGAGTGCGATCAAACGGCCGACGGCGTCTTCCGCGCGATCAGCGCGTCCGGCCGCGAGCCATTAAGTGGCGATGCGTTGCGCCCGATACTGCGCCCAGCGCGGATAACCCCACGCGGCCAGGCCTGCGCCTCCGAGGATAAGTCCGAGTGCGAAGTAAACCGTGCGACGCAAGCCGGCGCGTTCTTCCCAACGGTCAAGCACCCACCATAAACCCTCGCGCACATCGAGCCGGGCCCAGGCCCGCCGCCAAACAGCAAGGGCAGGAGATAGTGGCGGGAGATTATCCGGGGGTACAGCCATGCGCAGATGACGGAGCGGGGTGAATGCACGCTTACCCCGAAGCAGAAAAGCCCAAGTAAAAAGCGGGCACCCCGAAACCGCTCAAAACCCCAGCCAACTTGAGCGAAGATCAGCGGCCGACCGCAATGACCTCGATCTCGATCAAGGCTTTTTGTGGAAGCGTGCTCACCGGGAAAGAGGTGCGCGCCGGTTTCTGCGGGTTGAGTTTCGCATGGTTAAAGAAACGCCCATAAGCCTCGTTCCACAGGTCGATGTTTTTACGGAACGCTTCGCCCACCACCGGATAGGCGCGCAGCTGCACCACGTCGGAAGGCTTGAGTCCGGCCGACGCCAGACGATTACGCAAGGTGAGCAAAGCGGTGACGCCTTGGTCGTGCATGTCGCCGCCCGCCGCCCCAATCGCCCCGGCAAACCAGGTCACGGGCCGCAACCGGGCGACGGTGCCCGTGCTGCTAATCTGGGCCTCCGCCGTGCCGGTCATTTCCAACCAAGGATTGGCCGCAGCCGCGAAATCGTGCCCGTCGAAAGGACCGCGCGCATCGGCGGCGGCGGCGTACACTTCGATCTCAATTAATTGTCCGTTGGAGCTGAAACCGGGCCCGGTGACCAAAGCGAGCGCGGGGCGCAAATCGGGGTGCTTAGCCATGAACGCTTTTTCAAACTCCGCACCGAAGCCCGTGAAATCAACTTCCGTGGTTCCAGGTACCGCCGAGAGAAGAGCGCGCACGTAAAAAACATCCTCCCAGCGGAATCCTTGAGCAGCGATGGATTGCTCCAGTTTCTTGAAGATCGACCGGCTTTGCTCGGCAACCGAGCCATAGCGTTCGACAGTGCGTTCCGGCTTGGTCAGGTCGGCGAGATCGGCGAGCACACCGGCGGAAAACAACATGGGCGAACCGGGTAAAACCACCGCTGCGCCCGAGGAGCCAAAAGGACCCTCGCCGGCGAGACGGATATAAGGGTTAAACGGTGACGGTTTGCCGGGCGCACTTGCCGAAGCCGGGGCAAAAAAAGCCGCGACCGCCTCGGCTTGCAGGGAAGTACCGCTTTCGCCGAACAGCGCATCGGCGGCGAGCGTGGTGCGTGACGGCGTGTGGCCGGCGGGGGCGAAAAATTCGCGCCACGCCGTATTCCACGAATCCATGTCGAGCGTGCCATCGGAGCGTGGCGTGAGGCTGGCGCGCACGTAGGCGATGTTTTTTCGATCCAGCCCGAGCAGGGCGAGATTACGCTCCAGACCCGCAAGCGCGGTTGCGCCATCGGACGCAGGCTGTCCGGCGACAAAGACCTTGGCGGCATAGGGGGAAACGGTGGCGGATACCGAATAGGCGACGTTGTCCAAAGTTTTGAAGGCAATGGGTTCGGCTTGTGCGAAGGCACCGGCACACCAGACCGCGCTGCTCACGCCGCAAACGACCAAACCGCGGAGGAATCGATTAAGGGAGAAGGAAGGCATGCGACCGGACAAAGCACGTCCCGTGCGAATTAGTGCTGCTAGAAAAAAATTTCAGCCGAGTAGGCGTGCCGACTGCTTTTCACCAACACGATGCAAAGACGTGATTTCCTTCGGCGTTCCGGCGCGGCGGTGGGTTTCGGGGCTATTCTGGGCGGTTCCCGCCTGCTGGCCGCGACGGTTGAGAAGGCGCCTCCGCCGCCCTTGCCGGTGGTGACCACCAAGATCGGACCGCTTGCACCGGTGCGCGCCAATCCCGACCGCCTGATTCGTGTATCGGTGTGCCTGCGTCCCTTTCGCGCCCAAGGGCCGCGCATCGAGGGCGAACGCATCGGCGAAAAGGTGGTAATCCACAACTACGGCCACGGCGGCAGCGGCTGGTCGCTTTCCTGGGGTGCGGCCGCCATCGCGGTACGCGAAGCCCTGGCGACCGGCGAGCGTGAGTTTGCCGTGATCGGTTGCGGCGCGATCGGACTCACCACCGCGCTCTTACTCCAGCAATCCGGCGTGAAGGTGACAATCTATGCCAAAGATAGGCCAAACGAGGCGCGTTCGGCATTCGCCACTGGCGTGTGGTCGCCCGATTCGCGCATCTGCTCGGAGGAGGCGGCGACGCCGGCTTTCTCCGCGCTGTGGGAAAAAATGTGCCGTGATTCCTACAAAAAATACCAGACTCTGCTTGGTATCGCGGGCGCTCCGGTGGAGTGGCGCGACCGGTATTCGGTGTCGTCGATCCCCTTCGAGGAATTGCGCAAGAAGCGCGAAGCCGAGGAAGGTCCGATCAAATTCGGCAAGTTTGGCGATCTGGTCAAAAATCTCACTCCAGGCACCGAGGAACTCGCGCCCGGCACCCATCCCTTCGGCGTTCCCTACGTGCGACGCGCGACCTCGATGGTGTTTAACATCGCCTCGTTTCAACGCATCCTGGTGCAGGACTTTCTCGCTGAAGGCGGTCGTATCGTGCGGCGTGAATTCAACACGGTGGCGGACTTCGCCAGCCTGCCGGAAAAGACCATCGTACACGCCACGGGTTATGGTGCGCGCGCCTTGCTCGGCGACGAGTCCGTGGTGCCGGTGCGCGGCCAGCTCGCGTTGCTCATCCCGCAGCCGGAAGTGAATTACAGTCTCAGCGGCGAGGATGTTTCCATGGTCTCGCGCACGGATGGAATCGTGGTCCAGACCAGCAAGCCGACCGACTTTAACAACTCCGACGAAGTGCCCAACCGCGCCGACTCGGAGGCGGGAGTCGTGGCCTTGGCCAAGATCATGGCCCCGTTGTGGCGCTCGGTTTGATCCGAAACCGGAGCAGGGACCTTGGCCGAATCAATCCCGGTCAAGGTCCCGAGCGGCTGGCGCCGGGAATGGGGAAAGGCGGCACGGTGTCGCCTTTGGCGGTGAAGAACTGAACATGAAACCGGAAGGTCGAGCCGTGGCCGGGCTTGCTCTCCAGTGCTATGCCACCACCCATGAGTTCGCAGAGTTTTTTGGAGATGGCGAGGCCGAGGCCGGTGCCGCCGCGACGGCGGGTTGAAGTAGTATCGAGCTGGCTAAAGGCTTTGAAGAGTTTGGGGTAGTCCGAGGCGGCGATGCCTATGCCGGTATCGATGATTTCTGCGCGTAGAGTATAACCGCGCACGCCGTTGCCGCTGGTCGGTTCGCCCGGAACGAAGTCGCCCGCGATGCGCACCGTCACGCCGCCTTTTTCCGTAAACTTCAAGGCATTGCCCACCAAGTTGGATAGAATTTGGCGCAGTCTGTTCTGGTCTCCCTCGAGTATGGGAGGAACGCCGGGTGCGATCTCGATTTGCAGGGCAAGACCCGCCTGCCGGGCGGTCGCGGCGAAGAGCCGATTGATCTCATCCACGCATTCGCGCAACGCGAAGGGGGCGATGGTAATTCCAAGCCTTCCAGCTTCGATCTTGGAGAGGTCGAGGATGTCGGAAACCAGCGTTTCCAAACTTTCGCCGCAGCGTTGGATGGTTTCGGCGTAGCCGACTTGCTCGTCTGTGAGGGGAGTGTCGCGCAGCAGTCGGATAAAACCGAGCACGCCATTAACAGGGGTGCGGATCTCGTGGCTGACGACGGCGATGAATTCGCTTTTGGCACGGTCAGCGGACTCGGCGGCTTCCTTGGCGTTGCGCAAGGCGAGCTCCGCCTGTTTATGCACGGAGACATCGTGGCCGACCGACTGATATTCTATGGGTTGGTCATCGCGGTCTTTAATGGCGCGATGAGACCATTGAAAAACGTGTCTCTTGCCGTTCGAATCGAGCAACACGGTTTCGAAACTGGATGTTTCGGGCCAGGGATCGGGCACGCGCCAAGGGGTCAGCCCTTCGGCCAAAACAGACCAGACCGCACCGGTAAGCTCGGTGCGTTTGCGTCCCAGGAATTGAGCATAGGCACCGTTTACGAAGGTCAGGCGTCCGTCTGATTTATACCGGCAAATCAGATCGGCCTGGTCCTCAACGATGGCGCGATAACTTGCCTCGGTTTTTTGCAGACTGCGGGCCATCTGCTCGATTTTCCGCGCCAAACCCATGATCTCGTCGGGGTCGTCGGCGTTATCCTCGATGTTGCTGACGGCGCGATCAGAGTGGTCACGACTACCGCTCGCGTGGTGGTTAATCTCCTTGAGCTTGGCGATGAGGTTGCGGTCAAAAACATAGCCGGCGAGCACGAGCAAAATCGCTCCGATAATGGCGAGTCCAAGCACCCAATAGGTATCACCCAAGCGCTCGCGCAGCTCGCCATCGGTGGCGATGACGATCAGGGTAACGCTCAGGCTTAGGGCTAGCCCAAGGATAAAGAGGGTCTGGCGTCGAAGGGTGCTGATCATTATGCGGTAGAATGATTTAAAAACGAAAAGGGTGATTCCAATGCGCAGTCAAGATGAGCAGAATGTCGGAATTGGCCGGGGACGGCCTAGGCAGCTCAACTTGAAAGCGCACTAGAATAAGGAGCAAACCGCCAAGGGGAGGATTTATTTGGAGCGGGAGCGGCGGGATTTGAATGCCACTTGGCCTTCGCGTCCGGGGCGGGCGGACTTGGAGGGTTTCTTGGTCTGCGGGCCGGGTTTCGCCTGGTTGAGATCGGTGCGACCGGCTTTGCCGGCGCGAGGCTTGGCGGGCAGGGCGACGGCGCGCGCGGGTTTCTGGGGCGTGGAGTCAGCCGTGGCGCCAGTCGGGTCGGCGGGGTCGATTTTAAAGATGCGATCCGGGGCGAAAAACGGGTTGTATTTCCGCTCGTGCGCAAGGGTGGTGAGCGGCCCGTGGCCGGGACCGATGACGGTATCCTTGGGCAAACTAAAGATGCGGGCGCGGGTGTTTTTTAACTGCTCCCGGAAATGGGTAGGGCTGCCGCCGATCGAGGAGGAGAAAAGGGCGTCGCCGCAAAGGGCGAGCGGCCAGCTCAGCCCTTGCACATAAAACGTGGTAAGACCGGGCGAATGCCCCCAAGTCGCCAAGGCCTTGATGGCGATCACGCCGAGGTGGAAATAGTCGTTGGCGGCAAAGGTCCGCGCGCCGGGAAAATCGACGGGCTCGCGCTCTCCCGACCAAACTTCGGCACCGGTTGCCTTCACGAGAGCCGAGAGCGCGGCGATGTGATCTTCGTGCGTGTGCGTGAGCAGGATGCACTTTACCCGGAGTTTTTCGGCGGCGATGAAGTCGATCAAATCGGTGGCGTCGGTTCCGGTGTCGATCACGGCGGCCTCGCGGGACTTGGGATCCCAAACCAGGTAGTTGTTCACCGTCTGGGTGCGGAAGGGGGTGTTAAACATGGCCAGACCGCGCGGGAAAATCGGTGCTTTCGGGTAGGCTTCTTTTTTGGCCAAAACCTCAAGAGCGTCGGGCGAAAGTTTAAGGTGCCGGGCAAGACGGCGAATGAGAGGCAGACGGGCCTCGCCAGCCTTGATGGCATCGAGCTCGGCGGGCGTGATTTCGGCGCGGGTGGCGAGCTCGGCGTCGGTGATGCCGTAACCGCGCTGGGCCTTGGCGATCACATCGGCAAAATTATCTTCGAGAGGAATGAGCGGCATGTAGAATAAGGGGGCGCAGGGAGAGAGCACCAGGTGAGTTACAATCGATCTATAAACGGACGGAGAGACCGGAGCGCGAGGATTGATAAATGGCTTGGATAAGGGCAACGGCAGCGCGACCGGCGTCCCCATCTACCAAGGGCGGTCGGTTTTCGTGAATCGCGGCGATAAAATCTGCGAATTGCTCGCGGTGAGCGTCGCCCCACTTCCAAGCCGAGTCGGTCGAACTGGCCGCCGTTTCCTGCGTGGCGAGGCGGGTACCTCCCGTGGCGACCTGGACCGATTGAGCCGAGGCGGGCGGGCCCTTGACGACGGGCTGCCCCTTCAAGGCCAGGACGTGCAGTTCATCGCCTTCCAATACTGCCGTGCCTTCCGTCCCGTGCAACGCGAGTCGCGCAGGAAACCCCGGATAGGTAGCGGTGCTGGCGAACAAGGTTCCCAACGCTCCGTTGGCAAAAGTCAGCGTGGCGCAAACCAAGTCCTCGACCTCTATGCGTTGGTGGGCGGCGGTGGCCACCCGGGCGGAAACCTCCCGGACCGGGCCACAAAACCAGAGAAGCAAATCCAGCGTGTGAATTCCTTGCGTCATTAAACAACCGCCTCCGTCCATCGCCCAGGTGCCGCGCCCCGCGCCAGAATCATAATACTCCTGAGTGCGAAACCATGCGATGCGAACCTCGGCGGCAATCAGCCGACCCAACGCGTTTTTTTGCAGCAACGCATGGATCGCCTGGCTGGCAGGGTCGAAACGGTGTTGGCAAATAATCGCGAGTTGGCGGCCGGATGCCTGCTGCGCGGCGATAAGCTCATCGCACCCGGATACGGAAGCCGCCATCGGTTTTTCAATGATCACATGCTTCCCGGCGCGCAGCGCCTCCGCGCCCATGCACGTATGCAGTCCGCTAGGCACGCAGAGCGCGATGGCGTCAATGTGCGGGTTCGCGAGGACTGCTACCCAGCTTGCCACAGAAAGTTTATATTTAGCAGCGAAAGCGGCGGCCTTGGCCGGATCTTCATCCACGCAATGGCTCAGGCATACCAAAGCAGGTAATTCTCTCAGCGCATTCGCCTGAGTCGTCGCAATAGCACCGCACCCGACCAAAGCGAAATTCAGGGGCGGGGGCAGGGTGGACATAGGAATAGACGGCAAAAAGGAGAATATACTCCTCATCCGTATCCCAATAGCACGGTTATTGAGCCAGCTCGGTTGACACCCCGCGCAATGCGGCGAGCAACGCAGCCCAGTCCGCTTCCGTAGTCCCCCACCCTGCGCTGATCCGCAGTGCCCGCCGAGACTCCTCGGGCGTCACGCCTAACGCTGCCAACACGTGCGACGGCCCGTCTTTCCCGGTTGTGCAGGCTGCACCGGTGGACACCTGCACCTCGCGCTTATCCAGCCTTGCGATCCAGCGCGTCGCCTCGCCGTGGGGCATCAACGCGAAAACCGTGTTCCATAAACGGTCCGCATCGGCAGCCACAATCCGAGTTCCCGGCAAGGTCACCACCAACTCGCGTTCAAACGCGCGCCGCCAGCCCTCCCGTTGCGACTCCCAGATCACGTGCCGCTGCTCGCACTCGACCAGCGCTGCCGAAAGCGCGGCGATGCTGGCCACGTCCTCCGTGCCCGCCCGGCGCCCGCCTTCCTGCAACCCGCCGCCTTGCACGCGAAAATCCGGCTCGGCTCGGCCTGCCGGGAGCTTCACGAAGCCGACGCCCTTAGGCGCGCCAAACTTGTGCCCGCTCGCGATCACCCACGCACCGCACGCGCCCAAACCTGCTCCGGGCAACTTGCCCAGCCACTGCGTCGCGTCGCACAGGTAGGGCACCGCCTCCGCCCGGCACACCGCCGCGATTTCCGACCAGGGCTGCACCACGCCGGTCTCGTTGTTCGCCGCCATTATCACCACGCCGGCGGCCCCGGCAGCGATCGCCGCCCGCACGCTCGCCGCCGACACCACTCCGGCCGCGTCATGCCCCAGCCACTCAATCCGCCCGGCAAAAAATCGCCCCGCCGCGCGCACGAGTGCGGGCTTGCAGGGGCCGGGCGCGAGCGCGACGCTGCGGCTTTCATTTTATCCATGAGCACCACCAAAGAAGTTGCAGTCGTAACCACCACCAAGGGCGAAATCACCTTGGAATTCTGGCCCGATGTCGCCCCCGGCCACGTCGAGAACTTTAAGAAACTCGCCAAACAGGGTTTCTACGATGGCACCGCCTTCCACCGCATTATCAAGGGCTTCATGATCCAGGGCGGCTGCCCCAACTCCAAGCAAGGCGCGCGCGGCGTCCCCGGCACCGGCGGCCCCGGCTACCAGATCAAGGCCGAGTTCAACTCCAAGTCCCATGTGCGCGGCGTGCTCTCCGCCGCCCGCTCGGCCAACCCTGACAGCGCCGGCTCGCAGTTTTTCATCTGCCATGGCGACGCCAAGTTCCTCGACAAACAATACACCGCCTTCGGCCAGCTGATCAAAGGCGACGCGGTCCTCGAAGCCATCGCCACCGTGCCGACCGGCGGTCCCGAGCGCAGCACCCCGAGCGAGCGCGTCGAGATCAAGAGCATCGCGTTCGTCACCGTCTGACCTGTCTCCTGCCCGTCCGGCAGGCCATACGAAAAATGTAGGGCGGGGTCGCCGCACCCCGCCCTACATGAGTAAAATGCCTATACCGCGTGGCGGTCCAGATAAGCGCGAATCGCGGCGGCGTCCGCCGGGAGTTTTTGTTTTACCAGCGGCTTGGCCTTGAGCGCCTCCAAACTCGGGGCGGTCGGCTCGATGCCGATGGCCGACACGATGGTCTCGGGAAACTTGGCCGGACTGGCGGTGGCCAGCACGATGCTCGGGCGGTCCTTGGCCAGCGACTTAAACCCGCAGGCGGTGTGCGGATCGGCGATATACCGAAAATCCTGATATACCTGCCGGATCAGCCCGGGAATCTCGGCGTCATTGCAACGCGAGGCAGAAAAGCCGTCGGCGTTAAAATTGGCAAAGGTGTAGGCCCCGGTAGTCTTGAAGGTGCCCATAATCTCGCGTACCTTCGCGGCGTCTTGGCCAACGCTGTAATACAGGAAGCGCTCAAAGTTGCTCGACACCTGGATGTCCATCGAAGGCGCGAGCGAGGGCGTTACCGTGCCCACCCGGTAATCGCCCGTGGTGAAGAGGCGGTAGAGGATGTCGTTATGGTTGGTGGCGACCCGGAAACCACGTAACGGCACGCCCATCTTTCGGAGCAGCCAACCCGCCAGCACGTTGCCAAAATTCCCCGTGGGCACGACCCACTCGATCTCGTTGCGCACCCCGGCGGGCAGTCGCAGATAGGCCCAGAGGTAGTAAACGCACTGGGCGAGGATGCGGGCGAGATTGATGGAGTTGACCGCACTCAGGCGATGCCGGGTGCGAAACTCCTGGTCGGCGAACAATTCCTTCAACGCAGCCTGGGCGTCGTCGAACGTACCGTCGATGGCGAGGGCGTGGACGTTACTAGCGCCGGTGCAGGCCATCTGCCGTTCCTGCAAGGGCGAAGTGCGGCCGTCCGGGTAGGCGATGAAGATGGCGACGCCGGGCTTGCCCAGCAGGCCGTGAATCGCGGCCGAGCCGGTATCGCCGGAAGTGGCGCCAAGCACGTTGATCGTCTGGCCGCGCACCTGGCACTGGTTGCCGTAAAGGTTGCCGAGGAGCTGGAGGGCGAAGTCCTTGAACGCCAGTGTGGGACCGTGGAAAAGCTCCAGCACGTAGGTGCGGGCGTCGAGCTTCACCACCGGAGCGATCTCGGCGTGGGAGAAGGTGGTGTAGCTCTTGGCGATCAGCGCGCGCAGGGTATCGGCCGGGATGTCGGTGGCGAAACGCGACAGGAATTCGAAGCACAGCTCCGGATACGATAGCGGCGCGAAGCGCGCGAGGTCGGCGGCGGTGAATTGCGGAAGCACCTCGGGCAGATATAAGCCGCCATCCGGTGCGAGGCCGGTGGCAACGGCATCGGAAAAGCCGAGGGAGGGAGATTGGCCGCGGGTGGAAAGGTAGCGCATGGTGACAGGCGAAAATTTAATCTGCGGGTTCGATTCGGGAAATGTAAACCAATCGCTCACCGTGATCGACCCAGTAAACGATGGCTTAGTTACACCGAATAACCACAGACATGGCGCGACCATCGGCTTCGGAGCGAATATAATCCGGCTCAATGGAGGGACGCCGGGTAATGCTTTCGCATTCCCTCAGCATTTTTCTTCGCTCGGGAACGCTTAACGCGAACAGGGCGCGTAGCGCGTCCTCATGGATGGTATGTGAATAACGCACAGTCCGCCCCTTAAACACCGAGACGCTTACGCGCCTCTGCAAGGGTGATGCCCTGGCCAGCCAGTAGCTCACGATTGCGACGGGCGGCCTCCCTTTTCCAGGCAGGCGTCTCGCTGCGGAGCTGAATCAAATAAAGCTGAATCTCCCGGCGCTGCCGCGCGTTCATCTTGGCGATGCGTTCTTTGACTTCTTCGACGCTCATGAGACCACGCTAAAGAAATACCCCTGAGCGTCAACCGCAGCGAATTTTTACCGGGTCGTCCCCCTTGCCCGGTCTAGTTCGTTCCAGAGTCTAGGCCTGTAGCGGGGATAGCCCGGAGACCCGTCCCGACCGGTCCGCCCCCGCGAAACTGCGGACCTTTCCCCGTGTCTGATGACCAGAGTTTTCGCAGCCCACTCTCGCCATGCGCTGCATCCGCTACCGCCCGCGCCTCGCGTCTTCCCAATCCACCACCCCGCGCGGGAAAAGATTCTTCCAAGCTGGAGTGGCGGCACGAAGGCTGAGAAGATAAATCTCTATTTCACGTCGCTGCCGTGCGTTCATCTTAGTGATGGAAGCTTTGATTCCGGCAATGCTCATGGTCTGAAAACTTTCCGGGAAATCGTTGTGCGTCAGCGGAGAGATCAACCGTCAGCTTAATTCCTTGATCGCAGATTGGGTCTCTTTCTAATCCGACGAACCCCTGAGCTATCCCCATGCAGCATCGATTACTAAATAGTATTTTCCTGGCTTTTCTTATTCCCTGCCTGTTCGCCGCACCCGTCGAGCGCTGGTCTGAGCAAAACGCACTCGCATGGCAGGAGAAATCCGGCTGGTTGGTGGGTCCGAATTACACTCCGTCTAATGCGGTAAACCAGCTGGAAATGTGGCAGGCCGCAACCTGGTCGCCCGAGCTCATCGACCGCGAACTCGGGTGGGCGGCCCATTTGGGATTCAACTCCGCGAGGGTCTTCCTTCACGATCTGGCCTGGAAGCAGGATCCCGAGGGCTTTCTCGGTCGGGTGGATCGCTTTCTGGCAATTTGCGCCAAGCACAAGATTCGGCCCATGCTCGTGTTCTTTGATAGCTGCTGGAATCCCGAGCCCAAGGCCGGCCCGCAGCCTGCGCCCACACCCGGGGTTATCCTCTCTGGTTGGGTACAGTCCCCGGGACGGGATATTCTGGCCGACCCTTTGAAGTTTGCCGACCTGGAAGCCTACGTGAAGGCGGTCATTGGCCGGTTCAAGGACGACGACCGCGTGGCAGTCTGGGATCTCTGGAACGAGCCCAACAACGTCAACCGAAGCGCCCCTTCAATCGCCCGCATCGAACTGCCCGACAAGGAGCGAGTGATTGTCGGCTACCTGCCCCAGGTTTTTGCCTGGGCGAGGTCCGCCGGTCCCACCCAACCGCTCACCGCCGGGATTTGGACAGGAGAGATGAAAATTGCGGATAAAATTAACGGAACCAATAAGTTACTAATCGAACTCAGTGACGTAATCAGCTACCATTATTATTCTACGGCGGAGAATCATACGGAGATAATCGCTGCGCTAAAGACCTTTGGCCGCCCGGTGCTTTGTACGGAATACATGGCACGTACCCTTGGTTCTACATTTCAGAATAATCTGCCGGTGTTTAAACGCGAGAAAGTGGCCGCCTACAACTGGGGGTTCGTCGATGGAAAAACCCAAACAAAATTTGCGTGGGGCACCTGGAAACAAGCTGCGCAAGGAGAACCTGAGCTCTGGTTTCACGACATCCTCCATCCTGACGGCACCCCCTACAAAACCGAGGAGGCCGACTTTCTGCGCAGTCAACTTATTGGCCGGTAACTAACATCACGCCTCCCCCTGTTATAAAAATAGTAATATGTCTTTAAAAACAAAGACTTACGAAGGCGATTTCGGGGGGGGGGTATAACTCAAAGCGATGTCAGCATAGCCGCCGAAGTGACCCAGACATTCCTGTCTGTGCTCAGATAGCCGGGCTCCGCGCCAAACCCACAGGCAAGAATGCCTGTGTCACCACCGGAGCTGACATCCGTTTGGGTTAAACCCGATTTCGGGCCTGTTTCCACATCGACGGCAGAAAACCAGAGTTGCTCTCCAGAAAGGTCGCGCCTCACTCGGGCGTGGTTAGATATTGATAAAACCCCTGAAGCCCGACCCTCGGCAGAAGCCCATTTTTATTTTATTATCAAGCAGTTAGTGAACCCAGCCAAAAAACCATGAAAACCACCCCCCTCCTCGTTTCCGTTCTGCTTCTCTCCTCATTCCTGCATGGACTTTCCGCCGCGGACAAACCCGTCAAGGCCGATATCGGTGTGGTGCCTGAACGCGCCGCCTCGAAATGGGTTAAAGTTCCAAATGCTCCACCGGCCGCCTCCTCCGTCAAGGTGCTGCTACCTGCGGCACGTGATGTAAACACGCTCGGCGGACTGCCTCTGCGCAAGCTTCTCGATATTCCCTTGCGGGATCCCCAAATCACGCGCGGTGGAGACGGATATTATTACATGACCGGCACCGAGATGGACAAAAACACCCTTCCCACCGAGGTGGCTCCGAACAACGAGAACGTGAGAGGCTGGGATAGAAACAACGGCATCCCTCTTTGGCGTTCCAGGGATCTGGTGAATTGGGAGACCATGGGTTATGTATGGACATTCGAGAAGGACTCCACCTGGCAGAAAGGAGTCAACGACCCAAAATCCGGCATTTTTCGCCGTTCGATCTACGCGCCCGAAATCCACTTCATCAAAGGCAACTATTGGATCGTTTATGGCCTCAACTATCGCACGCCAGGGAATGGGAACTCCCGGTCCGGCCTTCTCCGGAGTACCACCGGAAAACCGGAGGGTCCCTACACCGATATCAAAACCGACGGTACCATGCCGCCCGCCTTCGACGGCTCATTGTTCGAGGACGATGACGGCAAGGTTTATTTTCTCTGGGAGGGCTACGGAATCGCACGGATGAACGACGACATGACCGCGCTGGCCGAGTCCCCGCGTAAGGTCGAGATCAAGGGGGGAAAATACCAATGGGCCGAGGGCATCTCGGTGATCAAAGTAAACGGGAAATACATTCTGGGTAATGCCGGCAAGCCTCACCACAACGACAAAACGCTTCCCCTAACCTACGACTATTACACTTCAGTTTCTGATTCCATCTACGGTCCTTACGAACCGGTGAAGCGAGCCCTACCCCACTGCGGTCACAACTACTTATTCAAGGACACCGGGGGAAACTGGTGGTCGACCTACTTTGGCTCCGATGACTTTGCGCCGTTCTCCATCCGGCCTGGCTTGGTTGCCGTGGAGATCGACAAGGCGGGCCATGTGAGTGCCAAGCGGTCCTACCCGCGGCCGCTTTGGAAATACGCCGATGACGTGAAACCTGCGGGTAACTGGAAAGCGCTCGATTATGACGATTCGGCTTGGAAAGAAGGAGAGATGGCCTTCGGTGATGCCGGCATCGCCGATTATGGACCGGTCACGTTTCCCACCACCCTTGGGTTCGGCAACCGTCTCTTCCTGCGACGGAGTTTTGACCTTGAAACCCCGGTCTCCAATCCCGCCCTCTACCTGCGCTATAGCGGTCTGAGCATCCGCATCTGGTTCAATGGCAATGAGGTCTATGCGGGCAACCAGCCTCCAAACGACTACATCACCGTTCCGTTGCCCAAAATCACCCTGCCCGCCGGCCGGAATGTCATCACCGTGGAGGCCGTCAACGCGGCCCCCAACCGCTACGTGGACATCGGACTGATCGATCCCGATGCCGGCTCGCCCGGCAAGCCCTGATCGCATCCCCAAATACCGAAAGCCAAACCCGGAAACAATACACCCTGTACTTGCCGACGCCACACTACTCGCCGCAGGCCTTATAACAACCACCGCTTGCTTTCAGACTTTTAACGCAGAGAATCACAGGCGCAGAGAAAGACAAAAGCCCTTCTGTTCATTATCTTAGCGCCTTGGCGGCTTTGCGTTGAAATAAGTCTAGTTTGTCCAGGGTTTTGGCGTTACATCGCTACATAGCCCAAAACCCAAAGCAAAAAGTGGAATTCAGAGCTGATCCAACCAGCTAACGCCCCGATCCTGTTGAAACGAACCGATACGATCCCCGGCAAAATCCAACTTCCTATCAGTCAGTAGCTTTCCATGTAACAGCTCCTCAGCCCTATGCCCTCGGATCGTGCGTAGAATCGTCAAAACACGCCCTCCTTCGGGAGGGCAGCATTATGGCACTACGGGCTTTTCGCTTTAACCAATTCTATATATATGGTATTCTGACCGTAATTGGGATCAGTAACAGGAACAACAGGACTAGCAACAATGTACTGATTTCTGTTTGTAACAAGAGTGTATGTAAAACCTCTAAATTTATAGCCCCAGTTAGCAAAAGGTAAAGGGGCATTCATATATTCTTTAACAACTTTCATTTTTTTAGTGTCACCACCAGACCCCCAAATAGTTACAGGCACCGTCACGTACCTGACCCACGCTGTCAAACATGGACGTGGAACATTGCCTTTATAACTCTCAATCTTGCCGTCTTTGGTGAAAACACTCCTAATCTCCACTTTTACATCTATTGTAAAGGGACGCCCTAAATTACCAACATAATTCTCGTCGTATAATTTTACTTCTGGAACGGTATTTCCAGAAAAGTAAAATTTAGCAATAGTAGCCTTTGGATTGTAGGCGGCACAAGCTTGGCTAACAAGCGCCAAGGCAAATGGCAAAAATGCCATTAACTTAAGGAAGTATTTTTTCATTTTAGTTGAAACTACCCTATTAGTTATTTCTCAGAAAAGGACTTATACCATTTCGCATTCAAACGTATAATAACCCCTGCCGAATCCATGAAAAGCAGGTGAGGATGCCGAGGCGCGGCAGGTCGGCGGAGAGCAGTTCCAGTTCGGTTTTTAAACCAACTTC